>NZ_CP085211.1:0-311335 GCF_044797955.1 Idiomarina seosinensis | reverse complement strand
TCAGCTGTGGCAGTTGCTACGGTCTGACTGGCGCTCCAGTCATGCGGCCGGGTCGGGTCGCCGGCTCCGGCCGTAAACGCCACCAGCGCAGCAAGCCCGCTAATGACTGTGATTGCCTGCTTAACCACCGATAATCTCCTTATCGGTACTTAGCAGTTGCCAGACGATACGGGCTTCCGCTTGCGGGTAGTCCATTACCTGGTAGTCAAAAGAAAACCACTGCACGTTAGGGTGCTGCTGCCGCAACTGTTTAAAAAACACCATCAGTTCGCTAAAGTTGCCCTGATAAATGGCCGAAATCCGATGCTGGTATAAGCTCGCCGAGGACTCATCTGACAACCGCTCAGGTGAACTTGATTCCAGCTGTAACAGATCGATGGCATCAGTGTAACTCAAACTGTCCTGCAAAAACTGCTGCCGCTGTGTCTTGTCCAGTAAGGTATATTGATCCGTTTCTTGTTTTACCGCATCCAGGCGCCGACTTTTCCGCTCAATTTGCTCCAGTACCGGCTTATCAACATTCGTCTTCAGTTTTTGCTGCAGTTGCTCTATCGTATTTTTTAACTGTGCAATTTGCTGTTGCGCGGTCTGAGCTTCTTGCTCAGCACTTTGCTTAGCCTGTAAATTGGGCATAAGCCCGTAACTCAACAACGGCAGACTGACCAGAAGCCAAATTGCGACAGCAATTAATATACGCCGCTCACGAGGCTGATCGCGGAACTTTTCACTCCAGGTTTGCCATTGCTGCAGCAGCGATTCCATTACTGCCCCTCCTGTTCCGGTGCACCGGAAGCATCACCAGAGCTATCGCTTTCGCTGGCCAGCGTATTACTCAGGCTGAAGGTCTGGTAACCCTGTTCATCGTTGTCCAGATCCACCACTGCAAAACGGCTGCGCGCCAGCAACTGTTGCTGCTGAAAACGGCGCATCCAGCGCGGTAATAAGTTGGCTTGTATCGCCTTGCCGGTTAACGAGACTCCGGCACGACTGGACGAAAACTCAGTCAGCCAGAGGCCTTCAATATCCACTGCATACAGCTCTGCCATTAACCGATCAGGCAGTGTAAGCTGCTCGGGTTTTTGCCCCTCTAAGCGTTGATTTAATTGTCGTTGGGCGCTGATTTGTTCATCCAGCTGTTCCGACCGCTCTAGCAGTTGCTGACTGGGCTGGCGGTCATCCAGCTGTTGCTGCAACTGTTGTTGCTGTTGTTGGGTCTGCTCAAGACGCTGGTTAACCGTTTTAAGAGTTTGCTGGCTTCCGTCATTAAGCCAGGCGGTATAAGCCCAGCCTAAACTGCTGAGCACCATAAGCGCCAGGCCAATGGCCACCACCCGCGGCAATGTAATGCGCTGGACCGTAGGTTTCAGTTCGGCGCGCAACAGGTTAACGTTTTGCTTCATGATGACGCCTCCTGTTGAGACTGCTCATTTTCATCCGGCAACACCGCAGCCAGCGCTTCAATATCGCTTAAGTCACCTTCGCACAACTCACTCATCCAGGGCAAATAATCGAACATGCCGACATCAACCGCCAGTAAGTCTTCCAGTGCCTTGGTTACCGCGTCCATCTGTGGGTGTTTAATTGCTAAACAGACATTTTTTACCGGCGGTTGGCGTAGCTGGCTTTCAAAATAATCCATAGAACGCTGTAGCTCGGTAGCCATAGGTTCTAGCGCACCCACCTCGATTTCATCCTTACTATAATCGCTAATTGACTTAAGGCCCCGCAATGCCCGCGAGAAGCAAAGCTGTCCCTGTTGATAAATTTGTGCCAGGTAGCCGCCATTATCGAGAGGGTAAACATACAAGCGGGCTCTATCTGCTGCATCATGCAACTTTTTTAACTGCAATTCGACGATGGATATTTTTGTGACATCCCAGTCGAGCTTCATAGCCGCCTGGATCCATTCGCTCAGTTCGTTTTTGTTGGCTACAATCGCTATGATTTTATCCTGACCGGAAGGCTGATAGGGCAATTCGTAGTAATCCGTCACCATATCTTCCGGCTGTAGTTCAACCAGTTCGCCCAGTTGAAAAGCCAGTCCGGGGGCAATATCCTGCTCGGGCAAATCAGGGCGATCGACCGCGATCGCCTGATAATGGCCAATACCTAATAACAATTCGGTGGGTGAATGGGCAAGATCGAGCTTATGGTACTTCTGCGAGCAACGCTGCAAGGCGTCAGAAAAATCGCTGGATGAAATTTTGAAGGTATCGTTTATTACGACTTCAGGCTGCTGTTCATGCTTTGTATGCCGCAACACAAGTAGTCGCAGCTGGTGGGTTCCCCAATGTAAGATTATCCGGTATTCACCAGAACGCGCACGAGACGCTCCGAACCGCACTATTCTTCCTCTATTCAATTTTTGTTATAGTTATACTCGAAGATTTTACAGTAAAGTTAATAAAAGACAACAAATTATGTTCAGCCTAGTTCTGCCAGCTGCCATTGCAATGACTGCCCGGCATAATACGGCACGATGCTACCGTCAGCGGTTTCTAAACTTTGCGGAACCGCCCATTCACTGCGCGTTAACGTCAGTCGCTGCTGATTTAACGGCAGACCATAAAATTCTGCACCAAAACGTGATGCAAAGTTCTCCAGTTTATCCAACGCATCATGCTGACTAAAAAACTCCGCATACAACTCAATCGCAGCCGGCGCTGAATAACAGCCGGCACAGCCACAGGAGGTTTCTTTGTTCGCTTTCACATGGGGGGCGGAATCGGTACCGAGGAAAAATTTCGGACTGCCGGACAAAGCCGCCTGCTGCAAACGCTGCTGATGTTCGCGACGCTTTAAAATCGGCAGACAGTAGTTGTGAGGGCGTACGCCGCCAACCAGCAGGTCATTACGGTTCATTAACAGATGCTGTGGGGTTATGGTCGCTGCGACCTTATCGTTAGCCTGGCTGACAAAGTCCACCGCATCGCCGGTGGTGATGTGTTCAAGTACCAGCGACAACGCCGGAAATTGTGTGGTTATTGGCACCAGGTGACGATCGATAAAAACCTTTTCGCGGTCAAAAATATCGATATCGCCGTCAGTTACCTCACCGTGAACCAGCAATGGTACCTGATGTTCCTGCATAGCTTCCAAAACCGGCGCCAGCGCTTCTACAGACTTAACCCCGGCGGCAGAGTTAGTGGTCGCCCCCGACGGGTAAAGTTTAAAACCAATGATATGCGGATCGCTGGCGGCTTTCGCCACTTCGGCGGCACTGGTTTCAGCCGTCAAGTAAAGGGCCATCATGGGTTCAAAGCTCATGGAGGGCGGTAAAGCTGACATGATTCGCTGCCGGTAATCCAGCGCCATAGCGACTGTGGTTACTGGCGGGACCAGATTAGGCATAATCACAGCGCGGTTAAAAACCCGGGCCGACGCTGGCACAGTGCTGTTCAATAACGCGCCGTCACGTAAATGAAGATGCCAGTCATCAGGGCGAATTAATGTCAGCTGTTGCATGAGTGCGCCTTTATCATTGCTTAAGATGTCGCAATTATAGGCGTTTTAACCATAGGCTGTCTAACCAATTCCCATCGCTTCTTTCCAGTGTTTGCGGCAACAGGATAAATAACGCTCATTACCACCAATGGCAATTTGCTGACCCATAGTAACCGCTTCGCCGTCTGCATCCACGCGCAACGACATGGTGGCTTTGCGTCCACAATAGCAAATGGTCTTCATCTCAATCAGTTTATCTGCCACCGCCAGCAGTACGGCGCTGCCGGGGAAGGCATTGCCAAAAGCGTCAGTCCGGATGCCATAGCACATTACCGGAATATCATAGCGGTCCACCAGGCTACTGAGCTGCCAGACCTGTTGTTCTGTCAGAAATTGTGCCTCATCAAGTAACAGGCAGTCGACCGGCTGCTGGTGATGCTGGCAGAGAACCTTATCCACCAAATTGCACTGACTGGTAAAACTTATTGCCGAACGGCTTATTCCCAGTCGCGAAGCGATCGTCCCGGCGCCGCTGCGATCATCAATAAGCGGTGTCATTAATAAAACCGACTGGTTCCGCTCTTCGTAATTGTGCGCCACTTGTAACAGCGACGTGCTTTTGCCGGCATTCATCGCCGAGTAAGTAAAATACAAGGAGGCCATAGCGTTTCTTTTTCTGATGACTGTATGGAAAAAAGTATTTATGTCATTATGCTCATCATCAGTTTTACCGAGGAGCCTCGTTTATGCAATACCCCGCTGAATTTATTAAAGCCATTCCCAAAGCTGATTTGCACCTGCATTTAGACGGCAGTCTGCGTGTTAGTAGTCTGATTGATATGGCCAGACGCGCCGATATCGAACTGCCCAGTTATACCGAAGAGGGTTTATTCGAAAAGGTTTTTAAATCGCACTACAACAACCTGGGCGAGTATCTGAATGGTTTTCAGTACACCTGCGCAGTGTTACGCGATCTGGAGAATCTGGAGCAAGCCGCCTATGAGCTTGCGATTGATAATCAGCAGGAAGGCGTTAACTATATTGAGGTGAGGTTCGCACCACAGTTATTGATGAATCCGGCCAATGGGGTTACTTTTGACACCATCATGCGGGTAGTCAACGATGGCTTAAGTCGCGCGAAAAATGAGTACAACCGGCAAACTGATGTGATTAACGGCGACAAGCCGCCATTTCATTATGGCATTATCAACTGTGCCATGCGGATGTTTGGTAAAAAAGGCTTTTCACCATACTACACACAGTTGTTCCAGCAGCTGCGTGACTTCGAGCCTATGCAAGTCATACGAACCGCAGCCATGGAACTGGTGCGTGCCAGCGTCCGTATGCGCGATGAAGAAGGTCTTCCAATTGTCGGGCTGGATATTGCCGGCCAGGAAATTGGCTATCCGGCGCGTCAGTTTAAAGACATCTACGAGTACGCGCACGAGAACTTTTTATTGAAAACGGCCCATGCGGGCGAGGCCTATGGCGCAGAGAGCATTTTCGAGGCCCTGACCCAGTGTCACGCCGATCGCTTAGGTCATGGCTACTCGTTGTTTTCGCCAGGGATGATCGAGGATGCCGATATTAAGGACCCACAGGCCTACAGCGAGAAGCTGGCCTCTTACATTGCCGACCAGCGGATAGCGATTGAAGTGTGCTTAACCAGTAACCTGCAGACTAATCCGGCCATTGGCGATATTAAGCAGCATAATTTTAAACACATGCTGGAGCATCGCCTGGCAACCGTTATTTGTACTGATAACCGACTGGTATCACGCACCACAGTCAGCAATGAGTACCAGTTAGCCGTCGATAACTTTGATATTCCGCTGCAGCGCCTGAAAGATATTGTCGCTTACGGGTTTAAGAAGAATTTTTATGCCGGCGCTTACACCGAAAAGCGCGACTACACAAAACAAAACTTAGCGTACTTCGACAAACTGGCAGCGCAATACGGCCTTAACCAGGACTAAGTTGTTTCAGGGCTTAGGTTAACGATGCCTGCCAGGTGGCTGCGGCTACCGGGCGGGCAAAATAATAGCCCTGTAAGACAATATCGGCATCAGCACTGAATAAAAAGTCACATTGTTTTTTGGTTTCTACGCCTTCAGCGACCACCCGCATATCCATATGATTGGCAAAAGAAACGACAGCCTCTATGACACCGTCTCCGGATTTACGATCGCCGATCGCGCGCACGAAGCTTTGATCAATTTTTAACTCGCTGACCGGCAGCTTACTCAGGTAAGCCAAAGACGAATAGCCGGTACCAAAGTCATCAATCGAAAACTGCAGACCTTTGTAGCTCAGCCGTTCCATTTTCACTACAACATCGGCTAGATCGTCAATTAGTATCCCTTCGGTCACCTCCAGCACCAGCATGGCTGGCTCGACACCATGCTCGTACAATAACGCATCTATCCAGTCTTCAAAATCCGACTTTCGGAAATGGCGGGCGCTGATGTTAACACTGATACTCAGCTCCCTGCCCCGCAACTGAAGCTCGGCCAGTAGCTCACAGACACGGGTTAATACCCAGCGATCAACCGCTACGATTAAATCGGACTGTTCCGCGACCGGAATAAATTTGCCCGGCGATACAATGCCTTGTTGCGGATGACGCCAGCGCACCAAAGCTTCGCCACTAATGACGGTACCGTTATTCAGACACTGCGACTGGATATAGAGCTCAAGCTCGTTGTTTTGTATGGCCTGTCTTAAATTCTTTTCAATTTCAAACTGTTGCTGAACCTGTTGGCTGAAGGTTGACTTGTAAAACGAAAAGCTATTTCCGCCCTGTTGTTTGGCTTTGTGCATTGCCGTTTCTGCAGACCGGATAATCCGCTCCGCGGTATTGCTGGTGTGTTGTTGTTGCTGGCTTTCGGGGTAAATGCTGCAACCGATACTGGCCGATATTTTCACCTCTTCGTTAGCGATATGGAAAGGTGCTTCGGTGGTACCCAGTAACAGGTTACCGATAGCCTCGGCCTTTTGTTTTGCACCTGCTATACTTAACGACTCTTCCGGCAATAACACCGCAAAAGCGTCAGCACCTAAGTGAGCCAGCGTGTGTTCGCGATCTTTTAATTCCTTTTTCAGACGTTTAGCAAACGCTTTTATTAACTCGCTCCCGAATTCATAACCTCGGGCGTCATTGATGTGCTGCAGCCTGTCCATATCAATAAGTAACAACGAGCCAAAGTGCTGACCGTCATGGGACTGCAAGGTCTGTTGTAGCAGCTCATTTAAATGGAATCGATTTGGCAACGCTGTCAGCGGCTCGTAATAAGCCAGAAATTGCAGTTTTTCCTCATCGGCTTTGCGTTCGGTAATATCTTCTTCAACGCCGATAAAATGGGTGAGCTGATTGTTGTGATCAACAACCGGTGTAATCGTCGCCCAGACCAGATAGTTGGTACCGTCTTTGCGTTTGTTAAGTAATTCTCCGCGCCAGGTTTTACCGGCAGTTAGAGTTTCCCAGAGCTTTTTATAAACCGCCGGCGCGGTAGTCCCTGACTGCAACATTTTAGGGTTCTGGCCGATAAGCTCGGCTTTGGAATAACCGCTAACCTGAGTGAAAGCCCGATTAACGTATTCTATTTTGCTGTCGATGTTGGTAATTACCACACATTCATTACTCTGTTCTATCGCCGTATTGAGGTTTTTAAGTTCCTGTATGTACTGTGCACGGTCTTTTGCGACGCCTTCTATAATCCGCGCCATCTGGCCCAGCTCATCATTATCGTGCAGCCTAATTGAGACTTTGCCATTGCCGTATTTTAATTGTTCAACCCCGGCTTTGAGGTGTTCCAGTGGACGGGTCAGGCGACGTTGCAGGTAAACACGCAACAGTGAGGCTAATAAAAGCACTAGTATCAGTTCGCCGAGCAAGGTCAGCTGCCTCTGCTGAATCGAATTAACAATACCTCCGTCGAACTGATAGCTGACGAGCAATGTCCAGTTACGTACGTCTGAAGTATCATCAGGCTCGCCCGCTAGCGGATGTTTACTGTAAAAGCGATTAAAGTCGGGATAATAGCTAACCTCTGGATACTTTGCGGCCGGGCTCATGAACGCTGCGGGAACCTGTAAGTCCAGATCGCTGAGTGACTGCTGCAGTTCTCCTGCTGCCGTTGAATAAATGACTGCACCCTGCTCGTTGACAATGAGCGCGCGGACCACGCGGCGGTGCACCTCGAGTTCAGCAATGACTTCCTGCACCAGTTCTGGGTAGCCGTACCGAATAATACGGTTTAATGTTGCCTGAGAAACCAGACCTAAAGTTCGCAGCTCTTGTTCTGCTAACTGACGGTTTTCCGACTGCTGCTGGTAAAGGGTTAGCCACACTACCAGGCCGAAGACGACCACGCCGGATAAGCCGACCACCGCCGTAATACGCGTTGATACGCTTTGCCAGAAACCGGCGAGTTTATTCCTATTGACCATTGTTTGTGCCCGCCCGGCAATAATTAAGCGATTGAGATTGAGACAAAGCGCCGCTGGTCAATAAAAAATCCTGAATCTTTTCAACCGCCGTTTGCAGATTAAAACTGCTGGCATCCATAGCGCCGATCAGGCGGATGTCCGCAAGAGCGCCGCGTAGCTGATTGCTATTTAACTGCGTATTTTCGGTCAGCTTTTTTACGACTTCCGGCGATAAGGCTTTGAAGTCATCAATCACCTGATCCCAGAAAAAACGAAGCCTGTCATCAAGATGTTCGCTATGCTGCTGCCAGACACTGCTTTTTACTGCCAGCACGTCGATGATTTCGCCGCTGATGTCACTACTGTCGAAAACCACTCTAGCGCCGGAGTGCCGTAATTGCGTTAATACCGGTTCAAACGTCACGACCCCATCAATTTCGTCATTCGAGAACATCCGCGCATGGCGATTAAAAGTTGCTACCACCCCGGTTACCTCTTTACCGTCGAATACCTTGAGTTGCTGTGCACGTTTCAGCATATAGCCACCCACCGCGGTGGCTTCGTGAGCCACGCTGAGCTGTCCGGGGCGTTTTCGCCAGTCAGCCTTCATAACAATCGCATCAGCCCCGGCAGATTCGTTAATCACCATAGCAACACAGAGCGGATCTTCGGCCCCCTGCTGATAGACAAGCGCTTCATCCAGGGTTAAAAAGCCGCCGTCCAGCTGATCGGCAGCCATTAAGCGCGTAACATTAGAGGTGGACGGTAATGGATGGATAGTCAGTTGGGAATCGAGACCAGGCTCGGAATATATGGCGGCGGCGATAAAAAAAGGTTGATAACCTATCCAGCTGTTGCCCGCAATGTTGACTGGTTGATGGGGCGGGCTACAGGCAGACAACAGCAACAGTCCAGAGGCAATGAAGCTGGCCTTGGCAGCCTGAAGTAGCTGAGGAAGAGTTAACTTAGCCATAATAGCAGTATTTTTTGCAGCGCCCGGAAAAATATAACCTAACCTTTACAGACCTGACTGACTAAGTCAATTCCGTAGTGACGCCACGTTGACGTCACTACGGCACAGCACTTTGCCTTTGGTATTTATCAGGGCTAGAACGGTATGTCGTCATCGAAGTCGGTATTATCCGGCGAAAACGGCTGTGGTTGCTGGCCTTGCTGCCCCTGTTGGCCCTGCTGCGGTGGCCGCTGGGATTGCTGCTGTCCACCTTGCTGGTAGTTCCCTTGCTGAGCCGGTGCTGGCTGGTTCATATTTTGATTTTGATTCATATTTTGCTGCTGGTTTTGCCCCATGCCCTGGTTCATACCACCAGCTCCCGGCCGCGAGTCCAGCATTTGCATTTCATTAACAACAATTTCTGTGGTGTAACGATCCTGGCCGTCCTGACCCTGCCACTTACGGGTCTGCAGTCGTCCTTCTACGTAAACTTTTGAGCCTTTTTTCAGATACTCACCCACCACCTCTGCCAGCCGCCGGTATGCGACACAGCGATGCCACTCTGTTTGCTCGCGGGGTTCACCAGTTTGTTTGTCTTTCCAGGATTCGCTGGTCGCCACGCTAAAATTGGCAATAGCTGTACTGTTCTGGGTATAGCGAATCTCTGGATCAGCCCCCAGATTACCCACCAATATCACTTTATTCACACCGCGACTGGCCATCCTATTCTCCTTTGCTTTTCTCTTGTAATTGACTGAATCAATCAGTTATTCGTCTGTCTGGTACGCTTGCAACAGGCTCTTTACGGCCCGTTCATCATACCGTTTTTTATCCACTTTTAAATAACTGATGTTGTCATCTTCGGCATAGCGAATTTCCTCAACACCGGCTATCGCCAGTAGTTTGTCATTAAGAGCTTCAATTTCTTGTTTTGATGGTACCGCCGCCATCGAAAGCGCAACGTTAGTTACCGCCTTCGGGTTTTTCATTAGACTGGTCAGTGCCAGCCATAAGCCTAGCAACACCAGTACCGCCGAGCCCAGACCGGTTATCTGATAATGTTGTAAGACCCAGCCGCCTGCTGCGCCGCCGATAAAAGCCCCTAAAAACTGACAGGTCGCGTAAAGACCACTAGCACTGCCTTTACTTCCTGGCGGTGCAATGCGGGTCAGCAACGAAGGTAATGAGGCCTCGAGGTAGTTAAAACCACTAAAAAATATCACCAGCGCCACTAATAACGACCAACTACCGCCACCGCCAAAACCCGCGATCGCAATGGCAACAATAAGCAACGCTAACGCCAGTCTGAACCAAAATACTTGCTGATCGCTGCGTGAACTGCGGATAATCATAGGTACCATCACAGCGATAGACAACAACAGTGTTGGCAAATAAAACCAGGCGTGTAAGCTGGGTTCAAAACCGGCTGCCTGCAATTGTGTCGGTAACGTGATAAACCAGGCGGTGAGCACTGCGTGCAACACGAAAACGCCGGCGTTTAACTGCCATAACTGACCATTACGCAGCACCTGGCGGAATTCAGAGGCGACCGGCAGCGCGTCCCTGCGCGCACTGCGGGTATTCATTTTTGGCACACTCAGCATCAGTACAATGATACCCAGAACGCCGGTTAAGGCGGTAAACCAAAACACACCGGACAAACCAATCCAGGCTGCTAATAAGGGTCCGGCAACCATGGCAATGGCAAAAGCGAGGCCTATACACATGCCGATTATTGCCATCACTTTTGTTCGTTGCTGTTCCCGGGAAATGTCTGCGGCTAGCGCCAGAATAGCTGCTGCTATCGCGCCCAGCCCCTGAATAGCCCGCCCTACAGCAACCATCCACAGGCTGTCTGCCATTGCTGAGACAACACTACCGATAATAAAAACCACCAGTCCACCGACAATAACCGGGCGGCGGCCGATGCGATCAGACAGCATGCCCAGTGGAATCTGTAATAACGCCTGGGTGAGACCATAAGCCCCCAGAGTAACACCCATTAAAAAAGCACTGTAATCGGGGTATTCACGGGCATAGATGGCCAGTACCGGCATGATCAAAAACAAGCCCAGCATGCGTATTCCAAATACGGATGCTAGCGCTACGGATGCTTTTTTCTCGGTTTTATTGAGAGTCTGTTGTGTCATTTGCCACAGCTTCTAAAATCTCTAAAGTGAGCATTGTACCAGATGCGCTTCGGTGTGCGATAATGTTGTCAGCTAGCTAACAGGAAGAGATGAATGGAAACCATAGAAGTACGCGGTGCGCGAACCCACAATCTTAAAAATGTCAATTTATCAATTCCTCGGGACAAACTCGTTGTTATTACGGGGCTGTCCGGTTCAGGTAAGTCATCACTTGCCTTTGATACCTTGTATGCTGAGGGGCAGCGACGTTACGTCGAATCATTATCTGCTTATGCGAGGCAGTTTTTATCGTTGATGGAAAAGCCCGATGTCGACTCGATCGAAGGTTTGTCGCCGGCCATTTCGATAGAGCAAAAATCGACGTCTCATAATCCTCGTTCAACGGTCGGTACGATTACGGAAATCTACGACTACCTGCGATTAATGTTTGCCCGCGTTGGCCAACCACGCTGCCCTACCCATGATATTCCGCTGGCCGCCCAGACGGTTTCGCAAATGGTTGATCATGTTCTGCAATTACCAGAGGGCGATAAGCGCATGTTGTTAGCGCCTATCATTCAAAGCCGTAAAGGCGAGCACACAAAAGTACTGGAAAACCTGGCCGTGCAGGGCTTTATTCGCGCCCGTATCGACGGAGAAATTTGTGACCTGAGCGATCCGCCGGAGCTGGAGCTACAGAAAAAACACACCATCGAAGTGGTAGTGGACCGCTTTAAAGTGCGTGAAGGTCTGGAGCTGCGGCTTGCTGAATCCTTTGAGACAGCGCTGGAGCTAAGTGGCGGTACAGCGCTGGTAGTACCCATGGAAGGCGATGACGAAACGTTGGTGTTTTCAGCTAACTTTGCCTGTCCACACTGTGGTTTTAGCATGCAGGAACTGGAGCCACGACTGTTCTCTTTTAATAACCCGGCTGGTGCCTGTGAGCGCTGTGACGGCTTAGGAGTCGAGCAGTTTTTTGCCGCTGACAAAGTCGTTACTAACGATGAACTGTCGCTGGGCGGAGGCGCCATCCGCGGCTGGGATAAGCGCAATTTTTATTACTATCAGATGCTGCAATCTTTGGCCAAGCACTATGGCTTTAAGTTGTCCACCCCCCTAAAAGATCTTGATCCCGAACTGCGGCAAAAGATTTTATTTGGCAGCGGGCAGGAAAAAATCAAGTTTACCTATGCTAACGATCGTGGCGACAAAGTCGTTCGTGAACATCCTTTTGAAGGAATAATCCCGAACATGCAGCGCCGCTATCGGGAAACAGAATCTCAGGCAGTGCGTGACGAACTGGCCAAATACATTGCCGTGCAGCCCTGTAAAGGATGTCACGGCACCCGCCTGCGTCCCGAAGCGCGTCATGTATTTATTAATGACACGACGCTGCCGGAAATTGTCAGCCGCTCGATTGGCAGCGCACTGGACTTTTTTAACGAACTGCAGTTAGAAGGTCAGCGTGCTCAAATTGCTGAAAAAATTCTGAAAGAAATTAATGACCGACTGCGCTTTTTAGTCAATGTCGGTTTAAATTACCTGAGTCTGTCACGCAGCGCCGAAACCTTGTCAGGCGGCGAGGCACAACGGATACGACTGGCCAGCCAAATCGGTGCCGGCTTAGTTGGTGTTATGTACGTACTGGATGAGCCCAGTATTGGCCTGCATCAGCGTGATAATGAGCGCTTACTTACAACACTAACCCACTTACGCGATTTGGGTAATACGGTATTGGTGGTTGAGCACGACGAAGACGCTATCCGGCAGGCCGACCACGTGATAGACATTGGTCCCGGCGCCGGTGTTCACGGCGGTGAAATTATCGCTCAGGGTCAGGTTGAGCACATTATCGCTAACGAAAACTCGCTAACCGGTGATTATTTATCGGGTAAAAAATGTATCGAGTTACCGGCCGAGCGCCACGCTCCTGACGAGCGCCGCCTGGTTATTAAAGGCGCAAAAGGTAATAACTTAAAAGGTGTCGATTTTAACCTGCCCATCGGCATTATGACCTGCGTTACCGGAGTTTCCGGGTCAGGTAAATCGACTCTGGTCAATGATACCCTATTTCATATTGCCCACCACGAACTGAACGGCGCCACGACCGGTGAAGCAGCCCCTTACGACACGGTAGAAGGGATGGAGTACCTGGATAAAGTGGTGGATATCGACCAGAGTCCTATTGGCCGGACACCACGCTCAAATCCGGCCACTTATACCGGTATTTTTACCCCAATCAGGGAGCTTTTTGCCGGCGTACCCGAAGCCCGGGCGCGCGGTTATAAACCCGGGCGCTTCAGCTTTAACGTTAAAGGCGGTCGCTGTGAAGCCTGCCAGGGTGACGGCATGATTAAGGTCGAGATGCACTTTCTACCCGATGTGTATGTGCCCTGTGACATCTGTGAGGGTAAGCGTTACAACCGCGAAACTCTGGACATTCAGTATAAAGGCAAAGACATCAACGAAGTGCTGGAGATGACCATCGAAGAGGCGCGGGAGTTCTTCGACCCGATTCCGGCAATAGCCCGCAAATTGCAGACTTTGATGGACGTTGGTCTTTCTTACGTGCGTTTGGGTCAGTCAGCAACTACATTGTCCGGTGGTGAAGCCCAGCGGGTTAAGTTATCCCGGGAGTTGTCTAAACGCGACACCGGTAAAACCTTGTATATTCTGGATGAACCAACAACCGGACTGCACTTTCATGACATCAAACAATTACTGGCGGTGATACATCGCTTGCGTGACCACGGTAATACGGTGGTGGTTATTGAACACAACCTGGATGTGATAAAAACAGCAGACTGGATTATCGACCTGGGACCGGAAGGAGGCTCCGGCGGTGGCGAGATTATCGCTCAGGGTACTCCCGAAACCATCGTCAACGTTGAGGCTTCTCATACTGCGCGCTTTTTAAAACCCATGTTAGATAAGCAATAGGACGTCAACGAATTATGTTGCAGGAAGAATTCAAAGTACGTTTTTACGAAACTGATGCACTGGGCCACGTTAACAATACGGTGGTACCCATGTGGATCGAGACCGGACGATTACCCATTTTTGAGTTTTTTGGCGAAATGTCACCGGACACTCAAAGCTTAATTGTCGCCAGGCTGGAAGTTGACTACACCCGGCCGATATTTTTTGGTAGTAACGTTGTCGTTAAAACTTTTGTCAGCCGGCTTGGTGGCTCTTCCTTCGATATTGGTACGGAAATTTGGCAAGGGGATAATTTGTGCGCTAAAGGCAAAACCGTGCTGGTGTATTTTGATTTTGGTGAGCAGCGCCCGATACCCTTAACTGACGAGTTACGCTCGCGCCTTGCTACTTTAACCCATCCGGAGCAATCAATTGACACGTGAACTTGTTAGTGGTGGACAGCACATCAATGCGCCTGACGACCTGCAACGGTTGCTTCAGGAAATCTACGATCAGTCACTTACCATTACCGAGGGCAAAGTTGCCGATTACATTCCGGCATTAGCTGCGGTAAACCCGGATTACTGCGCTCTGACTCTGGCGACACTGGACGGTGAAATATTCAACGTCGGAGATACCGAGCAGCAGTTTTCTATTCAGTCGGTTTCTAAAATCTTTGGCCTGATGCTGGCGATGGAGCGGCTTGGCGATGACTTATGGCAGCGAGTTAAAATGGAGCCCTCCGGCCAGGCCTTTAACTCGATTGTCCAGCTGGAATGGGAGCAGGGAATCCCCCGCAACCCAATGATCAATGCCGGCGCCATCGTCGTCAGTGATGTTTTGACCAGCCACTACTCGGCCAGTAAAAGTGCATTACTTAGCTTAATTCGCAGCTTATGTGGCAATGAGCAGGTTTACGCTGATGAAGAAGTACACTTGTCGGAAAAGGATCACGGACATCGTAATGCCGCGCTTGCTCACCTAATGAAAAGCTTTAATAACATTGAGTCCGATGTTGATGAATTACTAGACCATTATTTCTGGCAATGTGCGGTCTCAATGACCTGTGAGAATCTGGCCCGCTCGTTTACATTTTTGGCTAACGACGGCGTTTGCCCATTTTCCAAAAAAGAAATCATGTCAAAGCGCGACTCCCAGCGCATCAATGCGCTGCTTTCAACAAGTGGCATGTACGATCAAAGCGGCGAATTTGCCTTCACGGTTGGTGTGCCGGCAAAAAGCGGCGTGGGTGGGGGTATTGTTGCCGTTGTTCCGGATTTTGGCGTGATCAGCGCCTGGAGCCCTAAGCTGAACGAATATGGTAACAGTGCACGGGGCATGTTTATGGTACGCGAATTAGCTAATCGACTGGGGCTAAGTGTTTACTAGGGCCAGGAAACTTGCATGCGCTGTAAATTAAAGCGTCTGAACAGTTGCTCTAACTGCCCCTGACGCTGCAGTTCGCGCAGCAACTGCTGCAGGGTAGCTGCGCGGATATTTTTATTTTTAGCGACTATGGCACCCAGGTTATACTCATGCTCGACACGCTGCGATACCAGTAACTGATCGAGGTAATCCACCGATGAGTTTTCCAGTGCATACAGCAATCCGTCATTTAGCACCGTAATATCAATACGCCCGCCAATTAACATACGCACGTTGGTTATGCGTGAGTCCGCCAGATAAATTTGATAGTTGTTAGCCACTTCGGCTGAATTCATCACCCGACCGGACATAAGGTAATGGTAGCCATTCACACCGCCAAGCACCTTGCTATCGAGGTTCTGAAAGAACTCATCGCCCCGGCCAGCCGCCTTTTTCGCCACCAGCCGCTCTCGTCCCCTTAATAACGGGCGAGTACTTTCGACCTGGTGCTCGTTTTCATCCCAGCCCCAGACTTTCGACTCAAACAGCAGGACATCACAACACCCGGTAGCCGACAGCGCCTCATAGCGCGCATTAGGGGGGATGACCTGAATGATGAACTCGTAGACATTCTGGTGATGGTTAAGCAACGCCACCAGCTCCGAGGTCATGTCAGTTTTCAGCGCATTGGAAAAGTACGGCGGAAAGTCGTACGCGGCAACATAAACCGGTCGCTGAGCCTGTGACGGCCCGGTCCATAGCAACAGGTAACAGGCCAGAAGTAGGATGAATAGCTTCACAGTGTTTTAAAATTTCCAAACCATAGTGCTACAGTCTACCGCAAGTGTTTTCAAGCGCAAGCGCTGGAGGGCTGCACTAAAACAAAAAAACCCGGCCGGAGCCGGGTTTTTGTCTAACGGTTTACACGTCTTAGTCGATGATTTTCGACACAACGCCGGCGCCTACTGTACGGCCACCTTCACGGATTGCGAAACGCAGTCCTTCGTCCATTGCGATTGGAGCAATCAGCTCTACAACAAACTTCAGGTTGTCGCCAGGCATGACCATTTCTACGCCTTCTGGCAATTCTACAGCACCCGTTACGTCCGTTGTACGGAAGTAGAACTGGGGACGGTAGCCTTTAAAGAATGGCGTGTGACGGCCACCTTCGTCTTTGCTCAGTACGTAAACTTCTGCTTCAAACTTAGTATGCGGAGTGATAGTACCCGGCTTCGCCAGTACCTGACCACGCTCTACGTCGTCACGCTTAGTACCACGCAGCAACGCACCGATGTTCTCGCCTGCACGACCTTCGTCAAGCAGCTTACGGAACATCTCTACACCGGTAACTGTGGTCTTGGTGGTGTCTTTCATACCAACAATCTCACACTCATCACCTGTGCGAACGATACCACGCTCTACACGACCGGTTACTACCGTACCACGACCTGAAATCGAGAATACGTCTTCGATTGGCATGATGAACGGCTTATCAATGTCACGCTCCGGCTCTGGAATGTAAGAATCCAGTGCGTCAGCAAGCTCTACAATCTTCTTGCTGTAGTCTTCGTCACCTTCCAGTGCCTTCAGAGCTGAACCCTGAATTACCGGCAGGTCGTCGCCTGGGAATTCGTATTCTGATAACAGTTCACGAACTTCCATCTCTACCAGCTCTAACAGCTCTTCATCGTCTACCATGTCACATTTGTTCATGAATACAACGATGTAAGGAACGCCTACCTGACGTGACAACAAGATGTGCTCACGTGTTTGTGGCATAGGGCCGTCGGTCGCCGCTACTACCAAAATCGCTCCGTCCATCTGCGCAGCACCGGTGATCATGTTTTTAACATAGTCAGCGTGTCCCGGGCAGTCGACGTGTGCGTAGTGACGGTTTGGCGTGTCATACTCAACGTGTGACGTTGAAATCGTGATACCACGCTCTTTCTCTTCCGGCGCGTTATCGATGGCTGCGAAGTCTTTCGCCGCACCACCGTATACTTTTGCCAAAACAGTTGTAATAGCAGCGGTCAGGGTAGTTTTACCGTGGTCAACGTGACCAATGGTGCCGACGTTTACGTGCGGCTTCGAACGTTCAAATTTTTCTTTAGACATGATATATCCTCAAACTTAAGTTGAAAGCCCGGTCCCGAAAGAACCGGACCAGACCTTACTTATTTAGCGTTACGCTCAGCCATCACTTTTTCGGCGATGTTATTTGGCGCTTCACCATATTTCAAGAATTCCATCGAGTACGATGCACGGCCCTGAGTTTGTGAACGCAGGTCAGTTGCGTAGCCAAACATCTCAGATAATGGAACCACTGCGTTAACAGCTTTCAAGCCACCAGGAGCTTCTTCCATACCTTCGATCAGACCACGACGACGGTTCAAGTCACCGACGACATCACCCATTGATTCTTCTGGAGTAACAACTTCGACTTTCATCAACGGCTCAAGTAACGCAGGGTTAGCTTTTAATGCACCTTTTTTGAAGGCCATGCTACCAGCGATCTTAAAAGCCATTTCTGATGAGTCGACATCGTGGTAAGAACCATCGTACAAGGTCGCTTTAACGCCCAGTACCGGGTAGCCCGCCAGGACACCTTGTTCCATCTGTTCCTGAATACCTTTATCGACAGCCGGGATGTATTCCTTCGGTACCACACCACCAACGATTTCGTTAACGAACTCGTAAGTAACGTCTTCACCATTTTCGTCTTCTTCGATAGTCATTGGCTCAAGTTTAAGCCAAACGTGACCAAACTGACCACGACCACCGGATTGACGTACGAATTTGCCTTCGATATCGACTTTCTCGCGAATAGCTTCGCGATAAGCGACCTGTGGCTGACCCACGTTACATTCAACTTTGAATTCACGCTTCATACGGTCAACGATGATGTCGAGGTGCAATTCACCCATACCTGAGATAATGGTTTGGCCAGATTCTTCGTCCGTTTTAACACGGAACGATGGATCTTCAGCAGCCAGTTTACCCAAAGCAATACCCATTTTTTCCTGGTCTGCTTTTGTTTTTGGCTCAACCGCAACCGAGATAACAGGTTCTGGGAATTCCATCCGCTCAAGAATGATCTTGTTGTTTGGATCACACAGAGTATCACCGGTAGTGACGTCTTTAAGACCGATCAATGCGGCGATGTCGCCGGCACGAACTTCTTTTATCTCTTCCCGGCTGTTAGAGTGCATTTGAACCATACGGCCAACGCGCTCTTTCTTGCTCTTAACCGGGTTAACAACGCCATCACCCTGGTTCAATACACCTGAGTAAACACGTACGAACGTCAACGTACCAACGAACGGGTCAGTTGCGATTTTGAAGGCCAGAGCTGAAAACGGCTCTTCGTCAGATGACTTACGTACACCTTCAGATTCGTCGTCCAGAATACCAGTAATCGGCTTAACTTCAGTTGGTGACGGCAAGTATTCAATAACCGCATCCAATACTGCCTGGACACCTTTGTTTTTGAACGCTGAACCAGCAGCAACCAAGCAGATTTCGTTCGCCAACGTACGCGCACGTAAACCTTCTTTAATTTCAGCTTCGGTCAGTTCACCTTCTTCAAGGTACTTGTTCATCAACTCTTCGTTAGCTTCGGCAGCCGCTTCAACCAATTCGTTGTGATATTCTTCACATTGGTCAACCATATCTGCCGGGATATCTTCATAAGTAAATGAAGTACCCATGTCTTCCTCATTCCA
Source organism: Idiomarina seosinensis (assembly GCF_044797955.1). Lineage (GTDB taxonomy): Bacteria > Pseudomonadota > Gammaproteobacteria > Enterobacterales > Alteromonadaceae > Idiomarina > Idiomarina seosinensis_A. The sequence goes on along the minus strand of NZ_CP085211.1, from coordinate 292,376 downwards.
GTTAATGAACTTCATCTTGATCAAGTCCACTACTCCACGGAAGTTTTCTTCCGCGCCAACTGGTAACTGCATTGGTACTGCCTGTGCTGCCAACCGCGTTTTCATTTGGTTTACAACAGACAGGAAGTCCGCACCTGCACGGTCCATCTTGTTAACGAAGACCATACGCGGTACTTCGTATTTGTTCGCCTGACGCCAAACAGTTTCTGTTTGAGGCTGAACACCAGATGAAGCACAAAGTACAACAACTGCGCCATCAAGAACACGCAATGAACGCTCAACTTCGATTGTGAAGTCGACGTGTCCGGGGGTGTCGATGATGTTGACACGGTGCTCAGGGAACTGCTTATCCATGCCCTGCCAGAAACAGGTGGTTGCAGCCGACGTGATAGTGATACCACGTTCTTGTTCTTGCTCCATCCAGTCCATGGTGGCTGCGCCATCATGGACTTCACCCAATTTGTGAGACAAACCAGTATAAAACAACACCCGCTCAGTGGTGGTTGTTTTACCGGCGTCTACGTGAGCACAGATACCGATATTACGATAGCGCTCTATGGAAGTTTTACGAGCCACAATAAACTCCTTACTCGGTTAACTGTGAAATTACCAGCGATAGTGAGCAAACGCTTTGTTTGCTTCAGCCATGCGGTGAACGTCTTCACGTTTTTTCACAGCTGACCCTTTGTTTTCTGATGCGTCCAGCATTTCTGCTGCTAAACGCTGCGACATTGATTTTTCACCACGGGTGCGCGCTGCATCAACTAACCAGCGCATAGCCAGTGCGTTACGACGGACTGGACGAACCTCGACCGGGACCTGGTACGTAGAACCACCAACGCGACGAGATTTAACCTCGACCGTAGGGCGCACGTTATCCAGTGCTGTCTCAAATACGTCTAAATGCTCTTTACCTGTCTTCTCAGCCAGGATCTCCAGTGCACCGTAAATAATTTTTTCAGCGACTGCTTTTTTGCCGTCAACCATAACGACATTAATAAATTTGGCCAACAACTCGGATCCGAACTTAGGATCTGGAAGGATTTTTCGTTGACCTATGACGCGTCTTCTTGGCATCTCAATATTCTCCGATTAATTCAGGGTGTTACCCAAAACGTACGACAGTTTGGCCTTACTAACGGAGAACCGTTAAGACTTAGGCCGCTTCGCGCCGTATTTAGAACGGCCTTGTTTACGATCGTTAACACCTGAACAGTCAAGTGCGCCACGAACGGTGTGATAACGAACACCTGGCAAGTCTTTTACACGACCGCCACGGATCAATACCACTGAGTGTTCTTGTAAGTTATGTCCTTCACCGCCGATGTACGAAGAAACTTCGTAACCGTTGGTTAAACGAACACGGCATACTTTACGCATAGCAGAGTTCGGTTTTTTCGGGGTTGTGGTGTAAACACGGGTACAAACACCGCGTTTTTGAGGGCACGCTTCCAAAGCCGGAACGTTGCTTTTCACAACGGGCTTTTGACGGCCTTTACGCACCAGCTGATTAACTGTTGCCATTCAATACTCCTAGTTTAGTTGATGTCGCTTTCTTAGCGCGCACAATGTGCGTGAAAAATCGCTAAATCCTGACCACAAAAAGGCCAGATCCCAAAAATGGGAGCGGGAATTTTAATGGTCATATTTTCACCTGTCAAGGCTATATAAAAGAAGCCGGCACTGATATCAGTACCGGCTTCTGTACGTTACTTATTTTTCAGCTGTTTTATTCAGCGCTTTCATCCGGCTGGTTGCCTGCATTTAAGGCATCAGCTAGTTGTTGCTCTGCTTCTTCAGCTGTCATCCGTGGCGCTTCCTCGTCCACCTGTAGCTCTTCCAAACGGCGTTCCATCCGCTCTTTATGGTAAGAGTAACCGGTACCGGCAGGAATCAAACGGCCAACAATGACGTTTTCTTTCAAACCACGCAGGCTGTCTTTCTTGCCACCGACTGCAGCTTCGGTTAACACTCGGGTAGTTTCCTGGAACGATGCCGCCGAAATAAAGGATTCGGTCGACAGCGATGCCTTGGTAATACCCAGTAACTGACGCTCATAAGTTGCCGGCAGTTTGCCTTCAGCTTCGGCTTTAGCGTTGGCTGCCAGTACTTCTGACATTTCAACCATCTCGCCTTCCAGCAGGTTGGTATCACCAGCGCGCAGGATTAACGCCTTGCGCAGCATCTGCCGAACGATTGTTTCGATGTGCTTGTCGTTAATTTTAACGCCCTGTAAGCGATAAACTTCCTGCACTTCGTTAACAATATAGTTAGCGACAGCACTGACACCACGCAAGCGCAGGATGTCATGTGGTGCTTCCGGACCATCGGCAATTACCTCACCGCGTTCCACATGCTCACCCTCAAATACGTTAAGCTGACGCCATTTCGGAATCATCTCCTCGTAATGTTCCTGAGTAGCAGCATTCTGAGCAGTCGGTGTAATGATCAGACGACGCTTACCTTTGGTTTCCTTACCGAAGGAGACCGTACCGGTCTTTTCAGCCAGGATAGCCGGCTCTTTTGGTCGCCGCGCTTCAAACAAGTCAGCAACACGGGGCAGACCACCGGTAATATCCCGGGTCTTCGATCCTTCCTGGGGAATACGCGCTAAAGTGTCACCCACTTTAACTTCGGCATTATCTTCCAGGTTAATGATGGCATTACCTGGCAAGAAGTACTGTGCCGGAATATCCGTACCCACGATATTAACGTCGTTGCCCTGGTCATCAACCAGCTTAACCATCGGCCGCATATCCTTGCCGGCGCTGGTACGCTGACCGGTTTCCAGCACCACAATACTGGACAGACCGGTTAACTCATCGGTCTGACGGGTCATGGTGACGCCGTCGATCAGGTCGACAAATTTAATCCGACCCTCTACCTCAGTGATGATTGGGTGCGTATGCGGGTCCCAGTTAGCAACGGTTTCGCCGCCTTCAACACTGTCGCCTTCGCCTTTTTTCAAGACTGCACCATAAGGTACTTTATAACGCTCTCGTTCGCGCCCAAACTCATCAATCAACGTCAGTTCGGTCGAACGGGATGTGATAACGTGTTGTTTCTCACTGTTCACAACCCACTTAGCGTTATGTAACTTAATGGTACCAGGGTTTTTAACCTGTACACTGTTCTCAGCAGTTGCCCGAGATGCAGCACCACCAATGTGGAAGGTCCGCATGGTCAGCTGCGTTCCTGGTTCACCAATCGACTGCGCCGCTATAACGCCGACAGCCTCACCCTGATTAACCATGTGTCCACGAGCCAGGTCACGACCATAACAGTGGGCACAGACACCAAAGTCGGTATCACAGGTAATAACAGAACGAACAATGACTTCATCGATGGAATTTGCTTCCAGGATGTCGCAATTCTTTTCGTCCAGCAGCGTGTTACGCGCCATTAGAACGGTGTCACTGCCGGGAGTTAAAACATCTTCACATACAACCCGGCCAAGCACGCGCTCACGCAATGGTTCTACAACGTCACCACCTTCGATCAACGGCTTCATCAACAGGCCTTCGTGAGTGCCACAGTCTTCTTCCATGATCACTACGTCCTGAGAGACATCGACCAGGCGACGTGTCAGGTAACCTGAGTTTGCTGTTTTCAGAGCCGTATCGGCCAGACCTTTACGAGCACCGTGCGTCGAAATAAAGTACTGCAGTACGTTCAAACCTTCACGGAAGTTAGCCACGATCGGTGTTTCGATGATGGAGCCGTCCGGCTTCGCCATCAAGCCACGCATACCAGCCAGCTGACGAATCTGCGCCGGGCTACCACGAGCACCGGAGTCGGCCATCATAAAGATTGAGTTAAATGATGCCTGCTCTTCGTCTTCACCATCTTTATTTTTAACGACTTCTTTCGACAAGTTATCCATCATTGCTTTGGATACTTTCTCGTTAGCCGTTGACCAGATGTCGATAACTTTATTGTATTTCTCACCCGCAGTAACCAAACCGGACTCAAACTGCTCCTGGATTTCGGCAACTTCTTCTTCTGCGGCGCTGACGATTTCTTTCTTCGCGTCCGGAATAACCATGTCGTTAATACCGACTGACGCACCAGAAATCATCGCATAATGGAAACCGGTGTACATTACCTGGTCAGCAAAGACAACGGTGTCTTTCAGACCCAGGTCGCGATAGGCCAGGTTCAGCATCCGGCCAATTGGCTTTTTACCCATTGCCTGATCGATCAGGTCAAATGGCAGGCCTTCCGGCATAATCAGCGATAACAACGCCCGGCCAACCGTGGTATCACGAAGAACGGTGCGGGTTTCGCGCTGCCCGTCTTCATCAATGATGGTATCAGTGATTCGAACTTTTACCCGCGAGTGCAGCTCGACATCGCCGTTACGGTAAGCTTTTTCTGCTTCCTGAGGGCTTTTGAACGCCATACCCTCGCCTTTGCCGTTGATCTTTTCTTTGGTCATGTAATACAGACCAAGAACAACGTCCTGCGACGGTACAATAATGGGGTCGCCACTTGCCGGAGACAGTACGTTATTCGTTGACATCATCAGAGCACGAGCTTCTAACTGTGCTTCTAAAGTCAACGGTAAATGGACGGCCATTTGGTCGCCGTCAAAGTCAGCGTTATACGCCGCACAGACCAATGGGTGCAGCTGTATTGCTTTACCTTCGATCAACACTGGTTCAAAGGCCTGGATACCCAAGCGGTGAAGTGTTGGTGCACGGTTCAGCAGCACCGGGTGTTCTTTAATGACTTCATCCAGAACGTCCCAGACTTCTGCGGTTTCGCGCTCTACCATTTTCTTCGCAGCTTTAATAGTTGTCGCTAAACCACGACGCTCCAGCTTGCCGTAGATAAACGGTTTAAACAGCTCTAATGCCATTTTCTTAGGTAAGCCGCACTGATGCAGACGCAGTTTCGGACCAACCGTAATAACGGAACGTCCGGAATAGTCGACCCGCTTACCCAGTAGGTTCTGACGGAAACGACCCTGCTTACCTTTAATCATGTCAGCCAATGACTTCAACGGACGCTTATTCGATCCGGTGATGGCACGACCGCGACGGCCGTTGTCCAGCAGCGCATCAACAGCTTCCTGCAGCATGCGTTTTTCGTTTCGTACGATAATGTCCGGTGCCGCCAGGTCCAGCAGCCGCTTCAGACGATTATTACGGTTGATAACGCGACGATACAAATCGTTCAGGTCAGAGGTTGCGAAACGGCCACCATCAAGTGGTACCAGCGGACGAAGATCCGGGGGCAGCACAGGTAACACTTTTAAAATCATCCACTCAGGCTTGTTGCCCGACATTTGGAATGACTCAAGCAGTTTCAGCCGCTTACTGATCTTCTTACGTTTAGTTTCAGAATTTGTTTCTGGCAATTCCTCGCGCAGACGCTGAACTTCGGCATCAATATCAATAACCCGCAATAAATCCAGTACCGCTTCGGCACCCATTTTTGCGTCAAACTCGTCACCGTGCTCTTCTAACGCATCCAGATATTCTTCTTCGGTAAGAATCTGGCCTTGCTCGAGCGTGGTTAAGCCACCTTCGGTAACAACATAAGATTCAAAATACAGCACGCGCTCTATATCCCGAAGGGTCATATCCAGCATTAAGCCAATACGCGACGGCAAGGACTTAAGGAACCAGATATGAGCGACCGGGCTGGCCAGTTCTACGTGACCCATGCGCTCGCGACGAACTTTGGTCAGCGTGACTTCGACGCCACACTTCTCACAAATTACACCACGGTGTTTCAAACGTTTGTATTTACCACACAAACATTCATAGTCTTTTACCGGACCAAAAATGCGCGCGCAGAACAAACCATCGCGCTCAGGTTTAAAGGTACGGTAATTAATAGTTTCCGGCTTTTTCACTTCACCATATGACCAACTACGGATCATATCAGGTGACGACAGCTGAATTCGAATACCATCGAATTCTTCTGTCTGATTAGCCGGTTTTAAAAACTTAAGCAAGTCTTTCACGATTTATCTCCTGTCGGAGTTCAACCTAAGGGGAGTGCAAGCACTCCCCGAATTCATTCCGCAACAGCCTTTTAGCTCTGTTCCAGCTCGATATTGATGCCCAAAGAGCGTATTTCTTTCAACAACACGTTAAAGGACTCTGGCATACCTGCTTCCATCTGCAGGTTATTGTCGACGATGTTCTTATACATCTTGGTCCGGCCGTTGACGTCATCCGACTTAACGGTCAGCATTTCCTGCAAGGTATAAGCAGCGCCGTAAGCTTCCAGTGCCCAGACTTCCATCTCACCAAAGCGCTGGCCACCAAACTGGGCTTTACCGCCCAGTGGCTGCTGGGTTACCAGGCTATAAGAGCCAGTTGAACGGGCATGCATCTTGTCATCAACCAAGTGATTCAGTTTCAGCATGTACATGTAGCCCACGGTCACGTCGCGTTCAAAACGCTCACCGGTACGGCCATCATGCAAGGTAATCTGACCCGACTCCGGAATATCTGCCAGTTTCAACAAGGCTTTTATTTCGGCTTCTACTGCACCATCGAATACCGGTGTTGCCGTTGGTAAACCACCACGCAGATTGTGTGCAAGGCGCAATACTTCGTCATCAGTAAACTCACCGATGTCAACTTTTTGCCGGCACTCGCCCAAGTCATAAACCTGCTGCAAAAACTCACGCAATTCCTGCATAGCCCGCTGCTGTTTCAGCATTTTTTCGATTTTAATACCAATACCGCGAGCCGCCATACCCAGATGCGTTTCCAGCACCTGGCCGATATTCATCCGTGACGGTACACCCAGCGGGTTCAGTACGATATCGACCGGGTTACCTTCGTCATCGTGAGGCATATCTTCAACCGGTATAATGGTCGAAATAACACCCTTGTTACCGTGACGCCCGGCTAATTTATCACCTGGCTGAATACGGCGTTTGACCGCAAGGTAAACCTTAACAATTTTAAGTACACCCGGCGCCAAATCGTCGCCCTGGGTAATCTTACGGCGCTTGGTTTCGAATTTATTATCGAAATCGTCACGAATTTGCTGGTACTGCTCGGCAATCTGCTCAAGCTGGTCCTGTGCTTTTTCGTCACTCAAGCCCTGAGTTAACCAATTGCTGCGATCCATGCTTGCCAGTTTGGCTTCATCAAAGCCATTAGCTAACAACAGGTTACGCGCCCGGTTAAAGATACCCTCTTCGAGAATCTTAAACTCTTCGGTTAAATCTTTTTTAACTTTGGCCAGCTGCATTTCTTCGATGGCAACTGCCCGTTTGTCTTTCTCTACCCCATCGCGGGTAAATACCTGAACGTCGATAACGGTGCCGTTTACGCCATTCGGTACACGCAACGAACTGTCTTTGACGTCCGATGCTTTCTCACCAAATATCGCTCGCAACAGCTTCTCTTCCGGAGTTAGCTGAGTTTCACCTTTTGGTGTCACTTTACCGACCAGAATGTCGCCGCCTTTAACTTCAGCTCCGACATAAACTACGCCGGCTTCGTCCAGTTTTCCTAAGGCAGATTCGCCAACGTTAGGAATATCAGAGGTGATCTCTTCTGAACCCAACTTAGTGTCCCGTGCCACACAGTTCAGTTCCTGAATGTGAATCGTGGTCATCCGGTCTTCCTGAGCAACCCGCTCTGAAATCAGAATCGAATCCTCAAAGTTATAACCGTTCCACGGCATGAAGGCGACGCGCATGTTCTGGCCTAAAGCCAGCTCACCCAGGTCGGTTGACGGCCCATCGGCAAGCACATCGCCGCGAGTGACCGGCTCGCCCGGATTAACGGTCGGCTTCTGGTTAATACACGTGTTCTGGTTCGAGCGCGTATATTTAGTCAGGTTATAAATATCGATACCTGCTTCGCCCGGCACCATTTCTTCTTCGTTAACCTTAACAACGATACGAGCGGCATCAACATAGTCGACCACACCACCACGCTTGGCGACCACGGTAACGCCTGAATCGACAGCTATGGTCCGCTCAATACCGGTTCCTACCAGCGGCTTGTCAGCACGCAGGGTCGGCACGGCCTGGCGTTGCATGTTTGAACCCATCAAGGCCCGGTTAGCATCATCGTGTTCCAGGAACGGGATCATGCTGGCTGCTATCGAAACAATCTGTTGCGGCGCAACGTCCATAAACTGAACTTGTTCTTTGCTCACCAACGTAAATTCGTTTTTGTGACGGCAAGGGACCAGGTCTTCGACCAATTCGCCAGCGTCGTTTAACGCGACGTTTGCCTGCGCAATAACATAGTTGCCTTCTTCGATAGCTGACAGGTAGACAACGTCGTCAGTTACCTGGCTATTTTCGATACGCCGGTACGGTGTTTCTAAGAAGCCGTATTCATTGGTACGGGCAAAGGTCGACAACGAGTTAATCAGACCGATGTTTGGACCTTCCGGCGTCTCGATCGGACACAAACGACCATAGTGGGTCGGATGTACGTCACGGACTTCAAAGCCAGCCCGTTCACGGGTTAAACCGCCCGGACCCAGCGCCGAGATACGACGTTTATGGGTAACTTCTGACAACGGGTTGTTTTGGTCCATAAACTGAGACAGCTGACTTGAACCAAAGAATTCTTTAACGGCAGCACTGATCGGCTTAGCGTTAATTAAATCCTGAGGCATGGTGCTATCCAGATCGCCCAGCGATAAACGTTCTTTCACTGCGCGCTCTACCCGGACTAAGCCGACACGGAATTGATTTTCCGCCATTTCGCCGACCGAACGGATACGACGGTTACCCAGGTGATCGATATCATCCACTTCATCCAGACCATTACGGATCTGAATCAGCTTCTTCATTACCTGAACGATGTCATCATGGGTCAGCGTATTAGTTCCTGTTAAATCTTCGCGACCCAGGCGGCGGTTAAACTTCATCCGCCCGACAGTCGACAGATCGTAACGATCCTCGCTGAAGAATAAGTTCTCGAACAAGGCCTCAGCGGCTTCGCGAGTTGGCGGCTCACCTGGGCGCATCATACGATAGATTTCAACCAGAGCTTCGATACGGTTGGTAGTGCTGTCGACGCGCAGAGTCTCACTCATGTAAGGTCCGTGGTCGAGATCATTAACAAACAGCGTTTCGATTTTCTTAATACCGGCTTCACTTAACTTAGCGATAAGTTCAAGGTTTAGCTCGTCGTTGGCGTTGGCCACGATTTCACCGGTACTCTTATCAGCATAATCTTTCGCGAGCACTTTACCGACCATGTAATCCGGCGGTACTTCCAGCTCTTTTAATTCGAGTTTCTCCAACTGTCGAATGTGACGTGCTGTAATCCGACGCCCTTTTTCGACAATCATTTCGCCATCTGGCGCTTTAATATCAAATTTTGCGGTTTCGCCACGCAAACGCTCAGGCACCAATTGCATTTTTACTTTGGTCTTGAGGATTTCAAAATACGTGGTGTCGAAGAACGTATCGAGGATTTCTTCGGTAGTATATTCTAAAGCACGCAATATGATTGACGCCGGTAATTTACGGCGACGGTCAATACGCACAAAGACGTTATCTTTCGGGTCAAATTCAAAATCTAGCCAGGAGCCACGGTAAGGAATGACGCGCGCGTTATACAGTACCTTACCCGAGGAATGTGACTTACCTTTATCATGGTCGAAAAACACACCCGGCGAACGGTGTAATTGAGACACGATGACACGCTCAGTACCATTGATTACAAAGGTACCGTTTTCGGTCATCAATGGGATTTCGCCCATGTAAACTTCTTGTTCTTTAATGTCTTTTACTGTGCCGGCGGCTGCTTCTTTATCAAACAGCACTAAACGCAGCTTCACACGAAGTGGCGCAGAATATGTGATTCCGCGGATTTGACACTCTTCAACGTCAAACGCAGGTTCACCCATGTGGTAACTAACGTACTGCAGTTCCGCAGTGCCGGAGTAACTAGCAATCGGAAAGACCGAACGAAAAGCTGCTTCCAGGCCGTTATTGGCTTCTGGATCAACTTCTATAAATTTCTTAAATGAATCAAGCTGCATTGACAGCAAGTAAGGGACTTCCAGCACATGTGGCCGTTTACCAAAGTCCTTACGTATACGTTTTTTCTCAGAGTAGGAGTACGCCATGGGGTTCCTCAGCTAGCTGATTGATGACCCTAACCAACGAGTGGTTCGCTGGTTAAATACAGATAATTAATCTGTTGATCCCGTTGTTTTTTTGCGCCGACTTGTATCCCAACGACGGGCAAAAATGATACAAGCGCTAAAGCGCGAAAAGGCTGGTGGTCAATTAACCACCAGCCTAAGGCCGTTAGGCCAGATGTCGTGCTAAAGTTAATTTACTTAACTTCAACTTCCGCACCAGCTTCTTCAAGCTGCTTTTTCAGCTCTTCAGCTTCTTCTTTGCTTACGCCTTCTTTGACTGCTACTGGAGCAGACTCAACCATAGCTTTAGCTTCTTTCAAGCCAAGACCGGTTGCGCCGCGTACTGCTTTGATAGAAGCAACTTTGTTGCTACCAGCGCCTTTCAGTACTACGTCAAATTCAGTTTGCTCTTCAGCTGCTGCTTCACCACCGGCCGCTGGGCCAGCTGCTACTGCTACTGCTGCAGATGCGTCAACGCCGAATTTTTCTTCAGCTGCTTCGATCAATTCAACCAGTTCCATAACTGGCATTTCAGCGATCGCGTTTAAGATATCGTCTTTAGTCAGAGCCATTACTCTAAACTCCTGGGTTGATAATTACAAAAAATGGTTCAAAAACCAACGTATTATTTAGCGTCTTTAATTGCTGCCAACGTACGCACAAACTTAGCAGGTACTTCGTTAACTGTTCTAACGAATTTGCTAACAGGTGCTTTGAAGGTGGCGAGCAATTTAGCCAATGCTTCGTCACGAGTCGGAAGTGAAGCAACTGCGTCCAATTTTTCTGGACCCATGATGCCATTACCGATAGATAGAGCCGTCACTTGCAGGTTCTTGTTATCTTTACTGAAGTCTTTAAACAAACGAGCAGAAGAGCCCGGCGCGTCTAAAGAAAATCCGTAAACAAGAGGTCCTTTCAGTGCATCAGCCATATCGTCAAACTGAGTGCCTTCAAAAGCTCGTCTAGCCAGAGTATTCCGTACAACTTTTACGAATACTCCTTGCTCGCGCGCTTTTTTACGCAATTCAGTCATATCGGCAACTTCGATGCCTCGATACTCAGCAACGGTGACAGCTAGCGCGTTTGAAGCAACGTCGTTAACTTCCTTAACGATGGCCTTCTTTCCGGCTAAACCAATTGCCACTGATATCACCTCGTTTAAATTCGGGACCTAAGCCCCTCGTTACAAGTTAAGTGAGGTTACCCCCACCGCGTTGTCACGGTGAATCTCTTACCCAGAGAGCCTGAGTCGGATATCACCATCTGCGTAGGAAATTAAGTGCCGCTGTTCAATTTTGCCGAACTCTCGCGATACACCTACGGTCTTGGACGGGAGCCTTGTGCTATTGCTTTACAAGCCGTAACACGGCAGCTCCAACCCACAAACATTTACTCAGACAGACTGTTAACCAACGTCAACGGTTGCCTGGTCAATACTCACACCCGCACCCATCGTAGTTGACAGGCTGATGCGTTTAAAGAATACACCTTTTGCTGAAGAAGGCTTAGCTTTTTTCAATGCAGCAAGCAGAGAATTTAAGTTTTCTTTCAGCTTTTCGTCATCAAAATCTACACGGCCAATAGTCGCGTGGATGATGCCGTTTTTATCGTTACGATAGCGAACCTGGCCCGCTTTTGCGTTTTGCACTGCAGTTGCAACGTCCGGAGTTACTGTGCCGGTTTTCGGGTTTGGCATCAGGCCGCGAGGACCTAAGATTTGACCTAATTGACCGACAACACGCATTGCATCAGGAGAGGCAACAACAACGTCAAAGTTCATTTCGCCTTTTTTGACTTGCTCAGCCAAATCTTCCATACCAACAATGTCAGCACCTGCCTGCTTAGCTTTTTCAACATTGTCGCCTGAGGTAAATACCGCAACGCGAACGTCACGACCGGTACCGTTAGGTAAGACAGTTGCGCCACGAACGTTTTGGTCCGATTTACGTGCATCAATACCTAGGTTAACAGCAACGTCAACACTTTCAGTGAACTTAGCAGTGGCCAGTTCTTTTAATAAGGTTAAGGCTTCGTTGACTTCGTAGTCACGTGCTTCAACTTTCTCGCGGATCATACGAGCGCGCTTTGATAATTTAGCCATTACTTAGCCCTCCACGTTTAGACCCATCGCGCGCGCAGAGCCGGCGATGGTACGAACTGCTGCGTCTAGATCAGCGGCAGTCATATCGGGTTCTTTGGTTTTCGCAATCTCTTCGAGTTGCGCGCGAGTCACAGTGCCCACTTTCTTAGTGTTTGGCTCGCCAGAACCACTTTTGATACCGGCAGCTTTTTTCAACAAGAAGGCTGCTGGAGGTGTCTTAGTGATAAACGTGAATGAGCGATCTTCAAAAACTGTAATTTCTACAGGAACCGGCGCACCTTTTTCCAGGTTGTCGGTCTGCGCGTTGAACGCTTTACAGAATTCCATGATGTTTACACCGTGCTGACCCAATGCTGGACCGACCGGTGGTGACGGGTTAGCTGAACCAGCAGCTACCTGCAATTTGATAATGGCCGATACTTTCTTCGCCATGATAATTACCTCTGTTGTGGGTTTAACGCCTCGTAGCTTGTCAGAGTTAAGCTACTCCAACGGCTTCCCGTTAAAAAAGGACGCGAATTATATGTTAATTAGCGTCCGGGATCAATGCATTAGTGGTTGTTTTTTGATCACGCCTTTTCGATTTGGCTGAATTCGAGATCAACCGGCGTAGCACGACCAAAAATAGAAACCGAAACGGTCACGCGACTTTTTTCATAGTCGACATGTTCAACAGTGCCGTTAAAGTCGGCAAAGGGACCGTCGTTAACCCGAACCACTTCGCCTGGTTCAAACAAGGTTTTCGGTTTAGGCTTGTCCTGGGAATCCTGCAGACGATCCAAAATCGCATCCGCTTCTCGCTTGGATATTGGCGTCGGCCGCTCGCTTTTACCGCCAATGAAGCCCAAAACCCGCGGTACACTCTTAACTAAGTGCCAGGTTTCGTCATCCATCGCCATTTCGACCAGCACATAACCGGGGAAAAACTTGCGCTCGCTTTTACGCTGCACGCCCGCTTTCATCTCGACAACTTCTTCTTTGGGTACTAAAACTTCACCAAACTTGTCTTCCAGGCCGTGCATTTTGATGTGTTCTTTTAGCGATTCGGCAACTCGAGCTTCAAAACCGGAAAAAGCCTGTACAACATACCAACGTTTATTGTCGCTCATTTTATATCTCCAAACCGGTCAGGAAACCAACTACGCGTACCAGAATACCATCCAGGCCCCATAGAACCAGTGCCACAATAACCGTTGCTACGACGACAATCGCTGTTGTCTGCGTTGCTTCCTGGCGCGAAGGCCAGACTACTTTACGTATTTCAGTACGGCTTTCTTTTGCGAACGATAAAAACTGCTGGCCACGGATGGTGGTCGCCGCCATCAAACCGGCTAAGCCGACCAGAATCACTACGCCAATGGCCCGGTACAAGACAGAAACCTGCTCAGCAAAGTAGTGGTTACCACCAATAGCAATAACTAACAAACTGAAGGTAATGATCCATTTAACGCTATTTAAAGGATTACTTTGCGTTTCGTTATTTGCACTCATTCTAAAATCCTAATTGCCACTGGCCGTTTTGCTCAACGAACTCAATCTTAAAATCTGGCAGGGGCGGAGGGATTCGAACCCCCAACCGTCGGTTTTGGAGACCGCTGTTCTGCCGTTGGAACTACGCCCCTATAAGTCCTGCTCAATTTGCTTGGTACAGGATTGGACGCGGTATTATACCGAAGAAGACGCAAGGCGCAAGCCTTTAGGCTCACTTCGTTCGCGGTGGTTTGTTGCTGCGCTACGCGAGCGGAGCGAGCCTATAGCCACAAAAAACCCGGCCGGAGCCGGGTTTTTGTCTAACCGTTTACACGTCTTAGTCGATGATTTTCGACACAACGCCGGCGCCTACTGTACGGCCACCTTCACGGATTGCGAAACGCAGTCCTTCGTCCATTGCGATTGGAGCAATCAGCTCTACAACAAACTTCAGGTTGTCGCCAGGCATGACCATTTCTACGCCTTCTGGCAATTCTACAGCACCCGTTACGTCCGTTGTACGGAAGTAGAACTGGGGACGGTAGCCTTTAAAGAATGGCGTGTGACGGCCACCTTCGTCTTTGCTCAGTACGTAAACTTCTGCTTCAAACTTAGTATGCGGAGTGATAGTACCCGGCTTCGCCAGTACCTGACCACGCTCTACGTCGTCACGCTTAGTACCACGCAGCAACGCACCGATGTTCTCGCCTGCACGACCTTCGTCAAGCAGCTTACGGAACATCTCTACACCGGTAACTGTGGTCTTGGTGGTGTCTTTCATACCAACAATCTCACACTCATCACCTGTGCGAACGATACCGCGCTCTACACGACCGGTTACTACCGTACCACGACCTGAAATCGAGAATACGTCTTCGATTGGCATGATGAACGGCTTATCAATGTCACGCTCCGGCTCTGGAATGTAAGAATCCAGTGCGTCAGCAAGCTCTACAATCTTCTTGCTGTAGTCTTCGTCGCCTTCCAGTGCCTTCAGAGCTGAACCCTGAATTACCGGCAGGTCGTCGCCTGGGAATTCGTATTCTGATAACAGTTCACGAACTTCCATCTCTACCAGCTCTAACAGCTCTTCATCGTCTACCATGTCACATTTGTTCATGAATACAACGATGTAAGGAACGCCTACCTGACGTGACAACAAGATGTGCTCACGGGTTTGTGGCATAGGGCCGTCGGTCGCCGCTACTACCAAAATCGCTCCGTCCATCTGCGCAGCACCGGTGATCATGTTTTTAACATAGTCAGCGTGTCCTGGGCAGTCGACGTGTGCGTAGTGACGGTTTGGCGTGTCATACTCAACGTGTGACGTTGAAATCGTGATACCACGCTCTTTCTCTTCCGGCGCGTTATCGATGGCTGCGAAGTCTTTCGCCGCACCACCGTATACTTTTGCCAAAACAGTTGTAATAGCAGCGGTCAGGGTAGTTTTACCGTGGTCAACGTGACCAATGGTGCCGACGTTTACGTGCGGCTTCGAACGTTCAAATTTTTCTTTAGACATTGCAGCCTCTCTAACAAAATTCTTGCGGTGATTACCTTAAAACCGGGCGGTTCTGTTAGTGGGCCTACAAAGAAATGGTGCTGATAGGCGGATTTGAACCGCCGACCTCACCCTTACCAAGGGTGCGCTCTACCAACTGAGCTATATCAGCACGGATTGTAAATTGGAGCGGGTGGCGGGAATCGAACCCGCGTCATCAGCTTGGAAGGCTGAGGTAATAGCCACTATACGACACCCGCTAACAATTATGGGCCACCTCAAAACCAAGGAAATTGCGTGGTGGAGGGGGCAGGATTCGAACCTGCGAAGGCGGAGCCGTCAGATTTACAGTCTGATCCCTTTGGCCACTCGGGAACCCCTCCCAAATGCAATTTGAATTGGTGCCGGCAGAGAGAGTCGAACTCCCGACCTACTGATTACAAGTCAGTTGCTCTACCAGCTGAGCTATGCCGGCACCCCGGTTAGGTGGAGCGCATTCTATGGCACTAAATTTAATAGTGCAATAGTTTCGCTAAAAAAAGTTCTAAATTATTAATCAAGTGGTTATATTTTAAGTTGTTCGAACAAAAACTAATCGCTTTGTTCAAACGGGTGGCGTAAAACAATGGTTTCTACCCGATCCGGCCCGGTTGAAATAATATCCACAGGAACACCTGTCAAAGCCTCGATACGAGCAATGTAAGCGAGTGCCTGCGAGGGTAATTGACTGTGTTCCGTAACACCTACCGTGCTTTGTTGCCAACCTTCCAGGGTTTCGTACACCGGCTTGACCAGCTCATAGTCCTCGGCGGCCAACGGCGGATACTCGCTCACTGACCCGTCAGGAAGTTTATAACCCGTGCAAATCTTTAATTCGTCCAGGCCATCCAGTACGTCCAGCTTGGTCAGACAAAAGCCGCTAATTGAATTGATTTGCACTGCCCGGCGCATGGCAACTGCATCTAACCAGCCGGTCCGACGCTTACGGCCTGTTGTTGCGCCGAATTCGTGGCCTTTAACGCCCAGGTGCTGTCCAACTTCACAATCCAGCTCGGTTGGGAAGGGGCCGCTACCCACTCGGGTCGTGTAGGCCTTTACAATACCCAGCACGTAGTCCAGGTAGCGTGGACCAAAACCTGCCCCTGTGGCTACACCACCCGCCGTGGTATTCGACGAGGTGACATAGGGGTAGGTACCGTGATCAATATCCAGTAAGGTGCCCTGAGCACCTTCAAACATAATTTTATCGCCGTTTCGACGCGCTTGGTCCAGCCGCGTGGGCACGTCGGCGACCATGGGCTTTAGCAGCTCAGCATAAGCGTGACACTGAGCCAGTACATCGCTGTAGCTGACAGCATCGGTTTTGTAGTATTCGGTTAAGGAGAAGTTATGATAAGCCATAACCTCTTCCAGTTTCTCGGCCAGGCGCTGTTCGTTAAACAAATCGCCGACGCGCAGACCCCGGCGAGCTACTTTGTCCTCGTAGGCCGGTCCAATACCCCGACCGGTAGTGCCAATGGCTTCTTTGCCACGTGCTTTTTCACGGGCCTGATCCAGCGCAATGTGAAAGGGTAATATCAGCGGACAAGCTTCACTGATACGCAGTCGTTGCTCTACCGGCACGCCACGATCTTTAAGCATTGCCATTTCTTCCATGAGTGCTTCCGGAGACAGCACAACACCGTTACCAATAATGCACTGCACATTGTCGCGCAGAATACCGGACGGAATGAGATGCAAAACAGTCTTTTCTCCGTCGATAACCAATGTATGACCGGCATTATGTCCGCCCTGATAGCGGACAACCAGAGTTGCCTTGTCAGTTAACAGGTCGACGATTTTACCTTTACCTTCATCACCCCATTGGGTGCCGAGAATGACTACGTTTTGACTCATGATTGCCCCGCGTAAAAAAAAAGCGATGCAATTCTATCCTTTCTTAAGGCTTTTGTACACGCACATAAAAAAGCCCCTGTGCGACCATCTACTGTCGCACAGGGGCTTTTCGCCTTAGCTTAGCAATTATTCTTTCATAACACCCTGCATGTCCTGCAGGTATTTAAAGAAGTCGCTACTACCGTCCAGTACTAAGATATCTGAGCCTGATTCAAATGAAGCTGTGTACGCTTCCATGCTGCGAATGAAAGCAAAGAACTCAGCATCTTGTGAGTATGCATCAGCATAAATCTTAGCCGCTTCTGCATCGCCCTGACCCCGTAACTGGCGAGACTGACGTTTTGCATCTGCCAACATAACGGTTACCCGGGCATCAACGTCTGCACGAATAAATTCAGCCTGCTCGCGACCTTCCGAGCGGTGTTCAGTCGCTACTGCGTTACGTTCAGCACGCATACGCTGGTAGATGGACTGACTGACTTCGTCCGGCAGGTTGATTTGCATAACCCGAACATCGATAACCTCAACACCCAGATCGCTGGCGCTTTGTGCGCCCTTAATCAGTGCTTCGCGCATTAGTTCATCACGTTCGCCCGAAACAATATCGGAAATCGTCCGGCTACCAAATTCACTACGAAGGCCACTACTGATACGACGGGTTAACAGCGCTTCAGCCTGCAACACATTACCACCGTTAGTACTGAGGTAAAACGTCGAGAAGTCGTTAATGCGCCACATCACATAAGTGTCAACGATTAAGTCTTTCTTTTCACTGGTCACAAAGCGATCCGGATCGCCATCCAGGGTCTGTAGCCGTGCATCTAAACGTTTAACGGTTTCAATAAACGGAATCTTAAAGTGTAAGCCCGGTTCAAATACCCGCGCCTCGCCGGTTTCTGCATCCCGCTCGACCTTACCAAACTGGATAAGGATGGCACGTTCGCCTTCCTTAACCACGTAAAGGGATGACAAACCCAGAGCGACTAATACAACGACGATAATTGCAATTAGATTTTTCATTAGCCTCTACCTCCACTGCGGCCACTGCTACGAACAGTACCACTGTTGTTCGAGCTGCCGGAGTTATTGCTACCCGAGCTATCTACCGGGACTCTCGAGGGTGAAAACGAGGTAACATTACGGCCTTGCTTCTCAAGAATCTTGTCCAATGGCAAATACATCATGTTGTTGCTGCCCTCGACATCGATCAACACTTTCGGTGTCTTACGATACAATTCTTGCAATGTATCCAGATAAATCCGCTCACGCGTAACTTCCGGAGCTTGCTGATATTCAGGCAGTAACTCATTAAAACGAGCAACCTCACCCTGTGCTTCCAGTGTTATCTGCTCTTTGTAAGCTTGTGCTTCCTGCAGCATACGACGAACTTGACCGCGGGCCAGTGGTTCGACTTCTCTTGCGTAAGCTTCGGCTTCACGAATAAAGCGCTCTTCGTCTTCTTGCGCAGAAATCGCATCATCAAAGGCATCTTTAACAGCTTCCGGCGGACGGGCCGGCAACAAGTTAATATCAACAATCTGCAAACCCATTGTGTACGGGTTTAGCGTTTCTTCTAATAAGTCTAATGTCCGCGCGCGAACATCCTCACGACCCCGTGTTAACACTTCATCCATGGTGGTATGACCGACAACATAACGCAGTGCGCTGTCTGTCGCTTTGGACAGAACGGAATCAGCATTAACGACATTAAATAAGTAAGAACGCGGGTCGACAATCCGGTACTGAACGTCCAGCTGTACTACAACTACGTTCTCATCCTGAGTCAGCATAAAGCCTTCAGTGCTGTCCGACCGAATATTATTAACGTCGACGTGCTCAACTGTGTCGATAAAGACCGGACGCCAGTGTAAGCCAGACTCTACCAATGTATGAAAGTTACCAAACCGCAATACAACACCGCGATCGGCTTCTTTTACTGTGTAAAAACCGGCAATAAACCAGACAATAAGCGCGATAATGGCTATTAAGCCGACGCCTTTTGCGGGGACGCCGGAGCTGCCGCCTGAGCCGCCCCGCTTTTTACCGCCAAAGCCAAACTTGGCCATCAATTTGCGTATTGCCTCGTCAAGATCAGGGGGACCTTGGTCTTTGTTCCCCTGGTTTTTCCATGGGTCGCGGTCATTGTTACCGCCATTACCCGGTTGGTTCCAAGCCATGGACTACTCCACTTTAGTTTTAAATTAGGAACTTGCTATTAATGCGTTGTTTGCACGTAACGATTTAGCTCGTTGTCATATTGCTTCTGTAACTTTTGCCAGTCAACCAATGGCATCTTAACTGCTAGGTTTAAATCACCACTGGCTTCTACTTGTTCATCAGTAACACTGTTTAAGCTGTACAATGTACCACGAAGTTTACCCATCGACGGCGGTAATTTTAAGTGCAAATTAACCATTTTCCTGCCCAGACGTTCATGTAACGCCTTCATGATAAGTTCCAGGCCCTGGTCTTGTTGGGCTGAAACCCAGACTCGCTGGGGTTTTCCCTGCTCGTCATAGTCAATTCGCGGCTGCGCATCGGCAACCTTATCGATTTTATTGCAAATCATTAGCTGCGGCACATCGCCCGCGTCAATTTCTTTCAGTACTTCCGTCACCTGTTCGATATTATCCTGTTGCTGCTCATCTGCCACGTCGACCACATGCAGCAATAAGCTTGCATCCTGCGTCTCCTGCAAGGTGGCTTTGAAAGCCGCCACCAGATCATGGGGTAAGTGGCGAATGAAGCCAACGGTATCAGCCAAAATCACGGTACCGACATCTTCGACATCAAGCCGGCGCAGTGTTGGGTCCAGGGTGGCGAATAACTGATCTGCTGCGTATACATCGGATTCACTTAACCGGTTAAACAATGTCGATTTGCCGGCATTAGTGTAACCGACCAGACTAACGGTCGGAATCTCCGCCCGCTTACGCGCACGACGACCCTGCTCGCGCTGCTTTTGTACTTTATCCAGGCGTTTAAGAATACTCTTAATACGTCCGCGAATTAAGCGTCGATCAGTCTCCAGCTGTGTTTCGCCGGGCCCACGCAGACCAATACCACCTTTTTGCCGCTCAAGGTGGGTCCAGCCGCGAACCAGCCGGGTTGATAAGTGCCGCAACTGAGCCAGCTCCACCTGCAGTTTACCTTCGTGGGTGCGGGCTCGCTGAGCAAAAATATCCAGGATGAGGCCGGTGCGATCCAGCACCCGACACTGGCAAATCTTTTCCAGATTTCGTTCCTGCGTCGGCGACAGCGCATGGTTGAAAATGACAAGGCTGGCATTTCGTTCTTTAACCATTTCGGCTATTTCTTCGGCTTTACCACTACCGACAAAATATTTTGGATTGGGCGCATTACGCGCCGCAGTCATTATGCCCAAAGTTTTAACGCCCGCTGAATCAGCAAGCAGTTGCAATTCTGAGAGATCTTCACGGTCAATTTCGGCGGGTAAGTCCATATGTACCAGGACCGCGTAGTCGCCACCTTCAAATCTGTCGAACAAGTTTTATTGACCTCCTGGCATCATTTATTCCGGTAGCTCGGAAGATTCCTGAGCGCTTGGCTGAGGCAAATAATTTTGCGGTATCCGGGCCGGAACAACCGTAGAAATAGCGTGCTTATAAACCATTTGGCTAACGGTATTTTTAAGTAATATGACGAACTGGTCAAAGGATTCGATTTGTCCCTGTAACTTAATACCATTAACCAGGTAAATTGACACAGGAATGCGCTCGCGTCGTAAAGCATTTAAAAATGGGTCTTGCAATGTTTGCCCCTTAGCCATGTTGGATTCCTTTATTGTTTTTAATTAATATCCCAAACTGGTTACGATTTATACTAAATCGCCGCCCCGCTAAACTTACCCTAGACCAGTCACTACTTTTTGCAACCTAATTTGCAGCTTAACGTTTACCGACATTTTTGGTTACGATTTTTACCGGCTTTTTGATCTATGGGCAGTTGCTAATATTTCAATCCTTTGCTTTGAATATTTTCGCCGGTACTGTCAGCGCCTGAACTGCTGTTTCCAGCAGACGTTCCTGATCAGTGGTTAACCAATGCACGTCCGGCCAGCCCCTTAACCAGGTTAGCTGACGTTTTGCCAGTTGCCGGGTTGCAATAATACCGCGCTCGCGCATGGTTTGATAATCATAATCACCATTCAGATAAGCCCACATTTGCCGATAGCCGACGCTGCGGATAGAGGGTAAATCCGGATGCAAGTCGCTTCGCTGCCGCAGCGCTTCAACTTCCTGTTGAAACGGCTGCTGTAACATCCAGTCAAAGCGTTGTTCAATGCGCTGGTGCAAAACCGCTCGTTCTTGCGGTGCTATCGCCAATTGATAAACCGGGTAAGCCAACTGGCCATGGCGTTCCTGAGTCAACTGGGTCAGGCTCTGCCCGCTAATCCGGTAAACTTCCAAAGCGCGTAAAATTCTTTGGGAATCATGGGCATGGATACGCTCGGCGCTGATCGGGTCAAGCCGGGCTAATTCGGCGTGCAAGTGTCCCAGGCCGAACTGTTGCTGCTCTTCATTTAACTGCTGGCGGATCTGAGGTTGCGACTCCGGCAATTCTGAAATGCCCTCAAGCAAGGCTTTAAAGTACAGCATGGTTCCGCCAACCAGCAATGGCACACGATCGCGAGCAATAATTTCATCAATCGCGCGGCCAGCGTCCTGCTGAAACTCCGCAGCTGAATAACTCTGCGCCGGATCACGAATATCAATTAGGTGATGGGGTACCTGCCGCTGCTCTTGCGCTGAAGGCTTAGCGGTTCCTATATCCATGCCGCGATAAACCAAAGCGGAATCAACCGACACGATTTCGCAATTCAGCCGCTGACAGAGTTCCAGCGCCAGGGCTGTCTTACCTGCGGCGGTGGGGCCATAAAGACAAATAACATAAGGGTTATCAACAAAATTTGTCATCTAGCTACCCGCCGACCAGCACGTCGGTACGTCAATCGGTTGCATATACTGAGCGCTGGCCTCAAGTTCCTGCTGCCAGCGCTTCATATAGTGCTCGGCGGCAGACACAGTGACGTGCTCGGTTTTGGCGAAGTTGGCTAGCCAGCGGGCTACAGAGTCGCTGTCCTTATTGGCCTGTATCTGCTGAATAAGTGCCAGGCAATGCTGAGCTACATTCCCGTGCCGCAACATCGCAGGCACCGTATCTACGGTCAACCGGCGGCCATGCTGGCGGAAGTTAAAACCGCAGCGGTTCAACCACTCAACATCCTCGGCTGAAAGCGATTGCAGCCCGGGCTTACTTAAATCCAGCACCACTTCAACCAGCAATGGCTGTCCGTTCAGCCCATGCTGAAGTTGCTGATGCAGTTGATTAGACAGCAGTTGCTGCGCAACAGCCGCCACATTAAGCCAGGCCGGCTCGTCGCCCTTTTGCATTAATAACCAATGCTGTTTAAACACGGCCAGGGCCCGATACTCCGGCAATGCGTCAGCAGGCGTGGCTTCTTGCACTGCATTAGGCAAAATACTGGACCCGGCGCGATAACCGGACCTTGCCTCAGTTAAGGGTACAGAGGTTTTATACTGATGTTGCCGCGCTGTCGGGCGACCGGATTGATGTTTTGTATCCGCTGGGATAGCCGGCCCGTCCGCTGATATGGCAGATGCCTGAGACAACGCATCGGCAACCGCCTGCAGGATGAAGTCATGCACCTGACGCTGCTGATGAAAGCGGACTTCATGCTTTGCCGGATGCACATTAACATCCAGCTGATCAGCCGGTAGCCACAAGTAAATAACATAGGTCGGCACCGTATCAGCCAACAGATAACGCTCATAAGCCTGACGCAAAGCATGGCTCAGCAGCTTATCGCGCATAATACGGCCATTCACAAAACAGTACTGAATATCGCCCTGGTGACGACAGTGTTCCGCCGTAGCGACCCAGCCGGTTAGCTGATAAGAACCGGTTTGTGCCTGAATAGCCAATGCCTGCTCGGCAAACTGCGCGCCGGTCGCTTTAACCAGCCGCCGGCGCTGTTGTTGATCACTATCGGGATCCACACTCGGATAGTGGCGAACGCGTTTGCCCTGATGGCTCAGGGTAATGTCGACATCAAAGCGGCTGAGGGCGATACGTTTAACGGTCTCATCAATGTGTGCAAATTCGGTTTTTTCAGTGCGTAAAAATTTTCTTCTGGCCGGGGTATTAAAAAAAATATCCTGAATATCGATGGTCGTGCCGTCGGGATGAGCAGCAGGCTCAACCTGAACCGCCATGTCCCGACCACTGGTCCATGCCTGCCATGCCTCTGACTGCGCGGCCGGCTTAGAAGTTAAACGCAAACGTGACACAGAACTGATACTCGCCAGTGCTTCGCCACGAAATCCGAGGCTGGCAATCGATTCTAAATCCTCCAGGCAGGCTATTTTACTGGTAGCGTGGCGGCTGAGTGCCAGCGCCAGCTGGTCGCGCTCGATACCACAACCATTGTCGCGAATTTTTATGCGCTTAATGCCGCCTTGTTCGATGTCAATCAGTAGCTTGTCAGCCCCCGCATCAAGGGCATTTTCAACCAGCTCTTTGACCACCGAGGCGGGCCGCTCGACTACCTCACCTGCGGCAATCTGGTTAGCCAGCTCTATGGGCAGTTGTTTTATTACCATAATCAGCGCGGTATCTTTAATTTTTGGCCGACCTGCACGACAGAACTGCGCAAGTCATTCTCATGCTTAATCGCAGCAACTGTTGTGTCGTAGCGTTGGGCGATAACCGACAAAGAGTCGCCGGGCTTAACGATGTAATCACTGTTCGGCACAGTAGCCAGGTACGTATTGTCCAACGGGTTATTAACAAAGTAGCGGCGAATACCATTATACAGAGCCCGCGCTAATTTTTGCTGGTGGGCATTACTGTTAAGTTGTCGCTCTTCGTATGGGTTTGAGATAAATCCAGTTTCGACCAGTAATGAAGGTTTGTCCGGTGATTTTAATACGGCAAAACTGGCGGCCTGAGGTTCCCGTTTATGCATTTTTGTTACGGTACTCATTTCGGCAATAATTTCGCGCGCCGCGGAATAGGCACTGGCAATAGAGCTTTCCATCGACATATCCAGCAAGGTTTGCGCCAGAAAAGGTTCATGACCGGTATCTTCAATAATACTCTCGGCACCACCTAAAAGTACGGACTTACGCTCAGTGCCTTCCAGCCAGCGTCCCACCTCAGAATCGGCGCGGCGTTTTGACAGCACCCAGACCGACCCCCCGCGCGGTTGCGGCGTGCGAAACGCATCGGCGTGGATAGAAACAAAAAAATCAGCTTTAGCCTGCCATGCTTTTTGTGGTCGCTCGTCCAAATCGACATAGTAATCACCGGAGCGGATTAAATAGGCCTGCATGCCCGGATCTTCGTTAATCATGCTGGCCAGTGCCCGGGCTATCTTCAGCACAACGTTTTTCTCGTAACTACCGGTCGGGCCCACCGATCCCGGATCCTCTCCGCCATGGCCGGCATCGATAGCCACGGTAACCTTACGCTTGGCCAGCTCCGAGATGGATTTTGCCGGACCACTACGCTCGATTGACTTACCGGGGAGGTCAACAACCAGGCGATGCGGATAGGATTCGTTAGCTGCTAACGGAAAAACGACCGGATCCGTCTTTTCTGCTAATTCAATAACGAGCCGGGTGCTGTTTTCATTTTTTGGTGAGCTGGTGCGAATTAAGTCCACCAATAAAGAGTCATCCGCCAGACCTTCCAGCGAGGTACCAAGCTGAGTGTCATTGATATCAATAACCAATCGTAGGGGATCGCTCTGGTACAGCGTAAAGTAACTGTATTGAGGCTCTGATTTTAGATCAAAAACAACCCGTGTTTTATCGGGCGAGGGCCAGACACGGATACTTTCAATACGATTACTGGCTGCGCCGTTACCCTGCGCCAGAGTCGGCTGCACCTGCAGCAACAGACCACAAAATAAAGTAAGTTTTACAAAAGCCAGAACCAGGTTGCGTATCATAATTGTTTTATTAACTGTTCTGCGGCTGCTGAACAAGCCGCTAAGTTGACTTCCCGTCCCGTATCACAATAGCTGATATCAATGGTCAAGTCGGCGCCGGGTAACCAGCCTTCGCCTTTTTCCGGCCATTCAATAAAATTGAGGGTATCCGCCGCAAAATAATCACGAATACCCATGTACTCAAGTTCTTCAGGGTCGGCCAGGCGGTACAAATCAAAATGATGAATACGCCAATCATTTAGCTGATAAGGTTCTACCAGCGTATAGGTGGGGCTTTTAACCGCACCCTGGTGACCAAGATAATGAATAATACCGCGACATAGCGCAGTTTTACCGGCACCCAGTGGGCCGTTCAGGTAGATAACCATAGGCGTTGTCAACTGTTTAGCCAACCGTTTTGCGAAAGCCGCTGTTGCCGCTTCATTGCTCAACTGATAACGCGTCATTGAAATTTTTTTAATGCCCATTTCCATCTAAAGGATCTACCTTAATGCCATTAACCAGCTGCCGCAACGGTACCAACAAATCACTTGCTAACGTACCCCTTACTCCACTACGGGCTGCGATCTCTCCCGCCACAGCATGCCAGTAGCTACCGGCAATCAGCGCTTGCGCCGGGCTCATCTGCTGGGCAAGTAAGGCGCCAATAACACCACTGAGGGTGTCACCCATTCCACCACTGGCCATGGCTGGGCTGCCTCGCGCAATAACAAAGTTACCGCGGTCCGTTGCCACCAGGCTGCCTGCTCCTTTAAGAAGAATTTGCCCACCATACTGGCTTCTTATCGCTTCGACCGCAGAAAACCTATCCTGTTCCACCGATTTTGTCGACTGCTGTAATAAATGTCCCGCTTCTCCTGGGTGGGGGGTTAGTATCCAGCGGTCAGAGCTAAGGCCGCTATCTGCCAGAAGATTCAGGCCATCAGCGTCGATAACAACTGGTTTGTCGCTGGTTGTTACGGCTTCAAACATTTGTCGGGACCAGCGGCTGGTACCCAGCCCGGGCCCCAGGACTATCACAGTTGCCTGCTGTAACAGTGGCTTTAGCTGCTCAGCGTTTTCAATACCGTGGACCATGGCCTCGGCCTGACTTGTAGCAATAATATCAGTATTATCCCCATGACAGGCAACGGAAACTTTTCCGGCACCGCACCGCAATGCAGCCTGTAACGCGAGTACCATGGCACCGGGCATACCCGGCTGGCCGCCAACTAACAGAACGTGGCCGAAATCGCCTTTATGTGAATGGACCGGCCGTGGGCCCAGCCAGGTTTCACAGTCATTTTTCTGTGCCAGTTGCCAGTCGCTGCTTTGTTGTTGTTCAAAGTAATGACCAACCGCCAGATCGGCCAGCACGATTTCGCCGCAGTAATGGCGGCCGGCTGAGGTATAAAGTCCCCGCTTAAGGGCGACCATAGTCACCGTCCAGTCTGCCCGGATGGCGCAACCCAGCACGGCGCCCGTATCGGCAGAAATCCCCGACGGCGCATCAACAGCCAGTACCGGTACACCTGCTGCATTAACCGCTGACACCCATTGGGCAAGCTCACCCTCGAGTGGCCGGCTCAGCCCGGTACCAAATACTGCGTCTACAATAAAATCAAAACCGGCCGCGTTAAATGTGTTCAGTGGTGCTTCTTGATTACCGGTATCGCGCCATGCCTGACGGGCATGCTCGGCGTCATTATTGTCAATATCGTTAAGTTGGCGATTGGCTTTCAACGCGAAAACCGATACCCGAAAGCCGCTTTGTTGCGCCAGGCGGGCTATCACATAGCCATCGCCGCCGTTATTCCCCTCGCCGCAACATACCGCCAGCCGGGCACCGGCAGCCGCTTGTTGCTGCACTTGCTCAAAAGCTGCGCGGCCAGCCGCTGCCATTAGTGCACGCATACGGATACCGGCTTGCTCTGCCGCCTGCTGCTCGCCGGCAGCGACTTGTTCGGGTCGGTACAGGTGGTAGCTTAAACTGGTCCGGGATTGATAATCTGACACAATAATAGTCCTTTAAAACGATTATGGCGGGGGGTATTTGAAAGATTTAATCGGGCTTGAACACACCAATGACCTGATCAAACTGACGCTGGCTGCCTCCCCCCTGCTCTTTTGGTTCACTGAAACGGTGTTTACAGGCTATGCATTCGACTTGCTCAACATCGTTTTCGATAAACAGCATTAATGTATCCATCGCCTCGCATTTGGGGCAAACTGCACCTGCTATAAAGCGTTTTTTTTGCCTTGCCAAAATCCCCCCTGTGCCGCATCGGCTTACGAATGATAGAATAGTTAGATTCTAGCCTATATACGGTTAACGATAAACATTATGATCACAGCAGAAAACTTAGCCCTTATGCGCGGCGGCGATGTGCTTTTTAAAGACAGTCGTTTGCAAATATTCCCCCAGCACCGGGTCGGCCTGGTCGGCAAAAACGGCTGCGGGAAATCTTCTTTGTTTGCTCTGCTGCGCGGTGAGCTTCAGGCTGACTCAGGCCAGCTTCAGCTGCCGGCCAAATGGCGTATTGCCAGTGTTGCTCAGGATACTCCGGCGCTGCAGCAAAGTGCACTGGATTATGTTATTGACGGCGACCGGCCATTTCGCCAGCTGCAACAGCAGCTACAATTAGCTGAACAGCAAACCGATGGCCATCATATCGCCGAACTGCACGATCAGCTGGCCGCTATTGGCGCTTACGATATTGAAGCGCGGGCCAGTAGTATGCTGGCAGGTCTTGGCTTTAGCCAGTCTCAACTGAGTAATCCGGTAGCTTCTTTTTCCGGGGGCTGGCGTATGCGACTGAACCTGGCGCAGGCACTCATGGCGCGGGCCGACCTGCTGCTTTTGGATGAGCCGACTAACCACCTGGATGTCGATGCCATTTTCTGGCTGGAGGACTACCTAAAGCGGTTCGGCGGTACGTTGATATTGATTTCTCATGACCGCGACTTTCTTGATCAGGTTTGCACCGATATTGTTCATATTGAACATCAACGCTTAAACAGTTACCGCGGCAATTACTCACTGTTCGAAGCTCAGCGCGCCGAGCATATGGCCCAGCAGCAAAGCGAGTTTGAAAAAGCACAGGTAATGCGTCAGCATTTACAAGCTTACGTGGACCGCTTTCGCTATAAAGCCAGTAAAGCCAAGCAAGCTCAAAGCCGCTTAAAAGCGATTGAAAAGTTACCGACTCAGGCACCGCTGCGCGCTCAATCAGACATCCAGTTTCGCTTTTTTGCTCCTGAGCAACTGCCTAATCCGCTGCTGAGTTTACGCCAGGCACAGGCTGGCTACGGTGATACAGTAATATTAGAAGACATTAAGCTGAACCTGGTGCCCGGTACCCGCATGGGCTTGTTGGGCCGCAATGGTGCCGGTAAGTCCACCTTAATTAAACTATTGGCCAGTGAAATATCTCCGTTGGCCGGTGAACGCCAGGTCAACAATGGGCTAAAAATCGGCTACTTTGCTCAACATCAGCTCGAGACACTGGATCTTGAAGCCTCAGCACTGCTGCATCTGCAGCGTATCGACGCAAAGGCAACAGAACAATCATTGCGCGACTTTTTAGGCGGCTTTGGCTTTTCCGGCGATATGGTGACCCGCGCTGTAGCGCCGATGTCCGGCGGTGAGAAAGCACGGCTGGCGCTGGCTCTGATTATTTATCAAAAACCGAATTTATTACTGCTGGATGAGCCGACCAACCACCTTGATTTAAGCTTACGTGATACGCTGGTTACCGCTTTACAGGATTATCAGGGAGCACTGATCGTTGTTTCGCATGATCGTCACCTGTTACGCACCACGGTTGATGAGTTTTACCTGGTTGCCAACCGCCGGGTGGAGCCCTTTGACGGCGACTTAGATGATTACCATCAGTGGCTGCAGCAGCAAACTGCCGGCAAGGGCAACAATGAAGAAAAACCTGACGACAGCAACAAACCAGACCGGAAACAGCAAAAACGTCTGGAAGCAGAGTTCAGAAAAAGTGTTGCCCCGCTTAAAAAACAGATACAACAGCACGAACAAAAAATTACGCTACTTGAACAACAACTAGAAGATGTTCATCAACAGCTGAACGATAGCCGTATTTACGATGACAGCAACAAAGCCGAGTTGCAGCAGGTGCTGCAGCGGCAAACTGAGTTAAAAATTCAGCTGGAGGACATCGAGAACGACTGGATGGCGGCAGAACAACAGCTGGTCGAGCAACAGCAAAAATTTGAGCGTCAAAACTAAGCTGTCATGATGAGCGAGCACACTCATTTTAAACCTCCCCGCGGGTTTCGTAACCCTCACCTGCAAACTCTGTTGCCCCGGCTTTTATTTCGGTCACGACCCTGGTCCGGTTACTGGCGGCAGTTTGAGTTAAGTGATGGGGATTTCGTTGATCTTTGCTGGTACCAGACGCCAGAGCCGGACTCTGACAAGCCAATTTTGCTTATATTTCATGGGCTGGAGGGCTCGGTAGAGTCCCCTTATGTCTGGCAGACACTGCAGCTGGCCGCCAACAGCGGCTGGCAGGCGCTGGTAATGCACTTTCGCGGTTGTGGCCGCTCAGGCCTCAATCGGCTGCCCCGCGCCTACCACTCCGGTGATACCGGTGATGCCGAACAGCTCATCAATACTCTGCGTCTGGATTACCCGCGTGCTCCATTGCTACTGGCCGGCTTTAGCCTGGGGGGTAACATGCTCGCACAGCTATTGACCCGGACTATTGGTCAGTCGGTAACGGCTGCCAGTATCTGCTGTGCGCCACTGGATCTGGGCAGCTGCTCAGCGAAAATCGATAAAGGGTTTTCGCGTATTTATCGACGTTATTTATTAAGTCCGTTAAAACAAAAGTTTAAAGCAAAACTGGCCGCCGGTATTATGGCAGCCGATCATCCGCTGGCTAATGTTGATGTCGACCCAATGACCAGCTTTCTTCAGTTCGACCACTGCGTTACGGCTCCGTTACATGGCTTCAGCGGTGTTAATGACTATTATCAGCAGGCCAGCGGCCGGCAGTTCGTACCGCAGATTGAGGTTCCCACATTAATCCTCCACGCCGCCGATGATCCTTTTATGGGGCCAGCGGTTATTCCTGAAGCTGAGGAACTGCCGGCTGCTGTGCGTTACCAGTGCTATGAGCACGGTGGGCACATGGGCTTTATCATGCGCCAACAAGGTCAGTGGCACAGTTGGTTACCCCAGCATATCCTTAACTTTTTAAAGGAACAGCTAAATGGCAATGCCTAAAGGAAACCCGTTATGAAAATACCCTGGCAAGAGGTTGATCCTGCAACCCTTAACAAACTGCTGGAATCTGTTGTTCTGAGGGAAGGAACGGACTACGGAGAGAGCGAAGTCGATTTTTCAGCTAAAGTAGAGCAGCTGCGACAAAAACTGGTTTCTGGCCAGGCCATTATTGTCTACTCCGAGCTACACGAGAGTGTTGACATTGTTTCGCCCGAGCAGGTCAGCGCTAACGAAAATGAGGCTGATGAGCAATAAACACTTGTTGCCAGTCGACTCTGGGATCGCCCAGCACAAAAAAGTTCGGGTTTAGCAAACTAACTGTCTGATTATAGGTAATTGGATCAAAGTTTTCGTTAACAAGGCTACCCCCGGCTTCGCTGACAATCACCTCTGCTGCCGCTGTATCCCACTCGCCAGTTGGTCCCAGGCGTAAAAAGCAATCGGCTTTACCTTCGGCTATGAAGCACGATTTTAGCGAGCAACTGCCGGCGGATAACATTTGCAGCTGCCGTTCGGTCTGCACCCGGTTGAGAATAGGTGCAGGGGCCTGGCGCCGGCTCATCGCAATGATCAAAGGGTCCTGCTGCGGGTTATCCAGTTGTCTTACCTGAATTGACTCTGTTACACCGGCGCACTGTTTAAATGCGCCATGATCACGCCGGGCAAAATACAGACTGTCACCGACAGGCCAGTAAATAACCCCCAGTCTGGGTTGGTGATCTTCAATCAGGGCGATATTAACGGCAAAATCTCCCGAACGGGAAATGAACTCCTGGGTGCCGTCAATAGGGTCAATTAAAAAATAACGCTGCCAATGCTTTCGTTCACTGAAGTTTTCATGGTCACTCTCTTCCGACAAAACGGGAATGTCGGGAAAATGCTGCTGCAGCCGGCTAATGATTAACTCACTGGCAGCAACATCAGTGCTTGTTACTGGTGACTCGTCTGCCTTTGTGTAAGTAGCAAAATCTCCCTGCTGATACGCCTGCATAATCAGTGCGCCAGCCTCCCGGGCAATATCACGAATAATGTCCAGCATGTTGTTATAAACCTTTACTGCGCAGCATCATTAATAGCGCTGTTAAGCTCCGTGCTTCAGTGAAGTCCGGCTGCGCCAGTAATTCATCAGTGGCTGATGTTTTCCAGTAAACTTTTTCCAGCGGCTCTGGCTCATCACCCGGCAACTCTTGCTGATATAAATCGTGCGCGACAAAAAGCGTCATTTTCGCCTGAAAAAATTGCGGTGCCATGGTGACTTCAGTTAACCGCTGCAACTGCTTCGCTCCATAACCAATTTCTTCTTTTAACTCACGCTGCGCCGCTTGCTCGGCAGTTTCGCCGGGATCAATAAGACCTTTGGGGAAGCCCAGTTGATATTCGTGCAAGCCGGCCGCGTATTCGCGCACCAAAATCATAGTGTCCTGGTCTAAAAAGGGGACAATCATCACAGCGCCCCGGCCGCTGCCCTGCATGCGCTCGAACTGGCGTTGTTCGCCATTACTAAAGCGTAAGTCAACCGCCTCTATTTTTAACAGTCGACTTTGCGCTACCACTTTGCGGGCTAGCACCTGGGGGAGATCTTTTGTTGTCATAAACTGTTACGGCTCCATCGGTTTACCGCTCTACTATAACGCCTCTGCTATAAGAAGCCAGTATCAATTGCTGTTAACCTGCCACGGCTACAGTGCCTGATTGCGCACCCGACGGGGCAATTCGATTGTCACCGCCAGTCCATGGGGTTCGATGTTTTGCATACGAATGCGCCCTTCATGGCGATCGACGATTCGTTTAATAATTGCCAGCCCTAGGCCAGAGCCAACGCCGCCCCGGGCTTTGTCGCCCTGAGTAAAAGGCTGAAATAGTTTTTCCTGTTCTTTCTCTGCAATGCCGGGACCATCGTCGGAAACTGAAAACCAGACTCGGCGGCGCTTTTTATCAAAACCCGAAGCGATAACCACTTTCTGCTGGCCATAGCGCTCAGCATTTTCTAACAGGTTTAGCAATACTCGCTTTATCGACAACGGCCGCAACATGACCGGTGGTGTCTCAGCAAGCTTAAGGATAAATTGTTTTTGCCAGTTGTCAGGTAGATGGTCGACCGTTTGCTCGATAATCCGGTTGAGTGACTCACAGCTGCTGTCTTCTTGTTGATCCAAGCGGATGTAATCAATGAACTGATCGATGATATCGTTCATGTCGTCAACATCTTCAATAATACCGCTGGCCAGATAATCCTCGCTTTGTGGCATCATCTCGGCTGCCAGGCGAATACGGGTTAACGGGGTGCGCAAGTCGTGGGAGACACCAGCCATAAGTAAATTGCGGTCATTTTCCAGTTCGTTGATACCGCGCGACATCTGATTGAACGCCCGGGTCACGGCAATAATTTCGCTGGCACCGCGCTCCGGCAATTTTGGCGGGAATTCACCCCGTCCAACTCGCTTCGCGGATTCTTCCAGAGCTTTAAGAGGGCGGTTAAGCCAGTTAGCGAATAGCACCCCGCCCAGCACACTTAAAATACCAATCACCAGCAAATACACTACTAGAGGAGAAAATTGCCCCGATGAAAAGTTATTTAACGGTACCCGGATCCAGTAATCGCGTGCTTGCGGTGGATTAACCCAGACAAAAAATTGCTCGCCCTGGGCAATCCGGACCTCAGCCTGGCCACCCAGCTCTTGGCTCATTAACTCCGACAGATAACCATAATAAGTGCTTTGTCCCAGCCCCTGATTAAGTGCCGCCTCCGTTGTATAGACTCGAATCCCGGTGGCTTGGTAAAACTCTGTCGCCAGTGACTCGCTGGACTGCTGTCGCGTTAGCCGGGACTCACTAATAAACATCGTGTTAATTTGCTTGGCCACTAATTGAGTAATCTGCTCGATGGACGGTTTCACAACATAATTGGAAACCATAAGATAAGACACCAGCTGATTTAGCAATAACACCAAAGCCAGCAAACCGACCGTGCGGGCTAAAGCCGATTTCGGTAGCAGTTTCATTTAGTTTTTTAGCTTTCCGTCCGGCACAAAGACGTAGCCAAGCCCCCACACCGTCTGAATATAACGTGGTTTAGTCGGGTCGCTTTCCAGCATCCGGCGCAGGCGCGACACCTGAACATCGATAGACCGCTCAAGGGCACTGTAGTCGCGGCCCCGGGCCAGATTCATCAGTTTATCGCGGGATAGTGGCTCGCGCGGGTGGGTAACCAGCGCCTTTAATACCGCAAATTCACCACTGGTTAGTGGCATCGGCGTGTCGCCGTCAAACATTTCCCGGGTTCCCAGGTTCAATCGGTAGCTACCAAAACTAATCTCTTCATCCTCATGGCTGGGCGCCCCTGGCGCTTCAGTGCCCCGGCGTCGCAGCACGGCCCTAATGCGGGCCAGCAGCTCACGCGGATTAAAAGGTTTTGCCAGATAATCATCGGCCCCCAGCTCCAGCCCGATAATGCGATCGACTTCGTCGCCCTTAGCGGTCAACATAATAATGGGTATTTGATTATTCTGCTGTCTTAAGCGTTTACAAATGGTGAGTCCATCTTCGCCGGGTAACATCAGGTCCAGCACCATCAGGTGGAAGTTCTCGCGGGTCAACAAACGGTCCATTTGCTCTGCGTCCTGCGCTACCCGAACCTGAAAAGCCTGCTCATTCAGGTAGCGCTCTAAGAGGCTGCGCAGACGGGCATCATCATCAACAACTAAAACTTTCAGCGTTTCGTGAGTCATTGCTTTTGTCCAGTGAAAATTTATCCATCAATAACATACACGCAGAGCACAGGATTAAGAAGCTTTTGTCTGTTAATAAATGTGTCAGCCGGACATTATTTATCGCGCCAGTAGCGGGTCATCTCAACGTATAAGAATGAGGCAGTCCAGGTGATCAGAACCAGTCCCGTTAAAGATTCAATGCCGGTTAAAAAACGCAGTTCGCCGTACGGTTCAATGTCACCAAAGCCTACAGTGGTATAGACCGTATAGGAGAAGTACAGACTGTCCAGATAGGAGCCATTAAATGCACCTCCGAGCAAACCGAAGCCATCATGGTGGTGCATTAAGTAGTAGCCGAGCGCAAAAACCGACACTTCGATACTGTGCGCTACCAGCGCCAATAAAACACCGACCCCCAACCGAAACTGCTGAAACATACGTAAGCGGCTGAACAGTATGCCAATTTGCCGAAGCGCTTCGTAATGAAACGCTACGACAATAATAACCAGCAAGCTATTAGCAAGAAAAGAAACCAGCATTAACGTTTGCTATCCGCGAGTAAAGAAAACATAGCGTAATACAATAGCGGAACGACCAGCACCGTCAATACGGTTGATGCTGCCAGGCCAAAGATAAGTGATATTGCCAGCCCGTTAAATATGGGGTCAGCTAAGATGAAATAGGCTCCGACCATAGCCGACACTGCGGTTAAAGCGATGGGTTTTAAGCGCACGGCGCCGGCCAGTACCACGGCATCTTCAAGCTTATAGCCTTCGTCCATCAGCTGACGAATAAAGACTACTAATAAAATGGAATTGCGGACGATAATACCCGCCAGTGCGATCATGCCAATCATAGAAGTCGCGGTAAACTCTTTACCCAACAACCAGTGTCCGGGCAGAATTCCGACCAGGGTTAAGGGTATCGGTGACATGATAATGACCGGCATCAAGTAGGACCGAAACTGCGCCACTAACAGAACAAAAATCATAAAAATACCAACGCTGTAGGCGATGCCCATATCGCGGAAAGTTTCGTAGGTAATTTGCCACTCACCGTCCCACTTAATTGCCACCGGGCCGTTAGCTGATGGTTGATTGATATAGAATTGCTCAGGCGGATTTTCCATTTCTTCAATTAGCGCCGACAGCGCGAACATTCCATAGATAGGAGAATCCGTTTCGCCTGCCATATTGGCCTGCACATAGGTGACCGGCTTGAGGTCCTTATGATACCTGTTTCTTGGCCACAGGTCGGAACGGATGCTGGCTACCGTAGACAACGGGATCATGGCACCGTCACGAGCCCGCAATTGCAATGACAGGATCTGCTGCTGACGCGCCTTAGCCCCTTCGTTTAACTGCACTAAAATGGGTACCGCATATTTCGCAGTATCTTTATGCAGATAACCAGCCGGTTGCGCGTTAACCAGTAAACTCAACGCCTGGGTCACCTGGGACTGGCCAATACCCAATTGCGCGGCGCGCTGGCGGTCAACCACCAGAAACCAGCGCTCGACTACGTCAGTCAAAGTCGAGTCACTATCTACCAGGCCGTTAACCTCGTCTATTTTTGTTAACAGCGTTTCAGCTAACTCTACCTGCTGGCGGCCGGTACCGCCATATAACTCGGCGACTACCGGCGCATAAACCGGCGGACCCGGCGGTACTTCAACCACTTTAATCGCTGCCCCGTACGGTTCGGCAATAGCGGTTAAATCGGCGCGGATATCAAGGGCGATTTGATGAGAGGACAGCTGCCGCTGTTCTTTATCTTTTAAATTAACCTGAATATCACCCTGGTTGGGCTGACTGCGCAAATAATACTGGCGAACCAGGCCATTAAAATTAATCGGTGAAGCGGTGCCGGCATAGGCCTGCCAGTTTTCAACATCCTCAACGGAAGATAAATAGTTGCCCAGCTCCATCTGCAGCCGCTGCGTTTCTTCCATTGCCGCATTATCCGGTAAATCGACCACTATTTGCAGTTCGGACTTATTATCAAAGGGCAGCATTTTCAACACCACACCTTTAGTTAGCGGTAACACCATAACCAGTAGCAGCAGCGCCAGAATACCGGCCCCGAACAGTGCCCGCCGGCCGCGTCGGTTTTCGCCAAGTAGCGGCCGCAGCAGGGTTTCAAAAATTGATTTAAGCGTTTTTGATGTGCCTGCTCCCGAGTCGCTTGAACTGTCACTGTCTTTGCCGCGCTCACGGTCCAGTAGACGCAGCGCCAGCCAGGGTGCAGCAATAAATGCCACTAACTGAGAAAAGACCATGCCTGCTGAGGCATTAATCGGTATCGGACTCATATAAGGGCCCATTAAGCCACTGACAAAAGCCATCGGCAATAAGGCTGCCATGATGGTTAGTGTGGCCATAATGGTTGGCGTACCAACTTCATCAACCGCCTTGGGGATCGTCTCGGCCAGCGGTTTACTCGAATTACGAATCCGCCGGTGCATATTTTCGGTGATTACGATGCCGTCATCGACCAAAATACCAATAGAGAAAATCAACGCAAATAAGGATACCCGGTTAAGGGTAAACCCCCAGAGCCAGCTAAATATTAATGTGAAAAGCAAAGTGACTATGACCGCAATACCGACGATTAACGCCTGTCGCCAGCCCATGGTCAGTAGCACCAGAATAATGACCGAAACGGTAGCCGAAATAAGATCCGAAACCAACTGATTAAATTTGTCCGTTGCTGTTTCGCCATAGTCGCGCGTTACCGTCACTTCGATATCCGCCGGCAGCAGTTTATTTTCTAAAAAGGTCAGCTGCTCACGCACGGCATTAGTAACATCAATGGCGTTTTCGCCCGGTTTTTTTGAAATCGCAATGGTCACTGCAGGGTATACCTGACTATCACCCAGCCCACCCATCATTACCGATTGTCGCGGCTGGCTGCCGCTGTCAGTGATAGTGGCAACGTCCCTGAAAAAA
Source organism: Idiomarina seosinensis (assembly GCF_044797955.1). Classification (GTDB taxonomy): domain Bacteria; phylum Pseudomonadota; class Gammaproteobacteria; order Enterobacterales; family Alteromonadaceae; genus Idiomarina; species Idiomarina seosinensis_A. The sequence goes on along the minus strand of NZ_CP085211.1, from coordinate 255,426 downwards.
ATGGGCTTACCCTCCGTTACACCAACAACCAATTCGCGGATGTCGCCCACACTTGTCAAGAAATCTCCGGCCTGAAAGGGGATCGACAAACCATCTTTTACAATCCGACTTTCCTGAGCGGACTGATTAGCGGCATCAATGGCCATTTTGATGTCGGCCAGGGTAAGCCCGTAGCCGCTGAGTTTGGACACTTCGACGCGGGCATTGATATGCTGCCGGGCACCACCATGAGTTTTTATATCCCGTGTGCCGGGTATCTGTTTAATGGCGATTTCTAAACGATGTGCCACCGCAGTCAGTTCTTCAGCACTGGTTAAATTGTGCTGGTCATAAAGAGTCAGCGTCATTATCGGCACGTCGTCGATACTGCGCGGTTTAACCACTGGCTGGCTGACACCTAACCCGGGAGGAAACCAGTCAACATTTGACTGAATTTTATTGTATAAGCGGACTAAGGCTTCCTGACGTGGCACACCCACATTAAATTGTACCGTTAAAACCGCCTGTCCCGCCTTAGAAAACGAATACACATGTTCGATTTCCGACATTTCGCTGAGGATTTGCTCACCCGGTATCGCAATCAGCTGTTCGACTTCTTTTGCCGAGGCTCCGGGGAATGCAACAAAGACATCCGCCATGGTCACGTCGATTTGCGGTTCTTCCTCTTTGGGGGTCACCAGGACAGCGACAATGCCCATAACGATAACTAATAAGCAAATCAGCGGTGTTAGCTCAGAACGCTGAAAAACGCTGGCAATAATCCCCGAGGGTCCCAGCGTTGTGTCCTTATCACTCATTGATAAGTTCCCCCGCCACTACCGCAACTTGCTCACCGGCTTTAAGGCCACTCAGTATTTCGACCCGGTCGCCATTTTTTGCACCAACCCTTACCTGGCGTAACTGCCAGCCGTCATCCACTTTAACAAAAACGCCCCGCAGTTCGCCCCGTTCTAATAGTGCTGACAGTGGAACTTGCAGCTGCTGCCTTTTGCCGACATCAAGGTGCACTGTAACCAGCATTCCCGGGAATAACGAACCATTAGGATCGGTCAGGTTCAGCCGTAATCGGAAGGTATGAGAGCGCTCGTCAGCATAGGGGTAAAAGGTCATCGAACCAATGGTGAGCTTACGCCCGGTGTGGGTCTGGATATCTGCGCTGCGATTATCTCTGACGTACTGCGCATAGCTTTGCGGTAACTCAGTTACCACCCGCAAATGCTCTAACGAAAGGCCACTGATTAATGGTTGACCCGGACGCACTGATTCACCGAGTTCGACAAAGCGTTCCGTCACAATACCGGCATAAGGCGCTTTAACCCGGGTGTAACTTAATTGTTCTTCGGCTTCCTGCAAGGCCGCATTTGCCTCGGCTAAACGAGCCTGACTGGTTTCCAGTTGCGTTGAAACCTGATCAAATTCAGATTGCGACGCCACTTCCTGCTGATAGAGATCTTTTACCCGTTCAAACTGACGTCTGGCATCGGCCAGGGTGGCATTGGCACTTTCTACCGCCGCCCGCGACCGATTCACCCGTGCCTGTTGCTCGGTATCATCCAGTCCCACAATTAATTGTTGCGCCTGTACTGCGTCATCAACATCAACTGGTAATTGCACGATAGTACCTGAGGTTTGCGCCGAGACTGTACTTTGCTTTACTGCTTCAACCAACCCTTCCAGCTCGATGGTTTCGGTCACCTCAACGTGCTTTACGGTGATGCTTTGCTGCGCCTTAAGCTGCCCGATCGCCAGTATATTTACCAGCACGATAATAACTAAACTCAATGCTTTCATATTGTCTCTCACACGCTGTGCCTGACCATCCGGAATGTCATCACACTCTGCTTTTTAGTTAAGTGATATTATCACTGTTGTAACCAATGCGCCAGCGGTTGAGGACGGCCCAACAAATATCCCTGATAGCGGCTGCAGCCAAGTTCAGATAGTTTCTGTTGCTCTTCTTTTGTTTCGACACCTTCCGCCAGCACTTCCAGCTGTAAGCTATTCGCCAGTGCGATAATGGTCCGGACGATGGCGGTATCATTATCGTCATTCATTAAGTCGCGCACAAAAGACTGGTCAATTTTTAGTTGTTTTAGCGGCAATCTTTTTAAGTAGCTTAGCGATGAATAGCCAGTACCAAAATCATCGAGTGAAAACTGCAGGCCCAGGTGATTAAGCTCCTTCATGATGGTTACGCTTGTCTGGCTGTCATCCACTAAAATACTCTCAGTCAGTTCCAGCTCTAATTTATGCGCCACCGGTGATTGCTGAACGGCCTTTTTCAACTCCGGCAAAAAGCTGTCTTGTTTAAACTGACCGGCGCTGATATTGATAGCCACAACACAGTCGGAGTAAAGCGGATGATGCTGCAGCTGCTCAAGGGCATCAATGGCCTGCGCCAGCACCAATGAATGCAGCTGCGGCATCAGTCCCGAGTTTTCAGCCACGGGGATGAACTGCGCGGGCGAAACCTGTCCCAGCTGCGGATGGTACCAACGCAACAAAGCTTCAAAACCGGTGCAGTTTAACTGATCAGTCAGCTGAAACTGGGGCTGCAGATGTATTTGCAGCTGCCCGGCCTTTATTGCTTTTTGTAACTCGGTTTCCAGGTAATGACGCTGATTAAAACTTTGCTGCAGAGCGGGGTCAAAAAACTGGATTTCATTGCCGCCGTTGGCTTTTGCTTTAGCAACGGCTAAATCAACGGTTTTCAGCAAGCTATCGGCGCTTTCAGCCTCGGCGAAAAATCCGGCACCGAAACTAAAGCTGGCATGATATTCAACGTCACTGAGGCGATAAGGTTCACCCAGGCGTTCGCGAATATCATGCAGCCGCTGCTGTAACAGGTTCTGCCGCTGCTGCACATTATCTGGTAGTTGCTTAAGCAGAATAAAAAACTCATCAGACGCCAGCCGACCGGCCGTGTCACCATGACGCAATTCAAGTTCCAGCCGCACGGCAACGGTTTTTAGTAACTCATCACCATACTCATGCCCGAGCGAATCATTCACAACTTTAAACTTATCAATATCAATGAGCACCAGAGCATTACTGGCAGCGCCCTGCTCAGCGTCGTAGATACTATGAATATCCTCAAGTAACCAACGTCGGTTTGCCAGCCCTGTTAACACATCAAAGTAAGCAAGCTGCCGAAGCTGGCTTTTTAACTGCTCATACTCTGAGATATCGGTACAAATACCGCATAAACCGGTGATCTCGCCCTGGCTATTTTTTAAAGGCACTTTAACAGACCAAATCGGTACGCCCTGTTCTTCGCCCTGCAGCTTATTTAACTCGTACTGCGCCAGCCTTCGGCCAGTTTCCAGCACCTGGTGGTCGTTTATTGTAAGCTGCTCTGCACTCGTACTCTCAAAAAAGTCCTGATCCTTAAGCCCAATAACATCTTCAGGTTGGCCACCAAACAAATCGGCAACCTTGCGGTTAACATACTGATATTTTAAATCCCGGTCTTTTATGAAAATAAAGGCGTCCACGCTGTTTAAAATAGTTTCTAAACGACTTTCGCTTTCCTGCAGTGCGTGAGTTTTTTCACGAATGGATTTTTTTAACAGCCAACTGAAGGCAAGCAACAACAGGCTTACTAAGGTAACAGCGGTCAGAGTTACCCATAACCAGATCGGTACCTGAATTTTTTCTGCATTGCCGTTCCAGTGTTCGATGATGGCATAATACGCCGAGTCTGACTGGTTTTTTAGCTGATTGAGAGAAGCGTCAATGGCCGACAAAAGCTCACTGTTTTTTTCCGCCGTGGTGGCAAAGTACAGTTGACTGGGCAAAAACATAATCGGCGTCATTACCACGTCGGTATCGGCGACTTTCTGACTTCCGAAAAACTGGTTAGTTGCGACAGCATCCACCTGGCCCTGCTCTAAAGCCAAAAAGCCAGCATCATAGGAACTCACCGGTACTAGCCTAATATCAATTTCGAACTGGACGGCTATCTGTCTTAAATAGCCTTGTTGCACGGAGCTCTCGAGTACCGCCACCGAACGCTTGTCTAAATCCATTAAAGTAACCAGATTGGTTCGCGGAAGTGCGTACAATTGTGACCAGCTTAAAAGCGCCGGTTCCTCGTGAAAATCAAAACGTTGGCGACGAGATTCATTAGCCGCGACATCGGGCAACAAGTCAATACGGCCGGACTCCAGCCATTGCAAACATTGCTGCCACTGGCAAACCACTGGCTGCAGCTGCCAGTCATTTTGCTCGGCTATATAATTTAACAGGTCCCCGTGAATACCGCTAATGCGCTCGCCTTCAAGCAGCAGCTTGGGCGGGTTGTGATAAACGCCCACGCGCACTTGTTTGGTTTTGTCTGACGAAGAGGGAGACTGCTCGGTAATAACTTGAGCTAATGGCAAACCTATGATCAAGAAGGCAGCGATGACACTTAGCCAGGCAATGCTCGCTGATCGTTTCAATTGAATCCTGCCCTGTTGTAATTATTTGCCAGGCTCACACTATAACGAGCTGAAGTCTGTTAGCCAATAGCATAAACTAGATTGCTTAATTGTTATTAACGCCAGAGTTGAGCAGTCGCTATGAAAACCAATTTAATTACCCGCGCCGGTTATCAAAAACTGCAGCAGGAGCTCACCACTCTGTGGCGGGTGGATCGCCGTGAAACAGTAGAAAAAGTCAGCTGGGCTGCGAGTTTGGGGGATAGAAGCGAAAATGCCGATTACAAATACAACAAGCAGAAGCTTCGCAAAATAGACGGGCGGATTCGCTATCTCAGTAAGCGGCTGGATCAACTAAAAGTTGTTGATTATGCCAGCCAACAAGATGGCAAAGTCTTCTTTGGCGCTTTTGTCGAGGTTGAACAGGAACAAGGAACTATCCGTCGCTTCCAGATAGTAGGCCCGGACGAGATTTATCAACAAGACGGCGTTATCTCAATTGACTCACCAATGGCCCGCGCCTTACTAAAAAAACAGGTAGATGATGAAGTACAGGTTGAAACACCGGGCGGTCAGCAGCTGTGGTTTATTAATAAAATACAGTACCAACCTTTTACTAACGGCGGATGATCGGATTTCGTAAGCTCTTGAGTGTGGTAAACTTCGCCCATTGCCAATTAAGAGAGACGCTATGAATTCAATACCTCAGCAGTTAGCCAGCGAACTTAAGGTACAACAAGAACAAGTACAAGCGGTTATTAACTTACTGGACTCAGGCTCTACGGTGCCTTTTATTGCCCGTTACCGGAAGGAAGCAACCGGTGGCCTGGATGACTCGCAGTTACGCCAGCTAGCTCAGCGCTTAACTTATTTACGTGAGCTTGAGGACCGCCGCGGTGTCGTGCTGCGCTCTATCGAGGAGCAACAAAAACTCACTGCTGAGCTTGAACGGCAAATTAAAGTCACCACCAGTAAAACCGAGCTGGAAGATCTCTACCTGCCCTTTAAGCCAAAACGCCGCACAAAAGGCCAGATTGCCATCGAAGCAGGCCTGCAGCCATTGGCGCAATCTCTGTGGGAAAACCCGCAGCAACAGCCTGAGCAGCTGGCCGACAGTTATCGTAATACAGAAAAAGGGTTTTCGGACACCAAGGCAGTACTGGAAGGCGCGCGGGCTATTTTGATGGAGCAGTTCGCTGAACAGGCGGAGCTGCTTAAGCGCTTGCGAGAATACCTGTGGCAGAATGCCCACCTGACAGCAAAGGTCATCGAGGGCAAAGAAAAACAAGGCGCTAAGTTCCGTGACTACTTTGACTTCAGCGAAGCACTTAAAACCATCCCCTCGCACCGCGCCCTAGCGCTATTACGCGGCCGCAATGAAGGCTTCCTGCAGCTGGCAATGGATGCGGATCCGGGGTCTGAAGCAGACAGCGGCTCTCAGGCTGAAGCACTGATCGCCGATTATTTGCAGTTCAGCCACCAACAACGCGCCGCCGATGACTGGCTGCAAAAGGTCATACAATGGACCTGGCGAGTTAAATTGTCGTTGCACATGGAGACCGAACTGATGGGTCGGGTCCGGGAGCGGGCCGAAAGTGCTGCGATAGAAGTTTTTGCAGGCAACCTGAAAGACTTATTGATGGCTGCCCCGGCCGGGTCAAAATGCACGATGGGTCTGGACCCGGGGGTTCGCACCGGTATCAAGGTCGCGATTGTCGATAAAACCGGTAAAGTTCTGGCAACTAATACCGTTTTTCCTTTTGCGCCCCAAAATCAAATGGATAAAGCGAAAAGAACACTGGCCGGCCTGTGCAAACAACACAAAGTTGAACTGATCAGTATTGGTAATGGCACGCACTCGCGCGAAACCGATAAGCTGGTTGCTGAAATGCTGAAAGACCAGCCTGAAGTAAAGGCAACAAAGGTTATTGTTAACGAAGCCGGAGCCTCAGTTTACTCTGCCAGTGAACTCGCTGCCCTGGAGTTTCCTGAACTTGATGTTTCCTTACGTGGAGCAGTTTCCATCGCCCGTCGTCTACAGGATCCGCTGGCGGAACTGGTAAAAATAGAACCTAAATCGATTGGAGTCGGACAATACCAGCACGATGTCAGCCAGTCGCAACTGGCACAGAGCCTGGATGCAGTAATTGAAGACTGTGTTAACGCCGTTGGCGTTGATATTAATATGGCGTCGGCGCCGCTTTTACAGAGAGTTTCAGGCCTGTCGAAACTTTTGGCAAAAAATATAGTAGCTTTTCGTGATCAAAATGGCGCCTTTAACAACCGTAAACAGTTACTGGATGTCAGCCGCATGGGGCCTAAAGCTTTTGAGCAATCCGCAGGCTTTTTGCGTATCGCTGTTGGTGAGCAGCCACTGGATGCTTCCGCTGTTCACCCGGAGGCATACTCCGTAGTCGAACGCATCGCGGCCAAGAACCAGGTGGCGGTGGCCGATCTTATCGGTAATCGGCAGCTGTTAAGTCAACTTAATGCAGAGGATTACACCGACGAGCATTTTGGCCTGCCAACCGTTAAAGATATTATCGCAGAACTCGAGAAGCCAGGCCGCGATCCACGCCCTGAATTTAAAACTGCAACCTTTAAAGAAGGCGTTGAAAAGGTCAGCGACTTGAAAAATGGGATGACACTGGAAGGTGTGGTCACCAATGTCGCCAACTTTGGTGCCTTTGTGGATATTGGCGTTCACCAGGATGGGCTCGTTCATATCTCAGCGCTATCAAATCAGTTTGTCAGCGATCCGCGGGACATAGTAAAAGCAGGCGATATTGTTAAAGTGAAAGTCCTTGAAGTTGATCTGGAGCGCAATCGCATCAGCCTGACCATGCGCCTGGAAGATAGCCCGCAGCCAGCAGCGGCGGGTAAACCAAAGAAGACTGAAGCTAAACCCGCTAAGTCTAAAAGTCGACCATCAGCCCAGAAAGCTAAACAACCGCCGGTTAATTCGGCAATGGGAAGTGCTTTAGCGGATGCTTTTGCAAAAGCGAAAAAGAGCTAAACTGGACTGTTTTCACGCTGAGGCGGTGAAGCCCGAAGCCGACGGGCTGACCCGCTGTTGGTAAAAGTTGGCAATCATCGCGCCACGTTCAGGGGCTGATAAGGTTTTACGTTCGAAGCCGTAGCCCCCTGCTGCAGCCACTGCAGGCTTGTCCGTCTGCTCTTCCTGCCGGGCTTCCTCCAGTGCTTTGGTTATGGGCCCCCGGATAAGGGAACTGACGCTGGAATCGCTTTCTTCTTCGGCAATATTATTTTGTTGCGCCAGCTCGGCGCGTGCCTGAGCCGCTTTTGTGGCTGCGTCAGCAGCAATGGCGCGATCTGCTGAAGAAGGCTCCGCAGGAGCGAGAGCCGCGCGACGCACAACGGTCATTTTTTGTATCGTTGCCTGAGGGTCGTCAGCCACAACGCTGACATCAATTGGTACTTCGCCACCAACCGCATAAGACTTACCGTCAGAACCCCTCTCGTACTCGTAACTCGGGCTGCCGGCATACTGGCCTCCAACCGCGGCATGAGCCTGCTCGTGGGTGCGAACTTCAGCATCGCGGCTTTTCAGTTCGCGCAGCTGTTGTTCTATTTCACGTTGCTCTACAGGGGTGCGATCAGCTTCTGTTTTATCTTCCGGGCGACGCGTATCAGCCGCTTCACCGGATGCTGATTCATCTTCGGAGCTGGTTTTGTTGGCGGTTGTTGCTTCTGACTTTTTATCCGGGCGGATTGGGCGCTGTTGATTTGTGCTGTTTTGATCGGTGGCGGTTCCGTTTTCAGGAGCAGCAGAAGACTCCCGTACCAGCGACCGCTGCTGGTTGTCCTGTCCAACTAAATCCGAAGCCGGCATCGGAGATGCCGGTATAATCGGTAAAGCTGTGGTTATGTTCATTAGGCGTTAACGATTAAGCACTGGTATCAATCAGCGTGCCTAACATCTCATCAGCAGTTGCTACTGTCTGTGCGTTTGCCTCAAAGCTGGTTTCACCTTGCTGCAACCCAATCAGGCTGTCTGTGGCGTTGTTAGCACTCACAGCCTGGCTGGTTTCACTGGCACTTTCAGTTGCTGCGGTATTACCCGCTGACTGCGCGTTAGTCTGCTGCTGAACATCGTTACGGCCGCTTGCATTAGCAATTTCGGCACTGGCTTCAGTCACTTGCTGACTTGCACGCTGAAGCCCTTGTAAGCCAGCATTCATTGCACCATTAATTTCCATGAGCACCTCCTGAGTGCGGCAAAAACTTGCCACCAGTATTGTACAAAAAGCGATCAATTTCAAGTGCGATTTAGTCAGCAACCTCAGGCATGCTGGTTAATCTGGCTAACCAATTGACGCCAGTGACGTTTTTGTTGTTCTACGGCCTGTTGCAATTCTTCTACCTGAGCTTTTAACGCATCCAGATTAACCTGTTCGCGTAAATGCTTTGCTTTACCATCCAGTAATTTTTTACGCGCCTGATAGTAATTACGTAATAAAACCGCTAACTCATCATAATGGTTCTGCGCTCGCTCCAGCAGTGTTGCCGGCGCCGAGGAGGCCTTGTTTTGCAAACGCTGTAACTGCATTTGTAAACGGGCTTTCTCGACCTGATAGGCCGAACTGCGTTTTAAACCAGAGGCTAAACCCAGCCAGCTAAACGAACGAATAAGCCACTTGGTGGGATCAAACTGCCACCAGCGAATACCGTTGCGGTAGTCGGCCGAAAAAATATGGTGGTAGTTATGATAACCTTCACCAAATGTCAGAAACGCCAGTACACCATTGTCCCGTGCTGAGTTTTTATCTGTATAGGGCTGCGAACCCCAGACATGGGCCAGAGAGTTAATAAAAAATGTCGTATGGTGATTTAGCACCAGGCGCAGAACACCAACAACCAGCAGTGCGCCCCAGATATCTCCGACCATAAAGCCAACCAGCAGCGGCCAGCCAAAATTAGTTAACAGCGTTAACGCCAGATAATGGCGATGTTGCCACATAACAATCGGGTCCTGCTGCAGATCTTTGACGTTGTTGTAGTCGCTATAAAGGCTTGCGTGATACTCACGCAGCATCCAGCCAATGTGCGAATACCAAAACCCGCGCTGAGCTGAGTAAGGGTCTTTGTCATTATCATCGACATGAGTGTGATGAACCCGGTGGTCAGAAGACCAGTGTAAGGCACTGTTCTGTAATGCCAGAGCTCCGCCGATTGCAAACACAAAGCGCACTACCGGATTAGCATTATAGGTGCGGTGAGACCACAATCGGTGATAACCCGCCGTTATCGAAATGCCAGCAAAACACAGCGTCGCCAGCATGATCCACCATAAGCTACTGTCAATACCGACACTCACGGCATACCAGGGTACGGCAACCGCTGCTATTAAGAAGGTGATAAGGAAAACTAAGGTGTTAAGCCAGATAATGGGTGGCTTAGAAGTTTGTTCTTTCATTTAAATTACAGCCTGATTGTTCAATAAATAAAGCGATACACAAATTAGCGTACAGCTGTACGCTGAATCTACGGGTTTTAGCTTCAAAATACAAGCAATAATTGTGTAAAATCCTGTGCTAGTATCGACTATCAGAAAAAAATTTAAGCAAAGTGAGCCACCGTTGAGTAAGACAACAAACCTTGGCGTGCGAGCGCAGCAGAAGGAAAAAACCCGTCGTGCACTGATAGACGCTGCAATGAATCAATTGAGCGCCGAAACAGGTTTTTCCAGTCTCAGCCTGCGAGAGGTTGCGCGCGAAGCTCATATCGCACCCACTTCGTTTTATCGCCATTTTCGCAATATGGATGAGCTGGGCCTGACCCTGGTCGATGAATGCGGACTAACTCTGCGGCAATTGTTGCGTCAGGCACGCCAGCAAATTAATAATGGTGGTTCCATTATCCGGGTATCGGTAGAAACCTTTATGCAGTATGTGGCCAGCAATACGGCTATTTTTCGTTTACTGCTACAGGAGCGCACCGGCTGTTCGCGGGAGTTTCGTTATGCTGTAGCCCGCGAACTTGAGCACTTTAAAGCCGAGCTGGAAGATTACTTGATTAATGAGCAAGAGTTTTCAGCCAGCCTGGCGCAGCTTCAATCCGATGCCATTGTTAAAATTGTCTTTAGCTCGGGTGCTGACTGTTTCGATGCCAGCAGCAGCGAACGTAAACAAATTACTGAGGCAACCATACAGCAAGTCAGGCTGGTTGCCCGCGGAGCGGAATCAACGCGCCGCTCACTGACCCAGTCATGCAGTCAAAATAAGCCATAAAGCAGGAGAAACACATGTTAATCAGAACCCTGGGCACCGTCAGTCTACTGACCTTCGCCCTTACCGGCCAGGCGCGCGAGATGACGCTTTTGGAAACGGTAACCACACAATCGGTTGCGCGGGTAGATTTATCACCGGACGGGCAATATACCGCGGTGCTTAAATACATCCCCAGAGTCCCTTATCAGGATGACGACGGCAGTGGTTTTACCGAGCTGGCCTTAATCGACCGCCAGGGCAACGAAACACTGTACCTGAACCGCGAACAGAGCTTTTCCGGCGTGACTTTTGGACCCAATAGCGAGTACTTATACTTTACCGCTAAATGGGATGAGGATAAGTACAGTGAACTGTACCGGATTCCGGTTGATGGCGGCGGCGTACAGTCGTTTTATGAGTTCGAGGGTAATATTGGCGCTTATAATTTTAGCCGCGACGGCAAAGCACTCATTTTTACCTCACAAGGTAAACCCAATGAAGACAAAAAAACCTTAGCTGAAAAAGGCTTTAAGGCCGAAGTTTATGAAGAAGAGCTGGACTATACTCACTTATACCACGTTGATCTAAGCTCTGATGAAAAGAATGCTGAACAAGTGTCCGGTCCCGGGCAACATATTCTATCGGCCCAGTTTCATCCCGACAACCAGCATATTTTGGCCCGCGTAGCACCTACCCCGTTAGTCGATGACAACTACATGAGCAGTCAGTATCACTTACTAACGACAACCGGCGAAATAAAACAAAGTTTTGAAACTGCCGGCAAACTAGGCCAGGCCGACTTTTCTCCGGACGGCCGATATCTGGCTCTGATTGCGGCGGCAAATTACAACGACCCGTCTGCCGGCACGCTGATGGTCTGGGATTCCCAGACCGAAGAAATGCGCAATGTGCTGCCGGATTATCAGGGATCGGTGCGTGATTTTAGCTGGCGCACCGATCAGGAGCTGGTATGGCTTGGTCATCGCGGCACTGAATCAGAAGTTCAGGCGTTAACCTTAAAGTTTCTTGAAAATCGCGTTTTGATCGAACCCGGCGAAGCCATTTTTACCAGTCTTGACGGGGAGCCGGGCGTTAGTGATATCAGCTTGCAGGGCAACCGCCCGGAGCATCCTAACGAAGCCTTCCGGCTGAATGACTCACAGCTCGAACGGCTGACCGTGTCTAACCCCTGGCTGGATGAAATTACGCTGCCGCGGCAGGAAACTGTCCAGTATGAAGCCCGTGACGGTTTGCAGCTCGAAGGTGTGCTGGTGTACCCGACAGATTATCAGCAGGGTCAGTCCTACCCCACCATAATGGTCATTCACGGCGGGCCTGAAGCCCACTACAGCAATGGCTGGCTGGACCGTTATGGTTCGCCGGTTAAGCACGCTGCGGCTAAAGGCTATGCGCTATTTTTCCCCAATTACCGTGGCAGCACCGGCCGTGGTGTTGAATTTTCGATGCTAAGCCAGAACGACTATGCCGGCAAAGAATTTGACGATATCGTTGATGCCAAACAGCATTTAGTGAATGAAGGAATTGCCGATCCAGATCGTGTTGGTATTACCGGCGGTTCTTATGGCGGCTATGCCTCAGCGTGGGGCGCAACGAAACAAACTGAGCATTTTGCAGCCAGTGTTATGTTTGTTGGTATCAGCGACAACATCTCAAAGTTTGGTACTACCGACATTGCTAAAGAGATGCATGCGGTTCATGCGCGCAGCTACCCATGGGAGAAGTGGCAATGGTATCTGGAGCGAAGCCCCATCTATTATGCTGAACAAGCCCGTACCCCTATCTTGATCATGCACGGTAAAGAAGATACCCGCGTCCACCCATCGCAATCAATGGAGCTTTACCGTTACCTGAAAACCCACGGCAATGTTCCGGTACGTCTGGTTCTTTACCCCGGCGAAGGCCATGGCAACCGTAAAATGGCAGCTCAGCTGGACTACAGCCAACGACTAATGCGCTGGATGGATAGCTTTCTGGTTGAGCAGGCAGAGACTAAACCACCCCATGAACTGCCCCACTTAGAAAACATGAACAGCAGTGACTGAAGGTTGGCAACAGGCGGGAATTTCCGCCGAGCAATAAAAAAGGTCCCCGGCACTACCGGGGACCTTTTTTTAAACCACAATTTGTTTATTTACAGCTGCGGTCCGGCAGCAACTAAACTCTGGCCATTATCGGTATCAGTAAATTTCTCGAAGTTAGCCACAAAGCGCTGAGCTAAGTCCTGCGCGCGAACCTCCCATTCCTGGGTATCTTCGTAGGTATTACGCGGATCCAGAATATCGGTGTCTTCGACTCCGGACAATGTCGTTGGCATAGCCAAATTGAAGTACGGCAACTGAACAAAATCAGCGTCGTCAATGGAACCATCTAAAATGGCATCAATGATGGCGCGCGTTGCTTTAATCGAGATACGCTTACCCGTACCGTTCCAGCCGGTGTTAACCAGGTACGCATCGGCGCCGGCCGCTTCCATTCTTTTTACCAGCACTTCAGCATACTGAGTCGGGTGCAGGGTTAAAAATGCAGCCCCAAAACAGCTGGAAAAGGTTGGAGTTGGCTCGGTTACACCACGTTCGGTACCCGCCAACTTAGCAGTAAAACCTGACAAAAAGTGGTATTGAGCCTGTTCTTTCGTCAGCTTCGAAACCGGCGGTAACACGCCAAAGGCATCAGCGGTCAGGAAAATAACTTTCTTCGCATGGCCTGCTTTGGACACTGGCTTAACGATATTATCGATATGATAAATCGGATAAGATACGCGGGTATTCTCGGTTTTTGAATTATCATCAAAATCGACACGACCATCATCCCGTACGGTGACGTTTTCAAGTAATGCATCACGACGGATGGCATTATAAATATCCGGTTCAGCTTCTTTTGATAAGTTAATCGTCTTGGCGTAACAACCACCTTCAAAGTTAAAGACGCCATCATCGTCCCAGCCGTGCTCATCGTCTCCGATCAGAGCGCGTTTCGGATCAGTCGACAAGGTTGTTTTACCAGTTCCGGATAAGCCGAAAAAGACCGCAACGTCTCCTTCTTCACCGACATTTGCAGAGCAGTGCATTGAAGCGATACCCTGCAGCGGCAAAAAGTAGTTCATCATCGAGAACATACCTTTTTTCATCTCGCCGCCATACCAGGTGCCGCCAATTAACTGAATTTTCTCGGTTAGGTTAAAAGCAACAAAGTTTTCTGAATTCAGTTGCTGCTCTTGCCAGTCCGGGTTAATGCACTTAGCTCCGTTCATCACCACAAAATCAGGCTCAAAACTGTCCAGCTCTTCCGCTGTCGGCCGGATAAACATGTTTTTAACGAAGTGTGCCTGCCATGCCACTTCGGTGATAAAGCGCACTGCCAGCCGGCTGTCCGGGTTAGCACCACAGTAGGTATCGACAACAAACAGGCGCTTATTCGACAATTGCCCGGTAACCAGCCCTTTAAGACTGTCCCAGGTATCCTGAGACATGGCTTTGTTATCGTTTTTGCCTTGATCGGACCACCAGACAGTGTCTTTTGTCACGTCATCACGCACAATGTATTTATCTTTGGGTGAGCGCCCGGTAAAAATTCCGGTGTCTACGGCAACGGCTCCTAAATCAGTCGTTACTCCCTTTTCAAACCCGTGTAAGTCATCACGTGTCTCTTCGGCGAAAAGTACATCATAAGACGGGTTGTGGACAATCTCCTGGACGTTGCTGATGCCATAGCGGCTCAAATCCAAATTTGGCATGACGTAAGGCTCCTGAAAATACGGTCTTTAGCGTAAAAGCAAATGAACAGCGCTACTATCGGCGTCCAAACAGCACTGTTTTGATTAAAATTCGGACGCGAATGTTACCGTTTCACGGTAAAAAAAGATAGGGCAAAATTCTCTCAGTCCGTTAGAATGCGCGCTTGGCCAGTATTTTTCGTAATCAGTAAGTAATTTTTTATGCGCGAGTCATTTCACAGTCGGTTAGGTTTTATTCTTGCAGCTGCCGGTTCAGCCGTAGGCCTAGGTAATATCTGGGGTTTCCCCACCCAGGTTGCTAATCACGGTGGCGGTGCTTTTTTACTGGTTTATCTGGTAGTCATCTTTGTGCTGGCCATCCCGGCCCTCTACAGTGAAATGCTGATTGGCCACCACGGCCGCGCTAACCCCGTTCGTTCTCTGGCCCGTTTAAGTCAGGCGGGTACCCAGTCACTGGGCGCCGGTATCGGTTTTTTAAATGTGATTGGCTCGTGCTTAATGCTGAGCTTTTATCATATCGTTGCCGGTTGGATGCTGGTTCACGCTTTAGGCTATATTGCCACCCTACTCGGTCTGAGTGCTGTCGCTGACTTTTTGTTTACCGGATCAATGACCCGGGATTTAGGCTTCACAGCACTGTTTTTAGTGACCACCGGCTGGGTGGTGCTGCAGGGCGTTGAGTACGGCATCGAGCGATGGTCAAAACGGTTAATGCCAACGCTGGTTCTGCTGCTGCTGGGGCTAATTGTTTACATGGGCTCACTGGCCGGCGCCAGCGATGGTTTTCAGGCATACCTGGTACCGCGATTTTCGCAACTCAGTGATCCGGAAATTTATCTGGCCGCCATGGGTCAGGCCTTCTTCTCGTTGTCTATTGGCCTGGGCGGCATGATGATTTATGGCTCTTACCTATCGCCAAAAGCGAAGCTGGGCCGGCTGAGTTTGTCAGTCGCCGCTCTTGATACCAGCATAGCATTTTTGGCCGGTTTACTGATCATTCCGGCCTTGTACGTCGGCATTGAGTTAGGTGTCAACGTATCCAACGGCGATGAGCTGATTGGTGAAGGACAGCTGATTTTTGCCATTTTACCGGAACTGTTTAACAGTATGGGCGTGGTCGGCCCGCTGGTTGGTTTTGCGTTCTTTATCTTACTGAGTATCGCGGCTTTAACCTCGACGATAGCACAGGCGGAAGTGCCGGTTTCCTATCTACTGGAGGAGAAAAACCTCAGCCGCAAGAATGCGACAATGACGGCCCTGGCCACTATCGCCGTGCTGTCGTTTAGCCTGGTGCTTTTCTTTGATCCCTTATTTGGCTGGGTTGTTACCGCCGTAACACAATTTCAGTTACCCCTTTCCGGTATTTTCTATTTGTTGGTTGTTGGCTGGCTATGGCGGCGTACTAATCACTTGCGCCTTATTGCTCAGCAAAGTTTCTGGCTAACAGCATTGCGCTGGCATTTGCGCTATGTCTGTCCTGTTTTAATGGCGCTGGTGTTTATTAATACAGCGTTTTAATGTCGGCCTCGGAATTTTTCAATCAGCGCTGAGGCCACCCGTGGATCGGTAAAGCCGCTAACATCACCGCCATGTAAGGCTACCTCTTTAACAAGGGTTGAGGAAATAAATGAGTTTTCCTCCGCAGGCGTTAAGAAAACGCTTTCCAGCTCAGGATGCAGCCGACGATTCATGTTGGCCAGCTGAAATTCATATTCAAAATCAGATACTGCCCGCAACCCCCTTAACAACACGGTAGCTTGCTGATCCTTGGCAAAATTAACCAGCAAGCCGGAAAAACCCACCACCGACACATTAGGCAGGCCATCAGTGACCTGCTGAGCTAACACGACTCGCTCCTGCAAAGTAAATATGGGTTTCTTACTGGGGCTTTCCGCTACTCCGACGATCACTTTATGAAACAAGTTGGCAGCACGTTCAATTAAATCATAGTGACCATTAGTAACCGGATCGAAAGTCCCTGGATAAATGGCTTTTGTGTGCATGGCTGGCCCTTATGCTGAGGTCATTGCTAAACTAATGGGTAAAGAGTACACCTTATTGAACGCCCGACTCAAACGCTAAATTCAAAATAAGGATGCGGCCAGGCTCTAACCTGAGTAAAATGAACGATACATTTGCCACTATCAAACCAAACGATATGGAGCACCCATGAATTCCGCTTTTTACCAACAGCTTAATGACCAACTGGAAGCCACGCGCAGCGAAGGCCTGTACAAAAAAGAACGGGTCATTACTTCCGATCAAAGTTCAGAAATTACCGTTAACGGCGAACAGGTTCTTAACTTTTGCGCCAATAACTACCTGGGATTAGCCAACCACCCTGACTTAATCAATGCTGCCAAACAGGGCCTTGACGAGCACGGCTTCGGCACTGCGTCGGTGCGATTTATCTGTGGCACCCAGGATATTCATAAAACACTCGAGCACAAATTAAGCGAGTTTTTAGGCACCGAAGATACAATTTTGTATTCCTCGTGTTTTGATGCCAATGGGGGCTTATTCGAAACCATCATGAGCCCCGAGGATGCCATTATCAGCGATGAGCTGAACCATGCCAGCATCATTGACGGCGTTCGCTTGAGTAAGGCGAAACGCTACCGTTATAAAAACAATGATCTGGCCAGCCTTGAAGAGCAACTTAAACAAGCCGATGCCGATGGCGCCCGCTTTAAGCTGATCGCGACTGATGGTGTGTTTTCAATGGACGGCGTGATTGCCGACTTAAAAGGCATTTGCGATTTAGCCGATAAGTACGACGCACTGGTTATGATTGATGACTGCCATGCCACCGGCTTCCTCGGTGAGAACGGTAAAGGTACCCATGAGTACTGCGACGTAATGGACCGCGTTGATATCATCACCGGCACGTTAGGTAAGGCTCTGGGCGGATCCTCCGGCGGTTATACTGCGGGTAAAAAAGAGGTTATCGAGTGGCTACGCCAGCGCTCACGCCCCTATTTGTTTTCTAATTCAGTTGCTCCGGCAATTGTACAGGCTTCAATTAAAGTCCTGGATATGCTGGCCGAGGGACACGAGTTACGTAAAAAATTGTGGCAAAACGCAGAATATTTTCGCCAGCAAATGACAGCGGCCGGCTTTACCTTAAGCGGTGCCGATCATGCCATTATTCCGGTCATGATTGGGGACGCCCGCCAGGCTTCGGAAATGGCTGACCGATTGCTGGAAGAAGGCATTTATGTGATCGGTTTTTCATTTCCCGTGGTACCTAAAGGCAAAGCAAGAATACGCACACAAATGTCAGCTGCCCATTCTCGTCAGCAGCTGGACCGCACTATCGAAGCATTTACCCGAATTGGTAAAGATCTCGGCATTATTTAAATTGCCGGGAGTAAGGAGTTATTATGAAAGCGCTGTCTAAACTGCATGCTAAGCCCGGAATCTGGATGACCGACGTCGATAAGCCCGACTACGGTTATAACGATATTCTGATAAAAATTAAAAAGACCGCCATTTGTGGCACCGACGTACACATTTACAAGTGGGACGACTGGGCGCAAAAAACCATTCCTGTGCCTATGGTCGTTGGCCATGAGTATGTCGGTGAGGTGGCAGCCATGGGCGAAGGCGTTCGTGGCTTTGATATCGGCGATCGGGTATCCGGCGAAGGTCACATCACGTGTGGCCATTGCCGTAACTGCAGAGCCGGTCGCCGGCACCTGTGCCGTAACACATATGGCGTAGGTGTTAATCGGCCGGGAGCTTTTGCTGAATATCTGGTTATCCCGGCTGAAAATGCCTTTAAACTGCCCGATGATGTCAGTGATGACATGGCGGCCGTTATGGATCCTTTAGGTAACGCCGTCCACACAGCCCTGGCCTTCGATTTAGTGGGTGAAGATGTGTTAATCACCGGTGCAGGTCCAATTGGAATTATGGCAGCCGCGGTGGCCCGACATGTTGGCGCGCGACATATCGTTATTACGGACGTTAACGAATATCGACTGGATTTGGCGCGTAAAATGGGCGTAACCCGGGCCGTTAATGTAGCAGAAGAAAGCCTCAGCGATGTGATGCAGGAGCTGAACATGAAAGAAGGCTTTGATGTTGGTCTGGAGATGTCTGGTGTGCCGTCGGCCTTTTCACAAATGCTTAAATCCATCAATCACGGTGGCAAAATTGCGATGCTGGGTATTCCTCCTGAAAATGTTGCCATCGACTGGAACGAAGTCATTTTCAAAGGTTTAGTCATTAAAGGTATCTACGGCCGCGAAATGTTTGAAACCTGGTACAAAATGGCCAGTTTGCTGCAGTCCGGACTGGATATTTCGCCTATCCTGACCCACCAACTGCCCGTTGATGAGTATGAAAAAGGCTTTGAAACCATGACCAGCGGTCAATCCGGCAAAATCATACTGAACTGGGACTAACACAATGGCGCAGGAGATCAGTTTAACCGATGCCTATCAGCAATGGCAGCAGCTTGATCAACAACCGGTCTTCGTCGATATTCGCGATAGCCAATCGTTTGCAACAGGCCATATTCCTGGCTCCCGCCCGTTAAATAACGACAATGTTGCGGCCTTTGTGCAGCAAACTCCGGCCGAAACCCCGGTTGTGGTGGTTTGCTACCATGGCATCAGCAGCCAGCCGGCGGCCGATGTTTTACAGCAGCAAGGCTTTAGTATTGTCTATAGTTTGCAGGGTGGATTTACCGGCTGGCAAGCCCGCTTCCCTGACGACGTTGAGCGGAGTTAAACCATTATGCGGCGCTTGCTGGTTAGCGATGACCCGGACTTTATGGCTAAGGTTTATCAGTATTTGCGCCAACACCGTATGCCGGTAAGCGTTAATGAGCAAGGCGACAAGTTGGAGCTGTGGCTGCATCAAAATGCTTATGAGGCTGCTGCCAGGCAGCTGATTACGGATTACAAAAATAATCCTGAGCGGTTGCAGGCGACAGCGCCCGGTTCGCCGGGCAGTCAGTCCGGCTCCTTACGCCGCAACTTTCTGCACAGCAGCGGCTGGCTGACACGTAGCATCGCTGCTCTGGCCGTGCTGGTATACCTGGCCCTGCAAATGGCTCCGGAAGCGGTACTCAGTGCACTGCGCATCAGCCATGTTTATAACACGCTGCCTTTTACCCAGCCCTGGCGTTTTGTTACCCCGGTGCTATTGCACTTTTCGTTAATGCACCTGGTATTTAACGTATTCTGGTGGTGGTACCTGGGTGGCCGTATCGAGCGTTCACTGGGTAGTTCCTGGCTGCTGGCCGTGCTGTTTTTTAGTGGCGTCAGTGCTAACGTTTTGCAATATTTATTCAGCGGTCCCAACTTTGGTGGCCTATCCGGTGTAGTTTATGGCCTGCTGGGTTTTTGCTGGCTGTACAGCTGGGGCAGAAAAACACCGCTTTGGCTACCGCCCGGGCTGATTGTGTTTATGGTCGGCTGGCTAATCCTGGGTTATACCGATGTTTTATGGGTTAATATCGCCAATGAAGCCCACTTAACCGGCTTGTTATCGGGCTGCCTGGCAGGTTTTATTGTGCGTTTACTAAATCCCAGGTTACACCGTCACTGATAAAGATACTTAGTAAATAACACTTCTTTTATCACCGGGTTGCCGGTTTCTTCGCGCATAATCTGCTGCGCTTTCTCCAGGGCCCTCAAGCGCAATTGATCACGACCCGTCATCGTTTTGATTTCGCGCTCCGAAGCCGTACTTAAAATGTGAATAAAAGCATCCCGCAATAAAGGGGCATGATGCTCTACCACACTGACATAATCACTGTTCGGCACCATAACTTCGACGGCCACACGAATAAAACCTAGCCTGTAATCGCTACCGTCCTTGATAAAGTTGGTGGTTATGTCCGGTTCAAAACCATAATAGGAAACGCTGCTCTGAGCTTGTGCAGGGAAGCCACACAAAGCGAATAATGTCAGCGCTATCAGTAAGAGTTTCTTATTCATTGCCGCCTCGTGTCCTTATTGGTAATACTGTTAACTCCCGCAAGCTCTGTTATCATAGCGTTATCGTCTTTAAGACCCAACTATTATGACTTTAGAGTTTCCTCTTGCCCACCCTTGCCGGTGGACCAACGCTGATGCTGTTGCTGTTCCGGCCAGCGCCAAACCCTGGTTACTGGAAGAAGGCTCGTTAACGCAAAAGCTAAAAAAACACAGCAACCAGTTTTCCGTTAAATTAATTGGTCAACAACCTGCTACGGTATTCGACAGTGAGTTTGAGCTGTTTCAACAGCACCATGTCGATACACCCTTTGCAGCCACAGTGCGTGAAGTGATGCTGTACTGTGACCATCAACCCTGGGTATTCGCCCGCAGTATTTTCCCGTTATCGGCCTTAACCGATGAAAACCTGAATTTATCGGCCATGGGCAGCCGTTCACTAGGGCAGTCATTGTTTGATCAGGCCGACTTACTGCGCAGTCCATTTCAGCTCACCCAGCTGGAAAAACACCACCCAATCGCTAAACTGAATACAGCACTGCACCATAAACAAACCGAGCTTTGGGGCCGCCGGAGCCTGTTTTTTACCTCCGGTCAGCGGGTTCTGGTCAGTGAATTCTTTTTATCCCCGCTGCCTTTTTATGCGGAGTGTTGAGCTGATGAATAAATTACAAGCTTACTGGCGTTTAATGCGCGCCGATCGACCCATTGGTACTTACCTGTTGGCATGGCCAACTATTTGGGCGCTGCTGATAGCCGGTGACGGTGAGCCTTCACTTAAGTTATTTACTTTATTTATGCTGGGGACATTCTTCATGCGCTCGGCTGGCTGTGTGATTAACGATTTCGCCGACCGTAACCTCGACGGCCATGTCAGCCGCACCCGCCAGCGGCCTATTCCGGCCGGCGAAGTCACTGCGGCCGAGGCGCTGGCAGTTTTTACCGGTTTACTTTTTGCTGCATTTATTGTGGTTTTGCAGCTAAACACCGAAACGGTCATGTTAGCGTTTCTCGCCGTAGGCATTGCTGCCTTATACCCGTTTTGTAAGCGCTGGACACACCTGCCGCAAGTGGTGCTGGGGGTAGCCTTCAGCTTTGGTATTCTAATGGCATTTACTTCCCAGCAATCTGACCAGTGGTTTATCGCCGGGGTATTATTTGTCACTAACCTAATATGGACGGTTATGTACGACACTGAGTACGCGATGGCCGACCGCGACGACGACATCAATATCGGCATCCGCAGTACGGCAATTTTATTTGGTCGCTACGACCGGGCAGTGATTGGACTACTGCAAATACTGACCGTGCTGTTACTGAGCTATGTAGCCTGGCTATTTAACTGGAGCTGGCCGCTGCTGCTTAGCCTTGTTGTCATCGTCGTACTATTTGGTTATCAGCAACAACTGATTAAAGAGCGAGAGCCAGCTCGCTGTTTCCAGGCCTTTTTGCATAATCACTACGTCGGTATGACTTTTGCTCTTGGTCTGGCCTGGCACTACTGGTTTTTATGATTTCGTCTCAACCAGTAACTGCTGAACTGATTGCCGGATAGTCTGTAACACAGGCGGGTCGATAAGTGCATCAATGGCGTCACTTAAAGGTCCGATTTGCGGTGCAGCAATTTGCTGACCGTCATCATTTACCTGCAATAACTGCTGCGATTTGAGACTACCGATAAAGGTGCTCATGACTTTTTTATCGTAAAATTCCGGCGCGTTAATCCCGTGAATCGAACTCAGCCGCTCCGCCAGGGTAATAGAGTGACGCTCGAGGTCCGCTCGCTGAATCGGCTCTGCCTGCTGCAGCAACTCCAGCACGATGCTATAGCGCTGTAACGTTTCACTGGCACTTCGCGCCAGTAGCTGTAACTGCAACCACTGCGGCGATTCGCGCGAAACCATTTGATAATGAAGTGGCTCAGGCTGGCTGATCAACTGCTGACGCTCCAGCTCTTCCAGGATCGCAGCAACCCATAAATCAACATCACTCAACTCATGGGAAAGAAATAATTCAGCCTGCAGCATCGGATAAACCTGCGCCACCTGCTCGACAAGCTGGGCATGGGTTTGCTGTTTTTTCGCAATCATGACCGTTGCCACCAGACCGGGAATAATCATCAGATGCAGAATATTATTTCGGTAGTAGGTCATGGCAATAGCGTTGGCTTTTTCCAGCGATACCACCTGCCCCATGGTGTCATCGGCGACAGTGAACTTCTTCGTCCGACTGGCTTGCTGCCAGAGTGTTTCGGCGCTGCACTGCGGCGCATTGACCTGTTTGCTGTAAGGCACCTGCTGCAGTAAACCTAAGTACACTTCAAGCTGCAACAATAACTCTTCGCGCGTTAATGCATGGTGCTCCGAGCTCAATAATGCCAAAGCCGTCAGATTAACACTGTTAGCCGCCGCGGCATCGTTAATTCCACGCATCACGCCCTCAGCCAATTTGCTGACCACCGGGTTTAACCAGCCCGGTCGCTCCGGTTCTTCTGCGCCGCGGGTTACCGAACGTTGCCAGTCGTCTACTTGATGGTCCAGAAAGTCTTTTAAGTCAATGGGGTTACCAAAGGTCACATAACCCTGACCAAAGTTCTTCAGGTTGCGAACTGAGCCCAATACCTGCCACATAGATTCTTTTTCTTTGCTCTTGCCTTTCAATTCTTTTAAGTAGGTGCTCACTTCCATGACATGCTCATAACCAAGATACACCGGCACTAACGAAATGGGACGTTCCTGCCCCCTCAGCATTCCCTGAATGGTCATTGCCAGCATACCCGTTTTAGGCGGCAATAAGCGGCCTGTCCTGGAGCGTCCGCCCTCGGTGAAATACTTAACCGGGTAGCCTTTTTGAAACAACCAGCTCAGGTATTCCCTGAACACCGCAGAGTAGAGTTTATTACCCCGAAAGCTGCGGCGTATGAAAAAGGCACCGCCACGACGGAAAATAGAACCAACCGGGAAAAAGTTAAGATTAACACCGGCTGCGATATGCGGTGGCACCAGGCCTTCTTTATAGATGACATAGCTGAGCAATAAGTAGTCCATGTGACTGCGGTGGCAAGGCACATAGATAATTTCGTGGCCTTGTTGCGCCAGTTTTCTGACCCGGTCGCCACCACGAACGTCGATTCCGTTATATATGCGGCTCCACATCCAGGTCATTAACCGGTCGAGCACACGAACCAGAGTTTCACTGTAATTGGCGGCAATTTCATTTAGGTAACTTAAGGCCTTTTTACGCGCTTCGGGCGCACTCACACGATTACTGCGCTGCTCGTCCGCTACGGCCTTTTTAAGCGCCGGTGAATCAATCAGTGTCCGCATCAGCTCGTTACGATCGCTTAGCTTGGGTCCGGCAACCGCATGGCGCATACGCACAAAATGTACCCGGGCGACACGGGCCAATTTGTGCGCTATTTTCAGGTCGCTGCCGCTTTGCCGCGCCATGGTACCCAGGCTGACAGTGCGCGAAAAACGGCACAACACCTGGCGGCCTGAAAACATCACCAGCCAAAATTTTCTGAAGTGGCCGGGATTGTCTAAATCCCCTGTCATTGCGTTACCGGCATGGGCTTCCTGGCCCGGCTTGCGGCCCCAGAAAATGCCCACCGGACAAAGATGGACATCCAGGTCTGACTGGCTCTGATGCGCCTGCAGCAAGTGCTGAAATTCAGCGATTGCCTGCTGCGAAGAGTCTGTTTCGGCCTGCTCCAGAAACATGACGCGCGGGAATTTCTGACCATCGATGTGCAGGGGCTTTTGTGGATCCGGTAGCTGCATCCGTTCAGCTGCTTGCTGCAGAATTGAAAAGTCAGCCTTGGAGGTAGAGCGCATCACGTAAACCAAAGGCTTACTACCCAGCGGCGACTGCTCGGATTCGACGTCATCCGCAATTGAAATAAACCGCGTCATCCACCGCAGAGGATATTTTAACAGAAGATAACCTAAACTCTGATTCGCCATCCGAATAATTACCGCCATTGCGTTTTAAACATCACCAAAACGTCAGTATACAGGATAATCACCGGGACTAAAAAAAGCTTGCAGAAAATTGCTTGCGAAAAATAATCACCTGTATATACTCACAGTATACTGTACAAATAAACAGGTAACACTATGCGTCCATTAACGGCCCGGCAGTCAGAAATTCTTGAATTAATTAAAGATAATTTACAAGCAACGGGGATGCCGCCTACCCGGGCTGAACTAGCCAGTAAACTTGGATTCCGCTCGGCTAATGCTGCAGAGGAACATTTAAAAGCACTGGCACGCAAAGGTGTTATCGAAATTTTGCCTGGCATGTCACGCGGCATCCGCCTGATTGGTGACGACTACGACATTGAAGAAGGCTTACCGTTAATCGGCCAGGTCGCAGCCGGGTCCCCTATCCTGGCTCAGGAACATATCGAGGGTCACTTTAAAGTCGACGACAGTATGTTTCATCCTGCGGCAAACTTTTTGCTTAAAGTTAACGGTATGAGTATGCGTGACATTGGTATTTTAGACGGTGACTTATTAGCGGTTCATAAGACCGAACAGGCCCGTAACGGCCAGATTGTGGTTGCCCGGGTAGAAGACGATGTCACGGTAAAGCGCTTTGAACAAAAAGGCCGAAATGTGTTACTGCATCCTGAAAACAGTGACTTTTCAACCATTGTCGTCGACCTCTCCCGGCAGGTATTTGCCATCGAGGGCTTAGCCGTCGGCGTCATACGCAATGGAGCTAACTTATGAAGTTTCAGCATATCACTAAGTCCTATCACCCAGGCTTATGGCAGAGTCCTGCAGCAAGCGTTGGGCAAAATAACTCATCCGCAACGGCGGTTGATACGTCACTGGCACAAGTTATCGACTGTTGCCGGAACTGTCCGAGTGAACAATGGATTACGGTAGTGGGTGGCCAACGCGAGTTTATCGGCCAGCTACTGGCGGCTGGTATCTCTTCTCAAAGAGTTCGTTGGTTGCGAACTAACGATTTTCAGCAGCGTCAATGGGCCGTAGAACAAGCGCTTTTATCAGGCACCAGCAGTATCGTCATTGGCTGGCTTGATGATATTGCGCCGCGCTTCAGCCAGCGGATAAAAATGGCAACCCGGCTGAGCCAGACAAAAAGCTTTCTGTTTGAAGAAAACACATTATTGACTCACCTGCACTGACCCCTACTCAGTCCTCCAATAATGTGTTTAGGCTGCTCTCGCAGCCTTTTTTTTACATTTTTGACTACTTTTTGAACAACCGGTGCGTTTGTTGTGGATCTTTGCGACTAAATTCGTTAATAAATAGGGCTACCCAACTATATAAATTAATATAACTATAAAATTACAACAAAGAGTTGGTAGGGAAAGCGATTTCTGGGGAGAAGCTGTTCCTTTTTCTGCTTACCTCTTTGTTCTTCATCACTCACTAGCTCAGTTTTTGGGCTGGCTTGAAGAAGAATAAGAGGAGAAGTCACGTGAAAATGCAGCCGCTGTTGGCACTAACGGCGTTGTTTGGGTTTTCTGCACAAGCCCAAAACCGCCTTAATCTGACCCAAGGTGTCACTGAAGTCAGTAACCGTGTCTACGACCTCCACATGACCATTTTTTATATTTGCTGCGTCATTGGTGTAGTCGTGTTTGGTCTGATGTTCATTTCAATGATTCGTCACCGAAAATCGAAGGGCCGCGAGCCGGCCAAGTTTCATGAAAGTGTGAAGGTTGAAATTGCCTGGACCATTGTTCCTTTTTTAATTCTGGTTGGCATGGCCATTCCGGCGACTTCAACGCTGATAGCCATGGAAGACACTTCCGATGCTGACATTACCGTGCAGGTAACGGGCTCCCAATGGAAATGGCACTATAAATATTTTGACCGCGACGTTGAGTTTTTTAGTCGGCTGGCAACTCAGCAAGAGCAAATTCAAAATAAATTTAAGAAAAGCGAAAACTATTTGTTAGAAGTCGACAATCCACTGGTTGTTCCCACCGGACAAAAAATCCGCTTTTTAGTGACTTCCGATGACGTTATCCATAGCTGGTGGGTACCGGACTTTGCGGTAAAAAAAGATGCCAACCCCGGGTTTATTAACGAAGCCTGGACCCGAATTGATGAACCCGGCATATACCGTGGCCAGTGCGCTGAGTTGTGTGGCAAGGACCATGGTTTCATGCCCATTGTGGTTATCGCGAAAGAGCCTGCCGAATACGAACGCTGGATTAATGAGACAGAAAGCGAGCAAGTGGCAGCCAAAGAGCGTGAGCAGGAACTCCTGGACATGGAGATGTCCATGGATGAGCTGATGGCTTTGGGTGAAAAAATTTACACCAGTACCTGCGCAGCTTGTCACCAGGGTCAAGGCCAGGGCATTCCCGGTACGTTCCCAGCTTTAGCCGGTGAAGGGGTATCCGTCGACCCAGATCAACGTGATGAACATATCGATATCGTCGTTAACGGTGTCCAGGGTACGGCCATGCAGGCATTCGGCCAACAACTGACGATGCGCGAGCTGGCAGCAGTTGTCACCTACGAACGTAATGCCTGGGGTAATGATACCGGCGAAACCATACAAGCTGCTGATATCAACGCAGCAATGAATCAATAAGGAGACGGTGATGAATACAGTAGTGGACGATATCCATCACGATGAACACCACGATCATAAGCCGTCAGGCCTGACCCGCTGGTTGTTTACCACAAACCACAAAGAAATCGGATCGCTTTACTTGTGGTTTAGCTTAATTATGTTTTTTGTTGGCGGTGCCATGGCGATGGTTATTCGGGCCGAATTATTCCAGCCCGGCCTGCAGCTAGTCGAACCAGACTTTTTTAATCAGATGACCACAGTGCACGGCCTGATTATGGTGTTTGGTGCCGTTATGCCCGCTTTTACCGGCTTGGCCAACTGGATGATCCCGATGATGATTGGGGCGCCGGATATGGCATTGCCGCGCCTAAACAACTGGAGTTTTTGGATCCTGCCTTTTGGTTTTGCGATTCTATTATCTACCTTGTTCATGGAAGGCGGTGGCCCTAACTTTGGCTGGACTTTCTACGCGCCGCTCTCTACCACTTACAGTAACGATTCGACCGCACTGTTCGTGTTTGCCATGCATATATTGGGGATTTCCTCAATTATGGGTGCCATCAACGTCATCGTTACCATCATGAACATGCGCGCGCCTGGTATGAATTACATGAAGATGCCGCTGTTTGTCTGGACCTGGTTAATTACGGCCTTCTTACTAATTGCTGTGATGCCGGTGCTGGCCGGTGCTGTCACTATGGTGCTGACGGACAAATACTTTGGCACCAGTTTCTTTGATGCCGCCGGTGGCGGCGATCCGGTGATGTTCCAGCATATTTTCTGGTTCTTCGGACATCCGGAAGTTTACATTATGATTCTGCCTTCTTTTGGCATAATTTCGGCGATTATTCCGGCCTTCGCCCGCAAGCGACTGTTCGGCTATGCATCCATGGTTTATGCGACCGCCTCGATTGCCATATTATCGTTTTTGGTATGGGCGCATCATATGTTTACGACCGGTATGCCGCTGTTCGCTGAACTCTTCTTTATGTACTGCACGCTGCTTATTGCCGTGCCGACCGGGGTTAAGATCTTTAACTGGGTGGCCACAATGTGGCGTGGTTCGATGACCTTCGAAGCGCCCATGTTATTTGCCCTCGCCTTTGTAATTTTATTTACTATTGGTGGCTTTTCCGGGCTAATGCTGGCGATAACTCCCGTCGACTTTCAATATCATGATACCTACTTTGTGGTGGCCCACTTCCATTATGTGCTGGTATCCGGTGCGGTTTTCTCCATCATGGCTGCCGCTTATTACTGGTTGCCCAAGTGGACCGGACACATGTTCGACACCGGTTTGGCAAAACTGCATTTCTGGACTTCGTTAATCTCGGTCAATGTGCTGTTTTTCCCAATGCACTTCGCTGGCTTAGCCGGCATGCCGCGTCGTATTCCGGATTACGCCACGCAATTTGCCGATATTAATCAGATCACCAGTATCGGTGGTTTTGCCTTTGGCTTATCGCAACTGATTTTCTTGTGGCTGGTAATTAAGTGTGTTCGCGGCGGCGAGAAAGCGCCGGCAAAACCCTGGGAAGGAGCCGAAGGCCTGGAGTGGACTGTGCCCTCTCCGGCGCCGCTGCATACCTTTGAAAAACCACCGAAAGTGGAGTAATACCATGTCCGAATCTGAACGCCAGGCGCCAGATCACGGCAAAATTGTCAAGCGGCTGCTACTGACAGTCGCTGGCATGTTTGCTTTTGGCTTTGCGTTAGTGCCGCTTTACGATGTTTTTTGCGAAGTCACCGGCTTTAACGGCCGGACCAAAAATGAGGCCGCTGTGGTTTCGCATAGCGAGGTTGATAAGTCGCGCACCGTCAACGTGCAGTTTATTACTCGCAATGCACAGGGCATCCCCTGGCGCTTCGAGCCTTCGGTAAACCAGGTCAAAGTGCATCCGGGTGAGGTGCGTGTAGTCAATTTTCTGGC
This sequence comes from Idiomarina seosinensis, assembly GCF_044797955.1. Taxonomy (GTDB): domain Bacteria; phylum Pseudomonadota; class Gammaproteobacteria; order Enterobacterales; family Alteromonadaceae; genus Idiomarina; species Idiomarina seosinensis_A. The sequence goes on along the minus strand of NZ_CP085211.1, from coordinate 226,579 downwards.
CGGTAACCCTACCGGCAATGACATGGTTGCTCAGGCAATACCCTCGGTCGCTCCGGCCGAGGCCTCTTTGTATTTGAATAAAGTTGAGTGTTTCTGTTTTAACCAGCAGCCTCTTGCTGCGGGTGATGATACTGAAATGCCAATGCAGTTTTACCTGGATCCGGAAATTCCGGACCACATTACGACCTTAACACTGTCATACACGCTGTATGATATGACAGCCAACGCGACGGCTGAGACTTTGGCTCAGCTACAAACATCAAAATAAGGAAACGTCGTTATGGCCGAACAACAAAGTTATTACGTTCCAGCGTCCAGCCCCTGGCCTATTATTGGCGCTATTGGAATGGGCCTTATCGCCTGGGGCGCCGGTAAAACCGTTATTGAGATGACTAACGAGCAGGACGGCATTGGCAGTACTGTACTGATTATTGGCATGGTCGTAATGGCCATTATGCTGTTTGGGTGGTTTCGTGATCAAATCAATGAGTCCGTAAAGGGGATGCACAGCAACCAGCTGACTGATTCTTATAAGCAAGGGATGAGCTGGTTTATCTTTTCTGAAATCATGTTTTTTGCAGCATTTTTCGGTGCTCTTTTTTACGCTCGTGTTATAGCCATTCCGTGGTTGGACGGCGCCAGCAATAATGCAATGACAGCCGAAGTTTTATGGCCACAATTTGTCGCTCAGTGGCCGCTGACTGAAACACCCGGCGGTACTACAACACAGGCTATGGGCTGGTACGGGCTACCACTCATTAATACCATTATTCTGGTTACCAGTTCGATCACATGTCATTTTGCTCACGTTGGCCTGGAGCAAAACAAACGTAAACAGCTGACTGTGATGCTGGGTATTACCGTTGTGCTGGGCTGTATCTTCCTGTATCTGCAGGGCGCCGAGTATATCCATGCCTACGAGCAACTGGGGTTAACCCTGGATTCCGGTATTTACGGAAATACTTTTTATCTGCTGACTGGCTTTCACGGTATGCATGTGACCCTGGGTACCATCATGCTGATTGTCATGTTTCTGCGGGTACTAAAAGGTCATTTTTCTCCTGACAATCAATTTGCGTTTCAGGCGACCAGCTGGTACTGGCATTTTGTTGACGTGGTCTGGGTTTGCTTATTTGTTGTTGTTTACGTTCTGTAGCAAGGTTCCCGCGGTTCTAATAGGGCCGCGGGTTTAATGGTAAAAGGCCACTGTAGGCGGCAATAATCAGAAGTAATAGTACGATGGCTGCAACACCGACTCGCCTGCCCAGATAGCGCGACATTGGTGGTTTGTTGGGATCGTTGCGGAGCATTACGAATAATGCCCGGAACAGATTAAACACCATAAAAATTAATAGCGCGACGATAATGACTTTAAAAATAGCTAACATAAAAATTCCTCTTTTGGCCCTATCAGTTACTCTGCTTGCAGTTAGCGTTATGGTCAAGTTGGGATTCTGGCAGCTGGCGCGGGCGGAGCAAAAACAGCAACTGTTTAGCGACTACCAGCAGGGTCAGCAGCTTAAGTCAGATAGCCGCGTTGACTTGGCATTGCTACGGCGTCAGCCCGATCGTTTTGAGCCTGTTAGTGTTACCGGCCGCTTTGACCCGCAAGCATTCTTTTTGCTTGATAACCAGCTAAAGGAGGGCCAGGCGGGCTACCACGTCATTGGCCTGCTGCAGGCAGATAGCCTGCAAGCACCGGTGCCTGTTAATTTAGGCTGGGTACCCGCCCCTGCTTCTCGTCAACAATTGCCTGCTGTCGAACTGCCGGCTCAGAAACTTAATGTAACCGGCTTGGTTCGCTATCCAGAAGCCAACGTATTTATCGACCAGGTCGTCGAACAACAGTCGACTTTATGGCCCCGTCGGGTACAACAGTTTGTACCTGAAGAGATAACTGAGCTGACTGGTATCGAGATGGCGCCTTATGTGATATTGCTAAACCCACAAGCGTCGTTTGGCTTTCAGCGGAATTGGCAGCCGCAAATTATGCCGGCGGAAAAACATCACGCTTACGCTTTGCAATGGTTCACTTTAGCAACGGCAGCACTGATTATTTTTGTCATAGCTGTTATAACAACCAATAAACAAAAAAAAGAGGAGTCCTCATGAGCTCCCTAAATCGCTCACGACGCACATTAATTATTGTCTTAGTTGCTTTTTTATTACCTGTCATTGTTGCCTGGGTTATTCTTGACCAACATTGGTACCAGGCAGGGACTAATAAGGGCACCCTACTGGCTAACGCGATTTCACTAACCGATACTGAAGCTCTTCCCAACGGCTGGAAACTGGGCTACGTCGCCCCTGAACAATGCGGTAACCGCTGCCAGAACACCCTTTATGTAATGAACCAAATCGATGTCGCAGTCGGCAAAGATACGGATCGGGTGACCCCGGTTGTCTTAGCTCAGGGCGCCGCAGCTAATACAGAACCGCATCTTGAGCGTTTAAATATCGACCGCACAACGGCACCACAGCTAATAGCTCAGCTGAGCGATCTGCCGGCCGACTCCCTGTTTATTATCGATCCGCTGAATAACGTCATGCTTTACTACCCAACCCATACCGATAAAGAAGCCATGATTCTGGAGGGTAAAAACGTACTCGCGGATTTACGTAAACTACTGAAATTATCACGAATAGGGTAAAAGCATGCGTATTCTCGTTAAAGTGAGTCTCGTCCTGGCGTTTTGTGTCATCGTGCTGGGTGCTTTTACCCGGCTGACCGAAGCGGGCCTCGGGTGCCCGGACTGGCCAGGCTGTTATGGTTTTTTAGGCGTACCAACCCAGGCTGAACAAATCGCTCAGGCTGAAGCACTGTATCCCGATGCTCCTTTTGAGCTTGATAAAGCATGGAACGAAATGATCCATCGCTACTTTGCCGGTACTCTGGGCCTGCTCATTCTGGTCATTGCGATTACTGCCTGGCGGCAAAAAAATGTGCCGAGCCAAAAGCCAACCCCCGTCAAACTGCCGACCTTTCTCTTACTGCTGGTGACTTTTCAGGCAGCGCTGGGAATGTGGACGGTGACAATGAACCTGCAGCCTTTAATCGTCATGGGTCATCTGCTCGGTGGGTTTACCGTTTTTTCGTTATTGTTTTTACTTTACCTGCGTCTGGCACCCTATCGTCTGGCGGGCGGCGACCCCGCTTTACGCCAATACCGGGGGCTGGCTTTTTTCGCCTTGCTGGTCATTTTCGCTCAGATTGCTCTGGGTGGCTGGGTTGCAGCAAACTACGCAGCTGTCGCCTGCACCGAGTTGCCGTTTTGTGAAGGTGACTGGGCAAGTAAGCTGGACTTTAGCGGTGCCTTTAGTGTACCCGCAGCCGATACCTACCAGTTTGGTGCACACGATTACGATGACCGCATGACTATGCATATTGTCCATAGGTTTGGCGCTATCGTCGCGACTGCGGTATTGGGCTGGTTGCTGTTTAAATGTTGGCGAAAAGCCGCATCAGGCTTTTTTCGGCGCTCTTTGATTGTTATTAGTCTGTTATTAATTTTGCAAATTGCACTGGGTATCAGTAACGTGGTATTCAGCTTACCATTATGGGTTGCGGTTTCTCACAATGCTGTGGGAGCCCTGTTATTGCTGTCTCTGGTCGCTCTTAACTACAACCTGTCCAGAAAAGCATAAAGGAGTATGTTATGCCAACTTACGTTGCTACAAAAAAATTACAACAACGCAGCGCGCATTGGCGGGATTATCTTGAATTAACCAAGCCAAGGGTTGTCGCTTTATTGCTACTGACGGCGGTCGTCGGTATGGCACTGGCGCAGCCGCAATGGGTGGCGCTGCAGACGCTGGTGCCCGCGCTTACTGGTATTGGCTTAATGTCGGCAGCAGCGGCTGCGATCAATCATTTAGTCGATCGTCACATCGACGCTAAAATGGCCCGGACCCTGCGGCGGCCGCTGCCCCAGGGCAATCTCTCGCCAATAAGAGTTGCCAGTTTTGCTACCGCCCTCGGACTTATAGGCTTTATTACCCTTTACACTTGGGTCAATGCGCTGACGGCCTGGTTAACCTTTGCCAGCATGGTCGGTTACGCGGTGGTCTATACCATGTTTTTAAAGCGTGCGACCCCACAGAACATTGTTATTGGCGGGCTCGCAGGTGCTGCACCGCCATTGTTAGGCTGGACGGCGGTGACTAACGAAATTCACGGGCATGCGATTTTGCTGGTTATGATCATATTTACCTGGACGCCCCCCCACTTCTGGGCATTAGCCGTACACAGAGAAAAAGATTACGCCCGGGCTAAAGTGCCTATGCTACCGGTCACTCACGGTACCGAATTTACCAAAACCTGCATTTTCCTTTATACGATTCTGCTTTCGGTCGTTTGCTTTTTGCCCTACCTGGTTGGCATGACCGGAGTAATTTATCTGGTCGGCGTGACGTTGCTGAATGCGGTCTTCCTTGCTTACGCCTGGAAGCTCAAATATGCGCCCAGTAAGAAAACGGCTTTTAATATGTTTGCCTTTTCAATCTGGCATTTAATGCTCTTATTCGTCCTTTTGCTTATTGACCACTACCTTTAGCGAGCCACTCATATATGCATAAAGCCCTTTATCTTTTCGCTGCCTTACTGGCGGCAGGCATTGGTTACTTTGCCTATCAGCTATGGCCGCAGCCAGAGCCAGAAGCGCTGATTTACCAGCCTCCCCGGGCGTTAAAGCCATTTCAGTTAGAGTCGACGGATAGTCAGCAACCTATCGCTAATGCGGCGTTAGAGGGGCAATGGACCTTATTGTTTACCGGCTATACCTATTGCCCCGATATCTGTCCCACCACCATGTCTGACCTGCGTCGCGCACTACCGGAACTACAAGACCATACCGATGTGCCGGTTAAAGTCTGGCTGATTTCAGTTGATCCTAAACGCGATTCGCTGCAGCGTTTAAACGAATATACCGGCTACTTTGGTTCCGATTTTGTCGGGATTCGCGCTGAGCACCCGCAGCTGTTTCCTTTTGTCCGCGATTTAGGCCTGATGTATTCGGTACCCGAAGAAGACGAGGAAAACTATCTGGTTAATCACAGTGCCGCTATCATACTGGTTAATCCGCAGGGCAACCGGACAGCGATTTTTAATGCCGACCCGGTACCCGGCGAAATACCCGTTGTCGACATGCAGCAACTGCAACAGGACTTCGCGCTAATCGTTGACTAGCCGGATTGCTAATCCGGCCAACTACCCGAGCTGTCTGGCCGGATAAAAGCGGCCGAAAACCAGTAATAAGGACTGCCCTCTGTAGCAGGGGCGGTGCAGTTGATACGTGAGCGGCCAATGGGTAAGTCCGATGTCGGCGTTACACTAAATTCGGTTTCTGACTGCCATTCAGGTTTTAATACATCACCGCCGCTAAAGCACTGTAACGCCTGACGCTGAAAAGACTTACTCTGCTCTAGAGTGACCCGCAGGGTTGGCTTTGTCTGCTGATGTTTTAATAGTGGATCCTGGGGCTGGTAGTCAATGACCGGCAATGCGCGACTATTTAATTTTGTCGCCAGCGTTTCCAGGCGGGCGTAGCGTCCCGAGGCCGGAAAGCGGGTAATCGCTGTTTTTTCACTGTAAGGGCTCCAGGGACCGCTGTGTTGGGCGAAACCCAAAAAGCCCCACTGCTTTAACAGTTGCTGTAAGTCAGGATCGTACTCGCCAAAAGGGTAAGCAAAGTACTTAGGTTGTTCGCCTAAATTATCATCGATAGCCTGTTGCGCTGACACCACATCGTATTTCATTCGCTGCCGCCAGTCAGCCTGGCTTTCCCCACTGCGTCGGCGGATGAGGTGATCATGGGTCTGACCATGATTAACAATAGTCGCACCGCGTTGCTGCAAATCGCGCAGTTGCTCCCAGCTCATATAAGCCGAGGGCGTGGATGCCATTAAGTCAGGGTTAACGAACACGGCATAGGGCATACCTCGCTGCTCTAGCAATTCGGCAGCATTGTGATAAACGTTGTGGTAACCATCATCAAAGGTTATTACCACGGCCTTTTCGGGAAAATCCTGTCCTTGCTCAATACGTTGATGAGCTTCAGTGATCGAAAATACCTGGAATTCGTTATCTGCCAAATAGTCCAGATGGCTTTCAAACTGCTGCGGTGTAACCGATGTTACCGCGGGAGTTGCGTCCGAGACATGATGATATTGCAGTATCGCAATGCTGTTATCCCGGGGCTCTTGAGAGCGGCTGTCTGTGCAGGCCAGTAACAATAATGAAGCTGATAACAGAGGTATAAATTTCATGCTAAACTCCCGCACTCGTTCAGTAGAATGAGATAAGATCGTGCTGCGTAAATTATGTCGCTTCCCATGGCGGGATCATAAAAAAGTCTTTGCTATCGCCCTGCCGATGATCTTATCTAATATCGCAGCGCCCATGCTTGGCCTTGTCGATACTGCCATCATAGGCCATTTACCCGATGCTATCTACCTGTCCGCTGTTGCCATTGGCGCTATGGTGGTTAGTTTTATTTATTTACTGGCGGTGTTCTTACGGATGGCGACCACCGGCTATATTGCTCAGTCGTTTGGCGCTCGCGATCTGTCCGCACAGCAGCAACATTTTAATCACGGTCTGACGCTGGCTCTTAGCCTCGGCGTTCTGATTGTTTTTTTCTCGCCCTGGATCATCGAACTGGCGATCTGGGTTATACAGCCCGCTGCCGAACTGGTTCCCCTGGCCAGTGATTACATCAGCATCCGCTTGTGGTCAGCACCAGCCGCCCTGGCAACGTTAATTGCGTTGGGTGTCTTACTGGGGCGCCAGCAAAGTGGCAGAGCCATGTGGCTTGCGATCATAACCAACGCGGTTAACGTCGTCATGGATATCATTTTAATCGTCGGCTTAAACCTAAATGTTATTGGTGCCGCCTGGGCCTCTGTTAGCGCCGAATACGTCACTGCGATTATTGGCATCTACTGGTGCGCCCGGGCGCTGAACTGGTCACCGCGTAATCTAAGCATCGTACCGGAGAAACTACGCCAATACGCCAATGTTAATGGCAACATTTTTATTCGCAGCCTGGTATTACAACTTTGTATGGCCACGATGACCGGCTTTGCGGCCCGTTACGGGTCTGACGTGGTGGCAGTAAACGCGGTACTGATGCAGTTTCTAATGCTGATCTCGCTGGGTCTGGACGGTCTTGCCTACTCGGTCGAAGCGCTGACCGGGGCCGCTAAGGGGCAACAACAGCCAGAGCGTATTCGCTACTGGTGTCAGCTAACTCTGGTCTGGTCGTCAATTTTCGCCCTGCTTTACAGCCTGATCTTCTGGTTGTTTGGTGACCAAATCATTGGCTTAATCACCGACCTGCCAAATATTGTTGAGCACGCCCGGGCTTATTTACCATGGATTATTCTGCTGCCGTTAATTGGCCACTGGAGTTACTGGTTTGACGGTGTTTATATCGGCTTATCGTTAAGCAGAGGGATGCGCGATACAATGATACTGGCCGCGCTATTTGGATTTTTGCCACTTTGGTGGCTGGGTTTACCGTTACAGAATCATGGCCTGTGGATGGCGCTTAGCGGCTTTTTATTAATGCGTGGCCTGATGCAGGCCCTTTGGTTAAGGGTTAACTGGCATCAGGCCGCGCAAAATTAATGCTTAGTAGTAAGAGTGCTCGCCGCGCTCATGTTCGGTGACGTCGCGCACACCGGTCACTTCATCGGGGAAACGTTCCAATAATTCTTTTTCGATGCCGTTTTTAACGGTGACATCAATCATGCTGCAGCCATTACAACCACCGCCAAACTGCAACACCGCCACGCCTTCATCAGTAATTTCGGTGATCATTACATTGCCGCCGTGATTCGCCAGCTGCGGATTAATTTCTGCCTGAATCAGGTATTCAACCCGCTCGATTAGCGGCGCATCGTCTGCTACTTTACGAGCCTTGGCATTGGGCGCCTTTAAGGTAAGCTGCGATCCCATTTCCTGCTCTTCAAAATCTATTACGGCATCTTCCAGAAAGGGCGCACTACCCGAATCCACAACCGCGTCAAAACCATTAAACGGGAAGCGCTCATCATCGGTTTCGATGGCATCAGGTGGACAGTAAGAAACCCCGCATTCCGCGGTAGGCGAGCCAGGATTAACCACAAACACCCGGATGCCTGTGCCTTCGGGTTGCTCGGCTAATAGCTTTGCAAAATGTTGTTGTGCCGTTTCCGTTATCCGAATCATACTGCTCACCTTTGCACTTTACCTGCGTAAAACTTGACTAAAATACTAGGGTATAGTTTAACCTAAGTTAGTGCTGCTGGCTAGTCACCCTGATTATAGATTAAGGCCCAACAGTGTATTTGCGACGCCCCGCCTTTGCGCAGGGCAGCGACGGCAGCAGACATGGTGGCGCCCGAGCTTATGACATCGTCCAGTACCGCAACCCGCAATTGACTAAAGTCGTAGCGACAATACTGACTGTTCTTTGTTGCCTGCCAGCGCTGGTTTCGGCTTTGTTGCTTTTGTCGCGGCGTTTCTCTGAGTAAGCGCAAAGCCGCAGGCTGATAGCGCAGCTTTAATAAGTGACTGACCTGTTGCGCAAGTTGCCCGGTATGATGGAAGCCGCGTTGGCGCCAGCGCCGTTCGGTCATTGGCATGGCAATGACAACGTCCGGCAAAGCCTGCTGGTGATAGTCATAACACCGCAGCAGATGGGCTGCCAGCCAGTAACTAAACGGCAATACCAAATCCCATTGCCCGCTCTCTTTATAGCGGTAAATCAAGCCCTGAGTCAGCGCTGTCCAGCGCAGGCAGGCAAACCAGTACTGCGCTGCCGGAGACTTTGCGCAACCCTGGTTACTGAGGTGTTGACAGCAACGGGGAAACCAACGTGGCAAGTGCGCTGCACAATAATCACAAATACCGACTTCGCCAACATAATACAGCTTACACAACAGACAACTATTTGCCCCTGAAGCATTGGCTAACCGCCTTAACCTCGCTAGCATATGCCTTCCTCTGAAACTTAAAAGGCAGATTATAGTGGCTATCTGGCAACAGTCCGTAGGCGTCGGTGAAGATATTGTTGTACTCCATGGCTGGGGCATGAATGCTAATGTCTGGTCTCCATTGATTAACGGGCTTAGTAGCGATAAGCGGATAACGGCTGTGGATTTGCCCGGCTTTGGTGACAGCCATGACGAACTGTTCAGTGCTAACCTTGAAGATGTCAGTGCAGCACTACTGGCGGTGCTGCCCCAGCGCTTTCATCTGATTGGCTGGTCACTCGGTGGGTTAGTTGCTACCGAAATGGCATTACGTGCTCCCGACCGAATTGCCACACTGACTACGGTAGCATCATCACCCTGTTTTGTAGAGCAACCCCAGTGGCCGGGCATCAAGTCGGCGCTGTTACAGCAATTTCAGCGCCAGCTCAGTAAAGATTTTAAGCAAACCGTCGAGCGTTTTTTAGCCGTGCAGGCAATGGGTAGCCCTCACGCCAAAGAACAAATTAAACAGGTTCGCGAATGGGTGTTCAGCAAACCCATGGCCAACCCCGAGAGCCTTCGCAACGGTCTTAGCGCCTTACAAACGACAGATTTGCGGGCCCATCTTAGCTCGTTAAACATGCCCCTGTACCGCATTTACGGACGCCTGGACTCGCTGGTGCCTGCCTCTGTCATCCCATTAGTGGATAAACTGGCGCCTGACTCTGACGCAATGCTTTACAGGCAATCTGCGCACATGCCGTTTGTGTCGGCAACTTCTGAGTTTGTTGAGCAATATCGTAGGTTTTTAAACCGCCATCAACGCTGACACTGGGTACAGTAAACCGTGCTGCGCTGGCCCAGGCGGATTTCTTTTAGTATCTGCCGGCAGTTAACGCAGCGTTTACCGCCGCGTCCATAAACCAGTAGTTGTTGCGCGAAGTAACCCGGACTGCCGTCAACATTAGTAAAGTCTCGCAACGTCGTGCCGCCCTGTTTTATCGCTTCCGATAAGGTTTGCTTAACTATAGGGACCAGCTTTTCATAACGCTGTTTACTGATCTTGCCGGCGGAGCGTTTAGGGTTGATGCCAGCTTTGAACAAGGCTTCATTGGCATAAATATTACCCACCCCCACCACCACCTGGTTATCCATCAAAAAGGTTTTTACCGACTGTTTGCGGTCTCTCGAGCGTTGCCACAGGTAATCGGTATTGAAGGCTTCTGTCAGCGGCTCCGGACCTAACTTGCTGAGTAAGGAATGGTTCATGACCTCTGTCTCTGAATATAACAAGGCGCCAAACCGGCGCGGGTCATTAAGCCGCAATGAGACACCATGCTCAAAGACTATTTCGATGTGGTCATGTTTTTTTAGTGTGGTGGCTGAGGGGACGACCCGCAAAGCTCCGGACATACCTAAGTGCAGGATCAGGGTTCCTGCGCCGGTTTCCAGCAGCAGATACTTGGCACGCCGCCGGATGGCCGTTAAGCGTTCACCTTCCACCTGATGAACCTGAGCCGGCACCGGCCAGCGTAAACGGCTATCATGCACTCTTACGGCAGAAATTTGCTGACCCTCAATATGAGGACTGATACCTAAACGACTCACTTCGACTTCGGGTAATTCCGGCATAATACTAGCGTCCTAACAGCTGCTCTACAGACACATTAACGGGTTGGTAGACTTTATCCTGTTGCGGTAAACGCAGCAACAATTGCGGCTGGGTATACAACTCCACCAGAGCCTGCTGATTACCAACAAAACCAAGCTGAACATCCAACAGTTTCTCGGTCGGCTGCTGTGACGAGGCTTTTATCTCAAGGTTCTGCCAGGCCTCAGCCACCGCCTGCGCCTGTTGCGGCGTCAACGCGCAAGGTGCTGAGCACTGCCAGCCCGACTCTGACAAACGAATTTCCTGATCAGCAATCTGAATACTCTGCAAGCCACTGTCAGCCGGCATGAGCTGCATTGTATCACCGTTTTTTGGCTGTCCACCGGGTGCCGGACTATCCGGCGCAGAAAACCAGAATAAAAACATGAGTAACAACACCACGTAAACCAGAACGTTGTTCCAGGCCCGTTTTGACAGGGTGATACCAAAAATCGTGCGCTTATCTTTTCGTTTCATGAGCCGACTCATAAAGGGCTTGTAGGATAATTTAGAATACCCTATATTCGCCCTCAGTTACCAACTCTGGACAAATAGTGACCGATGCCCGCAACTCCTCATCTGGACGATATTGTTAATCAGCTTAGTGACGATGGCTATTGTATTATCCCAAACTTTCTGCAAGCTCCTTTTGCAGCTCGGTTGCACCAATACGCAAACGCGATACCAAGTCAGTTCTGGAGCACTGCCGCCGTTGGTCGCGCGCAACAGCAAACCATTAACACCATGGTACGTAATGACCGTATTCGCTGGTTAACCGACGAGCATGAACCCGAGTCCGCGTATCTGGCTATTATGGATGAGCTAAGGATATGGCTTAATCGCCAACTTTTTCTTGGTTTATTCGACTATGAGTGTCATTTTGCTCATTACCCGAGCGGCGCTTTTTACAAAAAGCACCTGGATGCTTTTAAAGGGCGCAGTAATCGGCGCCTGACCACGGTTATGTACCTTAACGAGAACTGGCAGGACGAACACGGCGGGCAGTTGGTTATCTACGGAGAACGTGGTCAGGTACTCAAGCAAGTGAAACCCGAGCGGGGAACCCTGGTGGTGTTTTTAAGCGACAAATTTGTGCATGAGGTACTGCCGTCTTTTCGTGACCGGCTGAGTATTACAGGCTGGTTCCGCCTTAACGCCAGTATTTCCGGCATCGTCGATCCGCCGCGTTAGTCATGGCCGGAATTTATTCCACCGCAGATAATAAAAAACCGGCCTGAGGCCGGTTTTTTGAACAGCTAAAGCCTAAATCTTACTTGATTTTAGCTTCTTTAAAGATCACATGCTTACGAACCACTGGATCGTATTTTTTGATCTCCATCTTTTCTGGCATGGTGCGCTTATTTTTGTCTGTAGTGTAAAAATAACCTGTACCTGCAGACGACACCAAACGAATCTTATCGCGCATAATATCTTTTCCTTACACCTTGATACCACGGCCGCGGAGATCCGCTAATACCGAGTCGATACCGTTTTTGTCAATGATACGCATACCTTTAGTCGAAATGCGTAATTTTACCCAACGTTTCTCGCTTTCAACCCAGAAACGGTGGCTTTGTAAGTTTGGCAAAAAGCGACGTTTAGTCGCATTGCGTGCGTGTGAGCGGTTATTACCGACTACCGGACGCTTACCTGTAACCTGGCATACTTGTGACATGTCTTTACTCCAAAATTGCTGCAAGCTCGCCTGTCGCCCAATTTGACCTTGCCTAGAAATCCGAGGGCGCATTTTATACAGCAAACAGGCCCGCTAATCAAGCTAAAACGGCGGTTTTTTGATCCTTTCCGATCTATCGCGGCGAATTTTACGCTAAACTCAGCGGATCTTCCAGCGCTTTCTGTGTTTACTTTTGCAGCGTTTCAAACCAGCTGACATTATAAAAGACCTCGCTCGGCAAAAGATACCGGCGCCCCGCTACCAATCACAAAATGATCGAGCAAAGCTACATCAATCAAGCCCAGTGCCTTTTTCAAACGATCGGTTACGCGTTGGTCGGCCTGACTTGGTTCGGCAACGCCCGAAGGGTGGTTATGAGCTAAAATAACCGCCGCGGCATTATATTGCATCACCATTTTTAATACTTCCCGCGGATATACCGGAGCCGCATTAATGGTTCCATGAAACAGTTCCTGATAACGCAGCAGCCGATGCTGACTGTCCAGTAGTAACACAACGAATACTTCTCGTGCCTGGTGTCGCAACTGTGTAGTGAGGTAGTCTTTTACCATTGCCGGCTCGGTAAAGCCATCCTGTCGTTGCAATTGCCATTGTAAATAACGACGTGATAACTCCAGCACCACCTGCAATTGAGTTACCCGCGCCGGGCCAATACCAGGGCAGGACAGTAGCTGCTCTGGTGTAGCACTGAGTAATGGACCAATACCGTCAAAATCCGTTAACAACTGGCGGGCAAAAGAAACCACGTCCTGCCCACGCCGGCCGCTCCCTAACAAAATAGCAATCAATTCGGCGTCGGTTAAAAAGCCCGCTCCCTGTAGCTGCAACTTTTCCCGCGGCCGTTCGGATGTGGGCCACTCTTTTATTTTCATCAACACTCCCGCCTGCGCAAAAAGTTGCAGTATAGTCGTGACTACCCCGAACACCCCGGTCGTGTTATCTTTACTCACATTAAATGTTCTTTACGAGCGAGAGAGCGAGCATGCAGCCACTGCAAAACAAAAACATTGTTGTCGGTATTTCCGGGGGCATTGCAGCCTACAAGACCCCGGACTTGGTGCGCCGTTTGCGCGAAGTGGGTGCTAACGTTCGGGTGGTATTAACCAGCGGTGCCGAAGCGTTTGTCACAGCACTTAGCTTACAGGCAGTGTCCGCAAATCCAGTTTCCAGCGACCTACTGGATCCTACAGCAGAAGCCGCAATGGGCCATATTGAATTAGCGAAATGGGCTGACTTAATAGTGATTGCTCCGGGCAGCGCCAACCTGGTAGCCCGGCTAAGCGCCGGGATGGCCGATGACTTGCTGACGACCATAGTACTTGCCAGTGCAGCCCCGGTCGCCATCGCTCCGGCTATGAACCAGCAAATGTGGGCGGCAGCTGTGGTGCAGGAAAATATCGAAAAACTCGCTGCCAGAGGTGTCACTATCTGGGGACCCGGTAGTGGCTCTCAAGCGTGCGGGGATACCGGCGCCGGCCGTATGCTGGAGCCCACCGAGCTACGCGCCCTGACGATAAAGCTTCTCGCCAGTCAGCAAAGCGCTGACAACCTCTGGCAAGGGCAACGCATTACAATCACCGCCGGACCTACGCGGGAGGCCATTGACCCAGTTCGTTACCTCAGCAACCATAGCTCAGGTAAGATGGGCTACGCACTGGCTAAGGCAGCGGCACAAGCCGGCGCGCGGGTAACGTTAGTCTCAGGTCCGGTTGAGCTGCCGGTACCCGAGGGAGTTAACTGCGTTAAGGTTGCAACGGCCGAGCAAATGCTGGCCGCGGTTAAGGCTCAGCCAATGGACGTTTTTATCAGCTGTGCTGCAGTTGCTGACTACCGGCCGGCAAACGTCGCTGCAGAAAAAATTAAAAAAGAGCAGCAGGATGCGCCCCCTGTTATTCACTTGGTCAAAAATCCTGATATTGTAAGTACCGTTGCGGCACAGCAAGCGCCGCCATTTTGTATCGGATTTGCGGCAGAAACTCAGCAGTTGGAAAAGCATGCACGCGAGAAGCTCTGTCGCAAGCAACTGCAGTTGATTGTGGCTAACGATGTCAGTGATAAAGCGATTGGTTTTAACAGTGAAGATAATGCAGTCACCGTCTACTGGGCTGACGGCGAAAAGTCGTTTCAGGCACAACCAAAAGTTGCCTTAGCCCGGCAACTGAACTTATTGTTTGCAGAGCGTTTTTTTAATCATACTGAACAAGGACAAAGTGGTAATGACCTCGGTAGAAGTAAAAATTCTTAACTCGAAAATTGGCACGGATATTCCGTTACCTCAGTATGCAACAACGGGGTCCGCTGGTATGGATCTGCGCGCCTGCCTGGATCAACCACTGACCGTTGCAGCCGGCGAAACGGTCCTGGTCGGCACCGGGCTGGCCATGTACATTGGTAACCCGGATTACGCAGCCACCTTACTGCCGCGTTCCGGACTGGGCCACAAAAATGGCATTGTACTGGGCAATTTAGTGGGTTTAATCGACTCCGATTATCAGGGAGAACTGAAAATCTCGGTCTGGAACCGTAGCCAGCAGGATTACACCATTGAGCCCGGCGACCGTATTGCTCAGCTGGTCATTTTACCGGTCGTTCAGGCGCAACTGGATATTGTTGATCAATTTACCGAAACCAAACGTGGCGCCGGCGGTTTTGGCCACTCAGGTAGTCAATAGCCCGAATTACAATAACGATAATTACAATATGAGGGATTACGATGGCGCAGCAAAAACGCAATCGTCGCGAAGAAATTTTACAGGCTCTGGCTGCTATGTTGGAAACCAGCCCGGGTCAGCGCATTACTACTGCCAAACTGGCCGCTAACCTCGGTGTCTCCGAGGCAGCTTTGTATCGGCATTTCCCGTCAAAAGCACGCATGTTTGAGGGGCTGATCGAATTTGTTGAAAATACGCTGTTAGGTAGCATCAACCTTATTTTTGATAATGAAAAAAATACCCTTAATCGCTGCCACGCGATTTTGCAGCTGATTTTAACGTTCGCTGAACGCAACCCGGGCATTAGCCGTGTGATCACCGGCGATGCTTTAATGGGCGAGCACGATCGTTTGCGTAGCCGCATTGACGATTTGTTTAATCGTATCGAAGCCCAGCTGAAACAGGTTTTGCGGGAAAAGGCTTTACGCGAGCAGCAAAAGTTTGCTATCGACGAAGGCGTTTTAGCTAACTTACTGCTGAGTTATGTAGACGGGAAAATAACACAATTTGTGCGTTCAGACTTTAAACGCTTACCGACGGAGCACTTCGCCCAGCAATGGCAAGCCATTGAACAACAGCTTGCCGCCAGCTAGGCTGCTAAGATTCGGTTTTACGAGTACGACTGAGTAAATCAATGGCCGCCTGCCGGGGCGGCTTATGCTCGTATAAAACCGCATACAGCTGCTCGCAAATCGGCATTTCAACCCCGGCCCGCTGAGCCAGTGCAACAACTTCGCGAGTATTTCGGTAGCCTTCTACCGCCTGACCTATTGACTCCAGCGCTGAATCAACAGTTTTGCCCTGCCCCAGAGCCAGACCAAATCGGCGGTTGCGTGATTGATTGTCGGTACAGGTTAAAATCAAATCACCCAGCCCTGCCATACCAGTGAAGGTCTCACTGCGGGCCCCTAAGGTGAGTCCCAGCCGTGTCAGTTCGGCCAGGCCGCGGGTAATGAGAGCGGTACGGGCATTAGCCCCGAAACCAATGCCATCAGCCATACCAGCGCCAATGGCGATAACGTTTTTAACCGCCCCGCCCAACTGGATACCAATAAAATCATCATTGGTGTAAACCCGGAAGGAACGCTCGCAATGCAGCATTTCGGACAACTCTTCCACAAACTGATCATCAGTGGAAGACATTGAAATCGCCGTTGGTAAGCCTTGCGCCATTTCTTTTGCAAAGGTCGGACCGGACAAAACCGCCAACGGATGTTTATCACCTAATGCTTCTTTTGCGACTTCGTACAGCAGGCGGCCTGTTTCAGGCTCCAGTCCTTTTGTCGCCCAGGCTATTCTGGCGTTATCCAGAAGCAACGGCTTTATCTGTTTCAGTAAACCTGAAAACGCATGGCTGGGAACGACCACCAACAGGTTAACCACATCACTGACGGCATCGGCCAGGTCATCGGTTACCTGCAGACTTTCGGGAAAGGGGCAGTCTGGTAAATACTGGCTATTTTGCCGTTGCTCGCGCATATTGGCGACCTGCCCGGGATCGCGTCCCCACAGCATTGTCGGTATACCTTTACGGGCAAAACAAATAGCAAGGGCGGTGCCGTAAGAGCCCGCCCCTAAAATAGCTACCTTTGGTTTGTGCATAAAAGCGTTGTCGCCTTTACTTATGCGTCAGCCTGAGGTTGCTGGTTCTGCTCAGCTTGTTGCTGCATATGACGTGCAAAAATTGCGTCAAAATTAACTGGCGCCAGGTTCAGTTGCGGGAAAGTTGCACGGTTAACTAAGCTAGCAACACACTCGCGGGCGTACGGGAACAGAATATTTGGACAGAATGAACCCAGCATGTGGGCAAGCTGGCCTTCCTGGACTTCTTCACCGATAGTGAAGATACCGGCCTGGTGTACTTCGCACAAGAATGCGACTTCGTCTTCAACTTTATTGGTCGCTGTTAGTGTCAGTACCACTTCATAGACACCGTCTTCGATTTTTTCGTGTTTGACGTTTAAATCCAGTTTCAGATCAGGCTTCCATTCTTTACGGAAGACGGCTGGTGAATTCGGTGCTTCAAAAGAAACGTCTTTGGTAAAAATACGTTGAATAGCGAACTGCACTTGTGATTGTTGTTCGTTTGGTGCTGCTGCGCCATTGGTTTGCTGTTCTTCAGCCATGATTTTACATCCTATAACTAGTTAACTAATGAGCATAAAGAGTACATTTTTGTGTCGCTAATGTACCTAAATTTTTTAACAAAAACTACTTTCCGGATACCACCGGCAGCTTGTCATTGCGCCATACGCTCATGCCGCCGGACAGAACTGCTACTTGTTCAAAGCCTTGCTGCTTTAATTGATTTGCCGCCCCACGTGCTGTATTTCCGGTCTGGCAAACTACAACAATGGGGGCTTCTTTGTACTTTTCAATCGAGCTGACCTTATTTTGTTTAATTTGCGCCGCAGGTAATGATTTTGCCCCATGAATGTGGGCTTTTTTAAAGTCATCTTCACTGCGAATATCAACAAATAAACCGTTTTCACGATTAACTTTAACCGTTGCCTGCTGATTGTTGAGCTCTTTTATAGGGGAGGATTTTGAGCGGATCGCTGTAACAATCAGTGCGATCAGCAAAACAACCCATAAACCACTCATAAAAGCATTTTGGCGCGCGAATTCGAGAATTTCCTGCATAAAAGTCACAGCTCTAAAAATTGATAAAAGGCTAAAATAAGCTAAGCCCCAGAGTATACCTGCACAAATTTCAGTTGCCAGTAAAATCTTAAACGGATGCGTACTCTGGCAAAATCGCGTAAGCTATGACTCAATTTATTGTGCAAAAACACTGTTCAACCTGAGACACAAGGTGTTCGTCATGAGCCAGCAAAAAAAGCCTTTAGTTTTAATGATTTTGGATGGTTGGGGTCACCGTGAAGACGCACCCGACAATGCTATCGCAGCCGCTAATACTCCGGTAATGGATGAACTATGGCAAAACTATCCGCACAGCCTGGTCGATGGCTCGGGCGACGCCGTAGGCCTGCCCGAGGGGCAAATGGGTAACTCCGAAGTCGGTCACGTTAACCTTGGCGCCGGCCGCGTGGTTTATCAGGACTTTACCCGCATATCAAAAAGTATTGAAGAGCGCAGCTTCTTTAGTAATCCGGTACTGGTTGATAACGTTAAAAAAGCAGTGGCTCAGGATGCCGCCGTCCATATTATGGGCTTAGTATCCAGCGGGGGCGTACATAGCCATCAGGACCACCTGATGGCTATGGTCGAACTGGCTGCACAACAAGGGGCCAAAGAAGTTTACGTGCATGGCTTTTTGGATGGGCGTGATACGCCGCCAAAATCAGCTAAAGCGTCATTACAGCGTTTTGAAACCCTTTTTGAACAGCTGGGGGTCGGTCGCTTTGCATCACTGTGTGGTCGTTATTATGCAATGGACCGTGACAACCGCTGGGACCGTATTGAACAGGCTTACAACGCCATCGCTCATGGCGATGCAGCGCATTCTGCTGCTAATGCCCTGGAAGCCCTGAGTGACGCTTATGAAAGAGGCGAAAGCGATGAATTCGTCAGCCCGGTTACCATTGCAAAGCCACGGGCAGTAAAAGACAATGATGCGGTATTTTTTATGAACTTTCGGGCCGACCGTGCGCGTCAACTTACCCGTGCCTTTACCGACCCGCAACTGGATAGTTTTGACCGTGGTCAGGTTAAGTCACTTAGTGGTTTTGTCGCATTGACCCAATACGCCGAAGATCTGGACTGCAGTGTTGCCTTTCCGCCGCAACCGCTGGCAAATGTCTTCGGTGAATGGCTGGCTAAGCACGGTAAAACTCAGCTGCGTATTTCAGAAACAGAAAAATACGCTCATGTTACCTTTTTCTTCAGCGGTGGCCGCGAAGCCGAGTTTGATGGCGAAAAACGCGTCTTAATTCCATCACCCCAAGTAAAAACTTATGATCAACAGCCGGAAATGAGCTCGGAAGAACTGACTGACGAAATCATTAAAGCCATTAACAGCGGCGACTTCGATACCATCATCTGTAACTACCCTAACGGCGATATGGTCGGCCACACGGGTAATTTTGACGCTGCTGTTAAAGCCTGCACTGCGGTTGATACAGCGGTTGGCCGCGTGGTTGAAGCTTTGCGGAAAGTCGGCGGAGAATGCCTGATTACTGCCGACCACGGCAACGCCGAGCAAATGAGCGATGCGCAGACGGGACAGGCACACACTGCCCATACAAGCCAGCTGGTGCCCTTTATCTATGTTGGTCGTGATGCAACGCCGACCAATGGTATTTTGTCCGACGTCGCCCCGACCATGCTGCATTTGATGGGGCTTAAGCAACCTGCTGAGATGACCGGCAAAACTCTGATGACGATTACAGACCAAGCCAGTTAATGAAAGTCGTTCGAGGTATTTGTTTTGCTTTGAGTGCCGGCCTGCTGATGTTAATCACTGGCGCAGGCCCTGCTGAGGCGGCGGTTCAACAGCCCAGTGAAGCAGAGAAGGAAGCCAAACAACAACAGCTTGAAGAGGTTCAGAAGCAAATAGAAAAGCGCCTGCAGGCACTTGAGCAACGAAGAAAAAAGCTCACGGAAACCGAGCAGGAGCTAAAGCAGCTGGAACAAAAAACCGCACAGCTGGCCTCTCAGCTGCGCCAGACCCGGCAGCAACAGCAACGTCTTGAACAGCGCATAGCCGCCAACCGGGATCGTCAGCAGCAATTGCAGGATGAGCAAAAACAGCAGGCGGAGTGGTTGCAAAAGCAAGTGGTGAGCGCCTACACCAACGGGGAACATGACTTCCTTAAACTGTTATTGAATCAGCAGGATCCGGCCGCTTTCGAGCGCTTGCTAAGCTATTACCAATATTTTAATCAGGCACGTATCGAACAAATTGAGCAGATCAAAGCCATAGCCGCCGAGCTAAAACAATTAGAGCAATCACTTCAACAACAAAGCAATCAGCTTACCGAGTTACGCCAGCAACAGCAAAGCCAGCGGCAACAATTAACCCAGCAGCAGGCCCGGCAGGAGTCCGCCATCGCCCGTATGCAACAACAACAGCGCGATGATAAACAGCGGCTGCAATCGCTGCAACAAAACCGTGAGCAACTCGAGCAGGTGATAGCGGCTATAGAAGCAGCGTTGCAGACAGACGTTCAGCTTGTCGGCCTGCGCCCGGTTAAAGGGCAACTGAACTGGCCGACACAAGGGCGTGTCCGGCAATTATTTGGCCAGCGCCGCGAAGGCCCGTTGCGCTGGAAAGGGGTACTGATTGACGGTGATAACAGCCAACCGGTGCATACCATAGCCGATGGCCGGATTGTATTTGCGGATTGGTTAAGAGGGTTTGGTCTGGTTATCGTCGTTGATCACGGTGAGGGTTATATGAGCTTATACGGTCACAATCAAACGTTACTGAAAAGCGTTGGCGATGAAGTTAAACGGGGCAATGAGATTGCTTTAATGGGGCAAAGCGGCGGCCGCTCAAGTGCCTCTTTGTATTTTGAAATACGCCATCAGGGCAAAGCCGAAAACCCTGCCAAGTGGATTAACTAAGGTATGCGAGTCCTTCTGCTAAGTGTCGTGCTTGTTTTCTTCAGCTGCAGTCAGGGACTGGCGGCCGAGGCACCCGTGCAGAAACCGAGGATTGCCATTATTATCGATGACATTGGTAATAACCGCACTGACCTGGATGCGGCTTTGTTGCCGGGCAACTTAACCTTTGCGGTACTGCCTTTTACACCATACTCCCGCGCCTTTGCGTTACGTGCTCACCATCAACAAAAAGAGATTATTCTGCACGCCCCGATGCAGGCGCTGAACGGTAACCGGCTGGGCCCGGGGGGTCTGACAAGCCTGATGTCAGCGGCCGAGGTCAAGCTGGCTCTTCAGCGCTCCCTGGATGCGGTGCCTCATGTAGTAGGTGTTAATAACCATATGGGCAGCTATTTTACACAGCTGCCGCAGCCCATGCGGGCTGTTATGGAAACGCTTCAGCATCGACGCCTGTATTTTATCGATAGCCGTACATCGGAGTTCAGTATAGCTGAGACAACTGCGGCAGAATACGGGGTACCTGTGGCCCATCGTCATGTCTTTCTGGACAACCAAACGGACGACTATTATTTACAGCAACAATGGCATCAACTTATCCGGCAGGCTCGCCGACAGGGACAGGCTATCGGTATTGGTCACCCTTACCCTCAGACTTTAGCTTTCTTAAAACGCCAGTTACCCAAATTAGCGCAACAAAACATCGAGCTTGTATTTGCTTCCCAATTGACGAAACAGGACAAGCCGGATTTAACCGGTACACTGCTCCAAATCAGTCAGTAAAATTAGGGCCTGATCACGGCTGGCACCGCAAATATCAGACTGCGCGGAAAACTGACGGCATACCGCTGGTCGCTCCGGTAGTCCGAATAATCGGCACTTGTTCTCTTGATCCAGTTGCACACAACGCTGGCCAGCTTTTTTACCGTCTTCCATACCCGGAATGGGTGAGCTGATAGAAGGCGCGATGCAACAGGCACCACAGCCAATACGACACTGCATATTTCCCCCAACAAAAAAGGCGCTGCCGGAGCAGCGCCTTTCTGACTAAACAAATAGCCGCGATCAGGCCATTGTTGTACGTAATTTCTTCATCGCATTCTGCTCAAGCTGCCGAACCCGCTCAGCTGAAACTTGATATTTAGCAGCCAGTTCGTGCAGCGTGGTTTTGCTCTCCGCTAACCAGCGTGACTGAACAATATCCTGACTACGCTCATCAAGTTGCTGCAATGCCGTCAGCAGTTTTTGCTGGGTATGAGCCTGATAATCTTCGGCTTCAATTTCTTCTGCTAAATCAGAGCGTTTATCTTCCAGATACATCGCCGGAGAGTAATTACTGCCCTCTTTTGAATCATCGTCGTCAGAACTTAGCTCAAACGCCTGATCATGGGCGCTCATGCGGGTTTCCATTTCCATCACTTCTTTAGTGGATACCCCCAGCTCTTCAGCTACGGTTTCAACTTCTTTTTGGCTAAACCAACCCAGACGCTTTTTCATTTTACGCAAATTAAAAAACAATTTACGCTGAGCTTTAGTAGTTGCTACCTTAACCACGCGCCAATTACGCAATACGTATTCGTGGATCTCTGCTTTTATCCAATGTACGGCAAAAGATACCAGGCGGACGCCAACATCCGGATTAAACCGTTTAACGGCTTTCATCAGGCCAATATTACCTTCCTGGATCAAGTCAGCCTGAGGCAGACCGTAACCAGAATAGCCTCTGGCGATATGCACAACAAACCGCAAATGAGACATGATCAATTCGCGTGCAGAACTCAAATCGTCCTCGTCGCGCAATTGCGTCGCTAATTCGTTTTCGCGCTCTGCGCTTAGCATAGGAATACGATTAACAGCCTGAACATAACCGTCAAGACCGGCTCCCTGCGGGACTGATAGCGCCATGGTTTGTAATTCAGTGCTCATTAATAACCTCATTGCTGGAAAACTCAGTATAAAGAACCGCAAAAGTTAACTTTAACTGCTTTCTATGACCCTTTTTTGACAAAAGGGTTCCTATTATGAAAAACCGCATTAATTGTAAATAATGACATTTGAGTATAACTAAGATGATTACGATCGCAAGCCTATCTTGGTTCAATACTTCGTATGTGGCGCCTGACTGCCAGGTAGGATCCCGCCAGCCCAAGCAGTATCGCAATCAGCCAAATCATCAGCATCTCGTTGAGGTTAAGCCCCGTCAGCTGAAACTGAGTCTGATACAGCTCGCTCACCTGTAACACCGAACCTTCGACCCACCATATCAGTATCGCCGTTGCGAACCATGCCAAAATACCGCCAACGAAACCGTACCAAACCCCGGTGTATAAAAATGGCCGCTGAATAAAGGCGTTGGTCGCACCCACCAGCTTCATCACCACAATTTCCTCACGCTGGCTTAAAATATTAAGCCGGATGGTGTTGCCAACGATTAATACAACCGACAGACATAACAATATCGCCAACCCGCCCATGATATCTTTTGCCAGATCCAGCAAAGCCTGCAAGCGTTGAAGCCACTGCAAATCGAGCTTACCAAAGTCAACTTCACGAGCCTGCTCCAGCTCTTTCAACAGCGCCTCAGCCTTAGCTGGCGAGCGGAACTCTTCGGCTGGTATCACCAGCAAAACGTCGGGTAGTGGGTTTGACTCCAGGTAATCTAACGTTTCACCAAAACCCGACTGCTCCCGGAACTCTTCCAGGCCCTGCTCCCTGGTGATTAAGCTGACCGTTTCGATTTCTTTTTTTAAGGACAGCTGGGTGCGCAATGTTTCAATCGTCTTGCTATCGATATCTTTGCGCAAAAAGAGTGACATTTGCGAGGCTTGCTGCCATTCACCGGAAACCGCAGAGGTGTTTTTTACCAACACATACAACGCCGATGGCAACGTTAGGCTTAGCCCCAATACTGCCATGGTCATCAGACTAGCAAAAGGGTTGCGCCATAATTCACCAAGGCTGCCAACCGCCTGTTGCAGATGATGAACCGGTACCATCAGCAAGCGTCGGTACCAGGGCAGCTTTTGCCGTTGCCTGGCACCAGCTGAGGTTTGTCGATTACCAAACAACAAGCTCATTAAAGCGTGTCCTCATCCAGTCCATCGTTAATCAAGCGGCCATCTTTTAATGTTAAGGTGCGATATTTAAGGCGGGCGATTAAGCCCAGGTCGTGGGTCGCAATAAGCACTGCTACGCCCACTTTATTAAACTCCTCGAATAAGCGAATTATCTCCATCGATAATTTCGGGTCCAGGTTACCCGTCGGTTCATCGGCAAGTAACAGCGGGGGCTTATTAACAATGGCGCGGGCAATACCAACACGCTGCTGCTCGCCTCCCGATAACATTTGTGGATAATGCCGGTACTTATCTGCCAGACCCACTTTTTGCAAAGCGGCCAGTACCCGCTTGCGGGCCTCCTGCACACTGTAACCTTCGATAACCAGCGGCAGTGCGACGTTATCAAACACCGATTTATCCATTAACAAACGGTGATCCTGGAAAATCATGCCGATGTCACGGCGCACAAATGGCACATCCGAAGGCTTCATTTTTCGCAGGTCATGGCCGTTGATCATCACCCGGCCTGCCGTCGGCCGCTCCATAATGCTGATCAGCTTAAGTAAGGTACTTTTACCTGCGCCGGAATGTCCGGTAAGAAAAGCCATTTCGCCGGGTTGAATATGAAAATCAACCTGACTTAATGCCTGATGGCCCCCCGGGTAGGTTTTACTAACCTGCTCAAAACGAATCATTCAGTGTCCGTGCTGGTTGCTGATGTTGTTTCTAGCTTACGGTCAAACAAGGCGGCAATAAAGTCTTTGGCAATAAACGGCCGCAAATCATCCAGTTGTTCGCCGACTCCAATATAGCGGATCGGAATAGAAAATTCGTCGGCGACAGCAAAAATCACCCCACCTTTAGCGGTGCCATCGAGTTTACTCATGACAATACCGGATACGCCAACTGCTTCGGTAAACAGCTTAGCCTGGCTAATGGCGTTTTGTCCGGTACCCGCATCCAGCGTTAACATCACTTCGTGCGGGGCCTGAGGATCCAGCTTTTTCATCACCCGCACGATTTTTTTCAGTTCTTCCATTAAATTGGCTTTATTTTGCAATCGCCCGGCCGTATCGGCAATCAGTACGTCAACTCCACGGGCCTTTGCCGCCTGCAGGGCATCAAATAACACCGAAGCGCTGTCGGAACCCGTTTTTTGCGCAATCACCGGTATGTCGTTACGCTGACCCCAAATCTCGAGTTGCTCCACCGCGGCAGCACGAAAGGTGTCACCGGCAGCCAGCATCACCGACTTACCTTCTTGTTTATACTGCTTCGCCAGTTTACCGATGGTCGTAGTCTTACCGACACCATTAACACCGGTCATCAGAATAACAAAGGGACTGTCCGACTTCGGTATCTCCAGCGGCTTATCCACCGGAGCAAGAATTTCTGCCAGTTGTTCCTGCAGGAGCTGATAAAGCGCCTCGGCATCTTTTAATTGTTTCCGATCAGCCTGGCGAGTGAGGCTGTCGATAATTTTGGTAGTGGTGGGAACACCCAAATCGGCCATCAATAACTGAGTCTCGAGCTCTTCAAACAGCTCATCGTCGATTTTTTTGCCGCGGAAAACACCAAACAGCCCGGCTCCAATGCTACCGGAAGTTTTCTTTAAGCCCTGTGTCAGGCGGCCCCACAAGCCTTTCTTTTTCGGCTCAGCGGTCGGCTGAGGTAACGGCTTTTTCGCCGCTGAATCTGCCGTAACCTGAGCACAGTCGTCGACCGCAGAGGGCAACTGTTCTTCGATATCACGGATTGGTGTCGTCGCCTGCTGTTCAGGCGCAGCCGCCTGCTCAGAAGCCTGCTCGTCACTGTGCTGCTTCTTTTTAAAAAGTGAAAACAAACCCTTTGCCATGTTGCTTAACCTTGGAACTGATGGTCACTAATGAGTAAACTATACCTTAGTTTATCACGCTCTTTCATTACTGACGATGAAGCACTTTTGATTAAGGATAGAGGTTTGAATAAAAGCGCTGGCCAATTACGTATTATTGCCGGTCAATGGCGCGGCACAAAGCTGCCTGTTATTGACCATCAGGGACTCAGGCCAACCACCAGCCGCATTCGGGAAACGGTGTTTAACTGGCTGCAGTTTGATATTCACAATGCTAAGGTGCTGGATCTCTTTGCCGGCAGTGGCAGCCTGGGCTTTGAAGCAGCTTCACGGGGCGCTCAGAAAGTGCTTTTTATCGAACAGGATCAACAGGCTGCTAAGCAGTTGGCCGACAACATCAAGCGGTTAAAGGCTGACAATATTGACCTTATTCAGGGTGATGCGTTAACCGTGCTGGACAATCATTCCGCGTTACCAGCCCCAGCCGATATCGTTTTTATTGATCCGCCATTTCATCAGCAGCTGGCTTTGAAAACATTGGCAAAACTAGCAACCTCTGCAGCACTTACCTCACAAAGTCTGGTCTACCTGGAGGTCGAACAACAAGCCAGGCTCGACTTACAGGCTGACTGGCGTATCATTAAAGATAAACAGCACGGCGCTGTGCGTTTCCTTTTACTTCAACGGATTAACAACTTATGACGGCAATCATTGTAATCGGCAAACTGGTATTCGTGCTCATCTGGCTGGCATTGTTTAGTGCACTGGCAGGCTTGTTTGGTGATTTGGGTCAACAAACTTATGGCTTAGTTGCCTTACTACTGGCGGTCATGGTCATTATGCATCTGTTACTGTTGGGTTTATTTGTCGCCATGATGAAGCCACAGATGCTGTGGCGCCGGGGTGATAGCTGGCAAATTTTAGCATTCGGGGTGTTTGCCTGGCTGGCCATTTTTAAACGCACCAACGAGCAGGCCGTAAAAGATGCTAAGTAAGATCTTCCAGTTCGAGACCTAAGTTTGATATGCCCTCGTCTTTTACCATTTGACGAACCTGTTTAACTAAAGCCGGGGAAACCTGAGCCTGCGATGCCAGAAAATCAATCATCGCCTGTTGCATCGCAAGTTCATACTGATAAAGCTCATGCTCCTGAACGTGCTGCTGCAACTGCTCTGGCGCAACCTGTTCCGCATCGTTCAGCTCGATAAACTTAAATACACTGGCCTGAGAAACTTTTGCGACATCGACCAAATGTTGGCTTTCCTTGTCCATCATGCCCTGCAGCAGGCTACTGATTGCTGTACAGGCATCCATCGCCGGATAGACACCCAGCAAATCATGTCCGTATTCGCTGGGCGTAACCTCATCAACTTTATCTTGCCAGCGGGCATAGTTCACTTTACCCGGGGTGGGCGACAGCCATTGATCCCAGCAGGCATTTAACGCTCCACGCAGGGGTTTGCTATCTCCAAAAGCCGTAATCTGATGAAAGAACTGATAGTTCGGCAGCATGCGTTCACACAAATAGAGTGCCAGCAGCGCCTGCTGAGGCCAGTCTAGCTGGCGAATTCTCTGAAAAGTATCCACAACCTAAGTCGCAAAAATATCAGCATCGCTGTTAAAGGTTTTAAACTCTAACGCATTGCCGCAAAAATCGTGAAAGAACATGGTACCCTGCTCTCCCGGCTGACCGGCAAAGCGGATGTAAGGCTCAATTACAAATTCTATACCTGCTGCCTTAACCTTATCGGCTAATTGTTGCCAGTCATCGCGCAACAATACGACACCGAAATGGGGCACTGGAACACTGTGGCCATCAACGCCATTGTGATTTTTAACACCGGCTATTTCGGGCGCTAAATGAGTTACAAACTGGTGTCCAAAAAAATTCCAGTCGATCCAGTGGTCACTGCTGCGACCTTGTTCAAGACCCAGAATATCACCGTAAAAGCGGCGGGCATTGTCCAGCGAGCTGACGGCTATGGCAAGATGGAAAGGACGTACCGCTGTCATCATCGTCCCCTTCTGATTAATGGCTTAAATGGGTAGCTGAAGTTGAGCTTGATGCCGAAGTCTGAGGCGAACGTTTCCACATTCTGACACCGATGGCAGTCATCAACATAATCCAATTTAACGGCGGAATAAAACCGGCCGTTAATACTGCTAACAGATTCCAAAGTGGTTTTTGCTGATACTGTCCTACCAATCCGTAGAACAACAACGCAGCTACGAGTCCCTGTAGTACCAGTAGGCTCAATAGCATAGTGTCTTTCCTTCTGTCTGTTTCAGTTTATTAATTTGTTATGTATTTTGTATCAGCTTATTGCCGACAACATAAGCCTACTGAATTATGACAGCACTGTAAAACTTTAGTTAAGCTATTGATTTGAAAAAGAAAAAGCCAGCTTTTTAGCCGGCTTTTTCGGTTTTTACAATCGATGTTAATCGACCTCAGCGATTAAAATGCCGCTAAGCTCTGATCCAGATCGGCTTTTAGATCGTCTAAATCTTCAATACCAACCGAAATACGTACAAAGTTATCGAGGATACCCAGCTTTTCACGGTTCTCTTTGGGTACCGACGCATGGGTCATGATGGCCGGGTGTTCAATCAAAGATTCAATACCACCCAGGCTTTCGGCTAATGCAAACACCTGTACATTTTCAAGAAACTTTCTTGCCGCCTCAAGGTCGCCTTTCAGCAGAATTGAGATCATGCCGCCAAAGCCCTGCATCTGACGTTTAGCCAGTTCATGTTGTGGGTGGCTTTGCAGCCCGGGGTAAATCACTTTTTCAACTTTGGGGTGTTGTTCCAGCCACCGTGCCAGCTCAAGCGCCGCCTCATTGTGGTGGCGCATCCGCAAAGCGAGAGTTTTAACCCCACGTAAGGCAAGGTAAGAGTCAAAGGGGCCGGCTATCGCACCAACCGAATTTTGCAAAAACAGCATGCGCTCGACCAAGTCCGGATTATCCCCGACAACCGCAATTCCGCCTACCATGTCAGAATGGCCATTAAGGTACTTGGTCGCTGAGTGCATGACGATATCAGCGCCCATCTCAATTGGACGCTGATTAAACGGCGTGGCAAACGTATTATCTACGACAACGATAATATCCGGGTTACTGGCTTTAGCCAGCTTAACGATAGCTTCGATATCGACCAGTTTTAGCATTGGGTTGCTGGGTGTTTCGACCCAAATCATACGCGTTTGTGGGGTGATTGACTGTTCAACCTGATTAATGTCCGCTAAGTCCACATAAGAGAACTTCAGCCCAGCTGAGCGGCCGCGTACTTTATCAAACAAGCGGAAGCTGCCGCCATAAAGGTCGTCCATAGCAACCACATGATCACCGCTGTCCAGCAACTCTAAAATAGTAGACGTTGCTGCCATCCCTGACGCAAATGCCAGGCCTTGCTGACCACTCTCCAGGCTGGCAACCGCCCGCTCCCAGGCAAAACGAGTCGGGTTGTGCGAGCGTGAATACTCAAACCCCTTATGTTCTCCAGGGCTCTCCTGAGCATAGGTAGAGCTGGTAAAGATAGGCGGCATAACCGCGCCTGTTACGGGCTCAGGTGCCTGTCCGCCGTGAATTGCTTTAGTTGCAAACTTCATCGATTTATTATTCGCCATGATTAGCCTCTGTTACAGCAAATTATTGTCACGCATCCAGTCATCGTTAAACAACTTGGATAAGTATCGGTTACCGGTATCGCAGGCTAAGGTAACAACCCGCTTCTTTTCAGTCTGATCACGGCAAAAGCGCAGAGCACCGGCAATCAATGTGCCACTGGAAGACCCTACCATGACACCTTCCGCCTGCAGCACTTCGCGTGCGGTTTGCATACCTTCTTTATCACTGATCGCGTAAGCCTGAGTTGCTAAATCCAGATCGCAAATTGTCGGTACGAAATCTTCACCTATGCCCTCGGCCAGCCAGCTACCCGCTTCGACTTTTTCGCCGCGATTAACTAACGGCTCTAAAATAGAGCCGGCCGGGTCGGCCAGAACCATTTCAACCTGAGCATTCTGTTCGCGAAAATAGCGCCCGACGCCGGTCAGAGTCCCGCCTGAACCAACACCGCAGACAAAGGCATCCAGGTCACCCTGCATTTGCTGCAAGATTTCCGGCCCGGTGGTTTTGTAGTGAGCGTCCACATTAGCCTTATTTTCAAACTGATTAACGTAGTACCAGCCGTTTTCTGCTGCCATCCGGGCTGCCATATCCTGATAATATTCCGGGTGACCCTTTTGCACATCAGAACGGGTCTGCACCACTTCGGCACCCATAGCCCGCAGGTTATTGACTTTTTCCTGACTCATTTTATCGGGCATCACAATTTTCAGGGGGTAACCTTTGCTGGCTGCCACTAAAGCCAGGCCTAATCCGGTATTACCTGCAGTTGCCTCGATAATTGTGTCGCCCGGCTTTAGTTTGCCTTCCCGCTCGGCGGCATCGATCATCTCAACTGCAATGCGGTCTTTAATAGAACCCCCCGGATTTTGCAGCTCCAGCTTTAAATACAACTCACAGGGACCGGTATCCAGGTTGTTGACACGGACCATAGGCGTATTGCCCACCATTTCCAGAACATTATTAAAAATTTTCATAATCGTTCGCTTTTTGCTTGAGGGTCTGATTGAATTATTAGCATTATCGCTATACTTTGCTGACTTAACAACCCGCTGGCCGAATGGAGAAAAAATGTGACCCGTCTGGATTTACGAAGTGATACGGTAACTCAGCCTTCTGAGGAGATGCGCAAGGCCATGGCACAGGCGCCGGTTGGTGATGATGTCTACGGAGAAGATCCCAGTATTATCGCCCTGGAAAAAAAAGTTGCCCGGTTACTTGATAAAGAAGCAGCCCTGCTGTGTGCGTCAGGTACCCAAAGTAATTTGTGTGGTTTACTCAGCCACTGCCGTAATGGCGAAGAATACATTGTCGGCCAGGAATACCATACCTACCGTTATGAAGCCGGCGGCGCTGCGGTACTCGGCGGCATTGTGCCACAGCCGCTGGAAGTTAAGGCGGACGCCACACTGGATCTGGAACTTTTGCAGCGCCGCATTAAAGTCGATGACCCACACTTCCCGATTACCCGTTTACTGGCTTTTGAAAATACCCATGCAGGACAGGTAATCGACTTATCTTATTTTCAACAAGCTCGCCAAATCGCTGACCGAAACGCCCTGGCCATGCATCTGGACGGCGCCCGCTTAGCCAATGCAGCGGTAGCCTCCGGTAACACAATGGCAGAACTGGCAGCACCCTTTGACAGTGTTTCTTTATGCTGTTCAAAAGGACTGGGGGCGCCGGTAGGCTCCCTACTTGCCGGCAGTCACGAATTTATCAGCCGCGCCCGCCGTTGGCGGAAAATGGTCGGTGGTGGTATGCGCCAGGCTGGTATTATCGCGGCTGCGATTGATTACGCTTTAACCCATAACTACCAGCGCTTAGCTCAGGATCATGACAACGCACGCTGGCTGGTAGATCAGCTAACTGAATTAAGCCTGGACCATGACATCCAGGTCTCCGCAACGCCGACCAATATGCTGTACGTTACCCTTCCGAACCAACCGATGGCCGCAGCTTTGCAGCAGTATATGGCTGATCATGATATCAAAATACCCGCGAGTCAGACCTTACGCCTGGTGACGCATCTGGACGCCACCGCTGAGCATTTGAATCACTTTGTTTATCATTGGCAGGCCTTTTTACGACAATCTACTTATAATGACTGAACCTGCTGTATCAATCGATCAAGCGCCCGGTAGCCCATTGCCTCGGCTAAATGGCTTTTTTGTACTGCCGGCTGCTGGTCGAGGTCGGCAATGGTTCGGGCCAGCCGAAGCGTCCGGTGATATGCCCGGTGAGACAGTTTAAGTGTTTCAATGGCCTTAATCAGAAATTCGTGGTCTGTCTCACTTAACTGGCAAATACCCAACAGCAAATTAGCCTTCAGATCGCTGTTTAAACAGCCCTGCCGCTGATACTGGCACTGATGGGCGGCAGCAACCTTATCCCGTAAGCTTTCACTGTTGGGTTGCTGCTCGTTTAGCCGAGCTTTTGAGATTAGGCGCAGGCTCTCGGTTTCGCGCGGTACAGAAACCTGAATATCAATACGATCAAGCAAAGGACCCGAAAGGCGGTTTAAATAATTTAAGATCTGATCGGGCGTCGAACGGCAGCTGGCCAGAGAACCATCAAACTGTCCACAGGGCGATGGGTTAAGTGCACAGACCAGTTGGAAGGCCGCCGGGAAGCTTACCTGATGAGCTGCGCGGCTGATAGTAACCTGACCGCTTTCCAGCGGTTCACGGAGTGAATCCAGTACGTGCCGCGAAAACTCCGGTAGCTCATCAAGGAACAGAATCGACTGATGAGCAAGACTGATCTCGCCCGGCTTGGGAGGTGAACCTCCACCGACTAAAGCCGCTGCTGAACAGGAGTGATGCGGACTGCGAAAATCCCGCCGACGCCAGCCCTTGCGTCCGCTAAGCCCTGCTACCGAGTGAATTGCCGCCAACTCCAGTGCCTGCGTTTCGGTTAAGGGCGGCATTAACCCCATAAGCCGTTGCGCCAGCATGGTTTTACCGGTACCCGGCGGACCAACAAAAAGAATATGATGACGCCCTGCAGCCGCCAGCAGAAGGGCCCTTTTAGCCTGCTGCTGTCCCAGTACATCAGTGATATCGCCATCGTGTTCCGGTGGCTTTTGCCGGAGGCTTTGCGGCTGCGCCTTGCGCAGTTCATTATGCTGGTGCAAATGCTCGAAAATACTGACCAGATCGGTTACCAGGTAACTGGTTTGCTGGCTGATAAGGCTGGCCTCGGTCTCGTTTTTCAACGGAACAAAGGCGCTTCTTTTCGCTGCGCGGCAAGCCAACAGCGCCGGCACTAACCCTGCTACCGGTAACAACTCACCGTTTAGCGCTAATTCGCCATAAAACTCGCAGTCTTTGGTGGCCTGTTGTGGTATTTGCCCTGACGCCACCAAAATGCCAACGGCGATGGCCAACTCGTAACGGGCCCCGTGTTTCGGCAGGTCAGCCGGCGATAGGTTTACCGTGATTTTGGTGGCCGGCGGAAACTCAAGGCCGGCATTCATTAACGCCGCCTTAACGCGATCTTTAGCCTCGCGGATAGTGGCTGTTGGCAGCCCCACCACCGCAAAGCCGGGCAAACCACGCGCTAAGTCCACCTCGACCCGAATTTCCGGCGCGTCAACGCCAAGACTAGCCCGGGTATAAACCGTTGCTAACGCCATACTGAGATCCTGTAAAAAACCGTCAGTATAGTTTCAGTTGCCTGGCTTACCGTATCAGGTGTATCGTTTTTTGCTGTACGACTTCTGCCTTTTACCAGTAATTCTCGGCTGTGACGTTACCGGGTTTACGGCGGGTATTTTTAGCTAAACCTCTGCTCGCCAATACCGTCCGGCTTTCTGCAATCATGTCGGGATTACCGCACAACATCACCTGACTGCAATCGCTAAGATGGCAATCCAGCGCGGTTTCCAGTTGCCCGTCGGCAATCAACTGAGGGATCCGCCGTTGCAGCGAGCCCGGTATGGTTTCTCGCGTGATCACCGGTTGATAACCTAACTGGCCGGGGTGTTGCTGTTGCCATTGCTGAATTTGTTGTTGGTAAACCAGATCAGCGGCATGACGTACACCATGCACCAGGTTAATTCGCTGGAAACGTTGCCAGGGCTTATCGGTTCGCAGCATTGAGATAAAAGGGCCGATGCCGGTGCCGGTAGCCAGCATCCATAAATTATCACCATCGGGTACTTCATCCAGAGTAAAAAAGCCGCTCGCCGGCTGAGTGATATTAACCGCATCACCCGGCTGTAACTTCGCCAGACGTGGGCTCAACTCGCCCGCATTAACTTTGGCAATAATAAAATCTAACACTGTATCGCCCGGCGCACTGGCCAGGGAATATGCCCGCAGAAGCTGTTCTGTACCATCGGTTAAGCCCAGACGAACAAATTGACCTGCTTTAAAATGAAAAGGCTCGGCAATAACCCGTAAACTAAAAACTGATTCACTCCAGCGGTAATTTTCTACCACTTTGCCACTAATCCACTGGACCATGAATGATTTATTCCTTGTCTTTTGCCTGCTCTGCTGCAGCCAGTTGCTGTTCTAATAACTCAACCCGTTCGCGCAAACGCAACAGCATTTTTTGCTGCACATCCATTTCTTCACGGGTCACTAAATCCAGCTTGGCTAACTGAGTTTGCAGGTTTTGCTTAACACGCTGTTCGACGTTATCAGCCATATCTTTAACGCCGGACGGCATGCTGTCCGTAATTTGCTTTGCAATATTCTCAATCGTCTTGTTGTCCATAATGATATCCTTTAGGTAAAATTGTCACCGCTACTAGCTTACCACTCCTTGCAGGGTCTTTTAATGTTAAACGAACGTCAGCGACAAGCAGTTCACTATATTCAAGGCCCCTGCCTGGTACTCGCCGGTGCCGGAAGCGGAAAAACCCGCGTCATTACCGAAAAAATTGCCTACTTAATTAAAGAAAAAATATACAGGCCACGTCAAATCGGTGCCGTTACCTTTACCAATAAAGCGGCCCGCGAAATGCGTGAACGGGTGACGCAGACCATGGGCAAACAACATAGCCGGGGCTTAACGGTATCGACGTTTCATACACTGGGGCTGAATATTATCCGCCGCGAGCTTGGCGCACTGGGTCTAAAAAGCGGCTTTTCGCTGTTTGATGATCAGGATAGCTTTGCACTGATAAAAGCACTCACTGAAGACGACTGGGACGGCGATAAACAACTGATTCAGGACTGCGTCTGGCAGATTGGTCACTGGAAAAACGATATGTTGACACCGGAGCTGGCCGCGCAACGAGCAGCCAACGAAAAGCAAGTCGCATTTGCCCAGGTTTACCAGGCCTATCAACGTAATCTGGTTGCCTGTAATGCGGTCGACTTCGATGATCTGATCCGCTTACCGACACTACTGTTAAGCACTAATCCACTGGCACTGAAACGCTGGCAAACTAAGTTTCAGTACCTGCTGGTTGATGAGTATCAGGACACCAACACCAGCCAGTACCAGCTAGTTAAGTTGCTGGTCGGCGAGCGCGGCCGCTTTACGGTAGTAGGCGATGATGACCAGTCAATTTACTCCTGGCGCGGCGCACAGCCACAGAACCTGGCGTTACTACAGAAAGACTTTAGCGACCTGAAAGTCGTTAAGCTGGAACAAAACTACCGTTCCCATGGGCGAATTTTAAAAGCCGCTAACATCCTGATTGAAAATAATCCCCATGTGTTTGAAAAAAAGCTTTTTTCTGATATGCAGTATGGTGTCCCCATGCGCGTCATCTACGGCCGTAACGAGGAACATGAGGCGGAGCGCGTCATTGCAGAAATCGTTAAACAACGTTTTTTAAAAAAGACCCCTTACCATGACTTTGCTATTTTGTACCGCGGCAACCATCAGGCCCGCCTGTTCGAAAAGGCGCTGATGAACAACCGCATACCCTACAAAATAACCGGCGGGCAGTCGTTTTTTGCCCGTGCCGAAGTTAAAGATATCATGGCCTATTTAAGACTGTTGGTTAACCCTGCCGACGATACGGCTTTTTTACGCGTGATTAACCTGCCTAAGCGGGGCATAGGACCGCAAACCATCGAACGGATTGGCGAATTATCAAAGCAGCTAAACAGCAGTCTTTTTGAGGCTGCACAGTCGCCTCACGTAAAAACCCTGCTGAGCCCGAAAGTTTTTAACGCCGTTGATCAGTTTGTTGAGATGATGAGCCGCCTGGCCAGAGAAGCCGACCATCAGCCCCATGCCCAAGAGGCCGTCAGGCAACTGCTGCATGATATCGCTTATGAAGACTGGCTATTTGAACAAAGCCCCAGCGCTAAAGCTGCTGAGATGCGGATTAAAAATATTCATGAATTACACCACTGGGTGTCTGATATGCTGGCCGGCTCTGCCGAACAAGAACCAATGACGCTGGAACAAGTGGTTAGCCGGCTGTGTTTGCGCGACATGATGTCTCGCAACGAGGACGAAGACAACTTTGATCAGGTTCAGTTAATGACGCTGCACGCCTCTAAAGGACTTGAGTTTCCGCAGGTATTCTTAGTCGGTATGGAAGAAGGCTTACTTCCTCATCAAAGCAGTATAGATTTGAACGATGTGGAAGAAGAACGACGCCTTGCCTACGTCGGTATTACCCGGGCACAGCATCAATTATTTTTTACCATGGCCCGAGAACGGCGTCAGTACGGTGAAGTCATCAACCCTCAGGCCAGCCGCTTTTTACACGAGTTGCCGCAGGATGACCTTGAATGGGAGCAGCAACAGGCGGCGAAGTCCGAAGAAGATCGCGAGCAGCAACGCAGCCGCGGACTGGAAATGCTCAAAAATGCACTGAAGAAATAAGATGCTGCTGGTGGTCAGTTACAAAGCGACCCTGGCCGACATGAACCCCGAGGTTGCGCACTTGAGCGAAGATGATTTCGCTGTCGATACCGGTCGCGTACAGCTCAATATTTAGCTCGGCACACAAATGAGCAATATGCTTTAACAGTGTTCTGGCACGCTTATCATGGGCAAGAGCCGCCACAAAGTCATGATCCAGTTTAACGATATCAAACGGGTAGCTGTGCAGAAACTGCAGTGGGCCTATACCCGCACCAAACTCGCTTATCACCAACATAAAGCCCACTTCGGCCAGGCGTCTTAAACTTGCCAGGCAGCGAAGTTCGTTAAGGCTTAATGATGTTTCTGTAAATTCCAGCGCCAGCGAGCCGGGTGACACCTGCTGCGCTTCAACCTCTTCGATTAAGGCATTTACGTAACTGTTTTTGGTAAGATGGCGGGCTGATATCTTCAGGTGCATAGTAACAGCCTGATTGCCACTAGTTTGCTTTATCTGTTGGCAACAGCCGCGCAGCAGAAACTGATCGAGGGCTATCACGCGGCCAATTTTTTCAGCGACTGGCATAAACTCATCCGCCATTAATTGCCGCTGGCCATCGTGCCACTGTAACCGGGCCTCACAACCGATGCGCTGGTCTGACGCGAAATCAATGATATTTTCGCTGCTTAACTGAAAATCGGTTTCGATGTCCGCTTGGCGCAGGGCTTTTTCCAGTCGCACGGATTTGACTAAATCCTGATGCATTTGCTGGTCAAAAACTATATACCGGCCGCGCCCCTGCACTTTAGCCTGATACATGGCAGCATCCGCATCACGTAATAGCCGCTCAACAGACTCTTCAGCATCGCGACAGAGCACAATACCGACACTAGCGCCCGAAAAATGATCCTGCCCGTTAAGATGAAAGGGCTCAGCAAGACAACTTATCATGCGTTTTGCCACATCTTTTGCATCTTCGGCAGAGCTCATTGTATCCAGCAGCACTACAAATTCATCGCCGCCCAGGCGGGCGACCATATCATTATCACGTATGCACTCATTAAGTCGTTTGCTGACTTCCAGCAGAAACTGGTCACCAACCGAGTGGCCCAGGGTATCGTTAATGTTTTTAAAACGATCTAAATCTAAAAATAGCACCGCAAAATGGTGTTCCGGGTGGCGTCTTTTATGCGCTACAGCCTGATGCAGCCGTTCCGTGAACAAGGCGCGGTTGGGCAGACCTGTTAAATTATCGTGATGAGCATCGTGGAAAAGCTGGGCCTCGATTTTTTTACGCCGCTCAATTTCCGAAACCAACTCCTCGGTGCGCTCGGTAACCTTTTTCTCTAAAAACTGATTGACCCGCCGAATCTCTTCCGCCGAACGCTTACGGTCTATGGCAACAGCAACGTGCTGAGAAACAAAGTTCAGTAGCTCCAGATCATCGGCCTGATAAAGAAAATCGCTACCGTAGCTTTGCACAGCAATCACCCCAAGCACTTCACCTTTAAGTATTAGTGGTGAGCCGAGCCACTGTTTTTCAATTTTTTCTTGTCCCGGTGCCGGCCTGATTTCTCCCGACTCAATCAGCTGTTGGCGACGTGTCAGGTTGATGAACGCCGGCTGCTGATTACGGATAACGTATTCGGTTAAGCCCCGGCCCAGGCGCCGACGCTCGCCTTTTTGGCCAGTTTCATCCTGATAGTAAGGAAAATATAAGTGCTTTTTATCGGAAGACAATAAAGCGACATAGA
The DNA here is from genome assembly GCF_044797955.1 of Idiomarina seosinensis. Classification (GTDB taxonomy): domain Bacteria; phylum Pseudomonadota; class Gammaproteobacteria; order Enterobacterales; family Alteromonadaceae; genus Idiomarina; species Idiomarina seosinensis_A. The sequence goes on along the minus strand of NZ_CP085211.1, from coordinate 188,980 downwards.
AGTTTTCGGCTTGTAACAAGTTAGCAATCTGCTGGTGCAGACTTTTATAAAATACGGTCATGTTATCCGAGGTATTGGTCAGCTCGGATATCGCAAACAGTACCGCTGTCTGCTGTTCCGCCTTCTCGCGTACGCTAATCTCTTTAACCAGGCTGTCATTGACATGGCGCAGCTCTGCAGTTTGGTGAGCAATTTCGCGCTGCATCAGATCGCGTTGCTGCAGGCGCTCTAGCGCAGTAACCACATGTTGTGAAACAAACACCAGCAGATCTTTATCTTTTTCGGTGTAGTTGTGCTCATCGTCATAGCTTTGCACAACCATCACACCAATGGTTTTATCCTGACTTTTCAGTGGCACACCCAGCCAGTCGTTATGGGCAGCACCCAGCTCCTGCACTTCGCCATCGCGAATCAACTGCTGATAAGTGGTTGGTGGACACAGTAAAGCATCCCCCGTGCGCAACACATAACCCGTTAAGCCATTTGCCAGCGTCTTTATCGGCAGCTGCTCAAACAAAATGTCTTTATCGACTTGGTCAACAAAGTAAACAAAGTTAACCAGTGCTTTTTGGTCGTCATAAAGACAGATGTAGAAATTCTTTGCGAACATCAGCTCGCCAATAATTTCATGTACGGACTGATAAAAGTTATCCATTTGCTGCGCCTGTGCAGCTAATTCGGAAATACGGAAGAGTGCGTTCTGGATAACTTCAGCCGAGCGGTACTGATAGGTAAGCTGTTTTAGTCGATGCACGACTTTTTGCAATTTGAGGTTTTCTTCCTCTAATTGTTTTACGGCTGGCTTTGATGCTCTGTTGGTCACACTCTGTGCTTCCTCAAACAATGAATAGGTTAACTAATAAACAGCTATCGAATGTTATGTTATTTTTTTTAACAAAAAAGTAGTATAAACGCATGTTTGAAAGATGCAACTGCAGAGTCTTGTTTTCTTGCTCTCCGTTTCGAAAAATAAAAAAGCCACCCTTAGGTGGCTTTGAGCAACTGAACCAGAAAGTCCGCTTAAATATCAGCAATCATATAATCGATTGCCGCCTGAATTTCGTCTTCAGAGCAGTCTGAGCAGGTTCCTTTGGGTGGCATCGCATTGTAGCCTTCGACCGCATGCCGCAGCACGGTCTCCATGCCTTGTTCTAAACGTGGCTCCCAGTCAGCAGCATTATTGATCTTCGGTGATCCCATCACACCGGACGTATGACATGCAGAGCAGTAGGTGTTATAAATGTCTTCGCCCGAGCGGGGACCATCCGCAGATGCCTGTTGATCACTGCTCTCTCCAGCCACATAATGCTGACCGATAGGCTTGATACGTTTTTCTATCGCTTCTCTGGTCATTGCGTCCTGTACTGATGCGGCACTAACCGTGACTGCAAATAACGCCGCAACAGAAGCAAAAAAGCCTTTTGATACGAAAGATTGAATACGTTTCACTGGTTTCTCCTAAGTGGCTGGTGATGTCATACCCAGTTTGTGGCTTAATTATAACCTCAAATTCGTGCAGGATAAACACTTGACTGATGTTACGCGTAAAATTGCTTTATTGGATCTGGATGCCTTTTTTGCATCCGTCGAAGTTTTGCGTGATCCCAGCTTACAACATAAGCCATTTGCGGTCGGTGGCGGCGGCGACCGAGGCGTAGTCGCCACCGCCAATTACCTGGCCCGCCGTTATGGGGTGAAAAGTGCGATGCCGGGCAGTCAGGCGCGGCGACTCTGTCCCCAGCTGATTTTTGTTAAGCCGGAACAAGGCCGTTACCGGGAAATGTCAAAGCAAGTGCTGGCGCTGCTGAGCGAAGTCACTGATATTATTGAGCCTGCTTCTATTGATGAGTTTTATCTGGATTTAAGCGAAAACCAATTATTTAAAGGCAGCGCATCTTTAACCATGCAAGCACTGCGAAAGAAAATTGAACAGCTGGGTATCACCGGCTCAGCCGGTATTTCCTGCCAAAAAATGGTCGCTAAGATAGCCAGTGATGAGAATAAGCCCAACGGCCAGTTTCTGGTCACTCCGGAACAGGTGTTTGACTATATTGCCCAGCTTGAACTTAAACGTATCCCGGGCGTGGGTCCAAAAAGCCAAAAGCTACTGGCCGAACATGGTTTACTGCGGGGGGCAGACGTACAACAAACTGAGCTTAAATGGCTGCAGCAAATTATTGGCGATAAAGCCGGGTACATTTTGCACCAGCGCTGCCGGGGTATTGATAATCGCCCCCTGGTTACCCACCGGATACGCAAAAGTGTCGGCGTAGAACAAACCTTAAGTGCTGATATCACCCGGTTAGCGACCGCACAGGATTACTGCCAGCAGCAATTGTTAACAAAGCTGAAAAAACGGCTGGGAATAGCACACTGGCAGGAACAGCCAATCCGCACCCAGACGGTGAAACTAAAATTTTCGGATTTTACTCAGACTACCGTTTCGCGTGCCAGCCAGCGAGTATCACCCAGCCTCTTTTATCAATTACTGGAGGAAGCCTGGCAACGGGGACAGGATAAAGGGGTAAGACTGCTGGGAATCAGCGTTAGTTTGCCCGATCCCCAGCAACAGCAACAGTTAGAACTCGATCTCGACTAGTCTTCTGAGACCGTGATGGTAATTTTTTCAGACATCACCACCGGATCATGAGGGACGTGATTCTTATCGCCCAGAACCAGTTGCAAGGTGTGCTCACCAGGCTCCAGGCTAATGGTCGTTTCGGTCTGTCCGCCACCAAAATGAATGATTTCACCACCCATTGGCTGATCCATTGCCGGCATCTCATCCTGGTCGATTAACAAGTGATGATGGCCTGTACCTGCCATGTCAATACCGGCCGGTGCTACACCCATACCGGACAGACCAAACTTTACTTTGACCTTAGGCCCGACAACTTCACCGTCCTGAGGAGAAATGATATAAGCCCGCGCCCCTTCAGATGACTCCGTTCGTTCCATTTCTTGCGCGCTGACAGCGTTCGTGGTCATCATAAACATACCGGCCAATACGATGGCGCTGGCGGCTAATGTGGTTTTCATTGTTCTCTCCTTAACTGACTAATTCAGTTTAAACTTACTGACTAACGACTCTAAACGATCAAACTCGCGCTCTAATTCCTCGCAGGCTTCATGAGTTTTGCTTAAGTTTTCCTGATTTCGCTCGTTCAGCTCGTTAATCTGAATAATATCTTCATCCAGAGATTTAATGACTGAATTTTGTTGCTCAGTTGCTGAGGCGACTGAGTGATTGACGTCATCAATCTGGCTGATAAGACCATCAATTTCGGCCATATGAGTTGATGAAGCTTCAGCGGATTCCACCGATTGGTCGCTGGTGGCCTGACTTTCGTTCATTACCTTAACCACATTCCGGGTGCCCTGATTAACGCGCTCAATCATGGTTTCAATTTCACCCGCCGAGTCTGCCGTGCGTTGCGCCAGATTACGCACTTCATCAGCGACCACAGCAAAGCCGCGGCCGGCCTCTCCCGCACGGGCCGCCTCGATAGCGGCGTTTAAGGCCAGTAAATTAGTTTGTTCAGTAATGCCCTTAATCACTTCCAGAATATGCCCGATACTTTGCGTATTTTCGTCGAGTTCAGTGATTGCGCCGGCCGATTCCTGCATACGCCGTGACAACTGTTGTATTTGCTCCATATTCGTCTGTAGCGCCTCACGTGCCTGAGTAGACTTCGCATTAGCTGAGGAGGCATTTTTCGAGGCCTCAGAGGCACTGCCGGCGATATCGTTGGCACTGGCGCCTAACTCGTTGACAGCTGTCGCTACGGCACTGGTCCGCGAGGCCTGCTCATTGCCAACGCTGAGCGAGTCTTCATTGGCCCGTGCCATTGCCCGGACATTTTTTTCCAGCTGCCCGGAAGCCACCTTTACATCTCTGATAGCTGATTGAATTTTCTCGATAAATTCGTTCATTCGATGAGACAGAATGCCAAATTCGTCATGGCTTTCTACCGGCAACCGCTGAGTCAGGTCGCCCTCACCTCTGGCCATGTCAGTAACCGCACCAATCAGGTGCCGCAGCGGTGCCAGTAAAATTCTCAGCAGCCAGCTGAGTAACATAACAACCGCCAGAATACCGACAATAAGGTAAACTAAGGCAGACCAGGCAAAGGCTGCCACATCCGAATAGGCTTTTTGTTCATCTATCGCAACGCCAAGGTACCAGTCAACGCCAGCAATTCCTTCAACCTTTTTAAAGGAAACCAGGTTGTCCTTACCGGCTATTTCGTAGGACTGAAAGCGATCGGAAATACTGGCCTGCTGACCCAAATATTGCTGAATTGAAGAATCGACGCGATCGGTATCGGGGTGACTCAGAATGCTTCCTTCCTGATCCACTAAAAAAGCGTAGCCCAGTCCCATAAAGTCAATGTCGTTTACAATGGCAGAAATAGTGTCCAGCATCATATCGCCACCGGCGACACCCAGCAGCTGGCCGTTTTCTTTTACCGGAACCACGGCGGAAATGGTCAGTTCGTTAGTGGTGACATCTATATAGGGCTTGGTGTAGGTCGCACTATCTTCACTAATCGCCAGTTGGTACCAGGGGCGACTGCGCGCATCGTAGTCAGCGGGCAGCTCGATAGACGTGTCATCAAGAATAAAGGTGCCGTCAACCAGCCCGTAATAAACGTTTTTAAAGTCGCCCGCTGCCTTTGATTGCTGCACCTTTTCAATCGCATCAGCGGTGCTGTCGTTACGGTCATAAGCGGTTGCCGTGGCACGGATAATACGCATCCGGTCATTCAGCCACTGCGAAATATTATTTGATACCGAACCCGATAGTGCCTGCATCTGCGCCTGCAGGTCAGTACGGATCTGGGAGGACATTTGATAAAAGTTGGTTAGAGTAAAAATCCCCAGCACCAGTACTAAAATGAGTGATGCAGCAATAATGACTTTGTGAGTAAAACGTAAAGACTTCAACATAATTTAGGCATCTCTTTTTTATCGTTATTAGCCAACCTGGATGTCGGTTTTAGGATAACGCACATGGCGTTTTTTCGGTGTTGCTACAAAATAACCCAGAGTCAGGGGCCCCAGCCGGCCTGCGTACATCAAGAACACTAAAATCAGCTGACTACCGTCGCTGATTTCTGCCGTTACTCCCCGAGACAGGCCAACCGTCGCCGAGGCAGACAAAACTTCAAATGCTATATCTATAAACGGCAGATTGTTTAGAATCATGAGCGCAAATATACCGCAAAAAATTAACCCCAGATAGACCACAGTAACAGCCAGTGCTTTCATCACCAGATCTTGTGGTATGGTGCGGTCGAATAAAGTCACCTCGTCACGACGACGTAAAAATGCATAGGTGGCAACCAATAGGATAATAAAGGTGCCGAGTTTGATGCCGCCAGCGGTGCTCATTGAACCACCGCCAATAAACATCAATAAAAAGGTAAAAACCGCACTGGATTCGGTCATAGCGCCGGTATCCAGGGTATTAAACCCTGCCGAACGCGGTGTGGTTGCCTGAAACCAGGCATTAATCGCCTGATCATACCAGGGCATTCCGGCCAGGGTTGCCGGGTTATTCATTTCTAACAGCCATAGCACCGTCATTGCAATGATATTAATCGCAATCGTCGCAATAATAATTGCCTTAGTGTAAACCGACAGGCGGTACCAGCGGCGTTGTTCGTAAATATTATTGATAACTGAAAAGCCGAGCCCGCCAATGACAAATAACACACTGATCAGTAAGGTGATAAAGCGTTGTTGCTGGTAATCGACCAGACCATTGGGGCTCAACACAAAGCCCGCACTATTAAACGCAGAAACCGCATAAAATATCGCTTCGAGGAAGGCGGCTGTAAGGCCTTTATCAGTCAGCCAGTAAAGGGTCATAGCAATAACCGCAATGCCTTCGGCAAGCAGCGCCAGCAACACCACCGCCAGCGCAGTGCGTTTTATCGACATAAGGCTGGTTTCCTGCATATCCTCGCTGGCCAACATTTGCTGCCGGATACCCAGATGCCCGCGCAAAGATAAGGCGGCCAGCACCGCAAAGGTCATAAAGCCCAGTCCGCCCGCCTGAATGAGCAAGGTAATCACACTAATACCAAAACCGGAAAACGTAGCGCCGGTATCCACCACCACCAGCCCGGTCACCGTAACCGCTGAGGCTGCCGTAAACAGGCTTTCCAGCCAGGTAATTGACTGCTCTGTTGCAAAGGGCAACTTCAGCAATAAAGTCCCTAGCAGGATTAGGCCGGCAAAGCCTGCGGATAGAATCAGCGGTGGACTCAGCTTAGTCTGGCGCCTGCGAGCGAGTTTTTTTCGTAAACGGTAAAACTTATTAACACTGGAGAGCCATGGCTTCATGCCATTACCTCAGTTTCGGAGCGATTGATTTTAGTGCTTGCAGACTGCCGGCCAAAACCAGAGTTTCGTTACCCTGTAAAGTGACAGAAGATGACGGATTAGTGGTGACTTCATCACGCCGTTTTAACAACAGTAAATGGAAGTGTTCCAGCTTTTCCGGCATAAGATCCGCCAGCTGTTTATCTTTTAAATGATCAGCAACGTCAATTTCGACACAGTACCAGTTGTGCCCCAGCGACATATATTCATTAACCATTGGGTAATTCAGCGATTGCGCGACCCTAATGCCCATTTCCTCTTCCGGGTGGATAATGCGTTTAACACCCAGCCGGGATAAAATTTGATGGTGTTCTTTAGAGGTGGCTTTGGCCCAGATGTTTTTAATACCAATGCTTTTTAGGTGCAGCACACACAACAGGCTGGCTTCCAGGTCCTCACCAATCGCTACCAGCACCACTTCGCATTCCTCGAGACTCAGTTCCCGCAGCGCTTTTTCGTCGGTAACATCGGCAATAGCAGCATGGGTCAGATAATCCGCTAATTCATCCACGCGGCGTTCGTTAAAGTCGACGCCGATCACATCATGACCCAGGTCCAGTAATTCTAATGACGTCCGGGCGCCAAACCGACCAAGACCAATAATTCCAAATTGTGCCATGCGTACCCCTTCAATTAATCAATAACCACCCGATTCCGCCCATTTTCTTTGGCCAGATACAAGCGCTTGTCAGCGCGTTCAAGCCAGTCAGTCCAGTGGTCGTCTTGCGTTAACTGAGCCACCCCCGCCGACAGCGTCATCGAAACCTCAGTGCCCTTAAGTTTAAACAGTTGTCGAGCAAATTTTTGCCTGACTTTTTCGGCTGCGCTATAGGCACCCTGCAAATCAGTATCAGCCAGCAGAACCAGAAATTCTTCGCCGCCCACCCGAAACACTTTATCCGTTTGCCGAACAGAGGCTTTTATCGTTGCAGCAGCCTGGGTCAGTAAGCGATCACCTTGCAGGTGCCCGTGTTGGTCATTCAGCGGTTTAAACCAGTCAATGTCACAAATTATCACAGAAACCGGCGCTTTATTGCGCTGAAACAAGGCTACAACTTGTTCAAGCTCAGTTTTCAGGCGTTTTCGGTTATATAGCCCAGTCAGCGTATCCGTGGTCGCCAGTTTAGTAAAGCTGCGTTGCATTCGCTCCAGTAACACCAACAGAGTGACCGTAAAAACGAACATCGCTGCCAACGATAAAATACCGCGCCAGGCAATACTTGCCGGCATCGCATTGAGGACCGCCAGACTAATTAGGATAAAAAATGCCAACGCACAGTAAATGGCCAATTTTCGTTTTAACAAAAAAACGATGGAAGCCATCACGGGAAAACCCCATAAAAAGCCGTTGACCCCATTAAGATAAGTCGAATAGGCAGTAGCCAGTGCCAGCATAGTGACAAAAGCTAATATGTGATAATTCCGCAGGCCCTGGTGACGCGAAAACAAAGCCAGCATAAGCGAGTAAACACAAAACGCCGACAGCCAGGCAGCCATTAGCCAATGGTCTGCATAAGCCTGTACCACAGCTAGCGGCAGGACGATAAAAAAAGTACCCCAATAAGTGCGGTTAGCTACTTTTCGGGTAAAGGCGGAAACAACATCCTCTGTTGTATGCCGCCCGTCATTGGATAAATTGGGATGCTTTTCATCCCGAGCCAGGTCTTCCATTAACTACCCTATGTTGACTGTTTATCGAGTCGTAGCCGGCGCCAGGAATAAGGCGTTCATTAACACCGTATTTAAGCCATCCATGTAGGCACGGTATGTCGGCTCCTGAGTAAAGCTAATGATCATCCCTTTAGCTTCTGGTTGCCAGATAAGTAATGGTTTATAAGGTAGCTGTTGCTGCGCGTCCTGCCATAAAAACCCGCTGGCAATCAGTTCATCCTGATCAGCAAACCAGGCGATATTGCGGCCGTGGTTAATATCAATGGGTGCAAAAATATTGTTACCCCGGTATAAACTGACCAACTCGGACTTTACGCCCGCGCTTAACCAGTGGTCGGCATCAACCTCAGCGTTCACCAAAGCGCCGGAAACCCAGTCAGGATTTTTGCCATGCGCTTTTACCTCGGTTAAAAGCTGCTCATGGGAGGCAATTGATTTTCCGTCGATACGGGTTTCGTCGCTCGGCTCTTCCACCCCCGACTCAGGTATTGAACGCTCCAGCTGCGTTTTCAGCAGGCCCGCTTCAACAGCCCAGGCCGATGCGTTACCAAGCGTAACCAAGACACCGCCATCGGCTACCCAACGCTTTAATTTAGCTACCGTATCCTCGGTAAAGTAACGGTCATAGCCCGAACTTTCCGGCAAAATGAAGACATCAAAGCCATCCAGTCCATCAGCCACTAATTGCATGGTTCTGACAGCAGTCACCGGGTAACCCATCTGCCGTTCGATGACAAAGCGCGTATGTCCGGCACTGTAAGGGCTGGCCGGGACATCCCAGGCCATCGCAATATTTGGCGCAAACAGGGAGTGGACATTATGCGAGCCAAAGCTCGGGCCATCGGTTATCCAACTGCTGTCGACACCCTGCAATGTAGCGCCTGTTTGTTTGGCTAAACGCTGCAACTGTTCAACAAAGCCGGGTTGCTTGTTGTCTGCCTTAGTCAGGATCAGAGAACCGCCAGGGTAGCGCCCCGCTGTATCATGAGTAAAGTCTAAGCCACTTTGTTTAACCTGCAGCCCTTCGCGCAGGGCCGCCGTGATAAAGCGGCCGGCATTCATGTCCCCTCCGCGAACCAAAAATGCGACACTAGCATCGGGGTTTTCTACAGTTCCGGGCTCGATACGTCCTTCACTGACGTTAGCGGTTTTAACCTCGGCAACCTCATCACAGGTGTCCATTGCGACGTTGAACATAAGAGGTAAGGACCAGCCAGTTACATCATAAATTTGGTCCGGTAGGTTATTTTTACGCCGCTGGTCCTGCTCTTCCAGAAAGTCCGCTGCCATATCCACCTGCTCATCCATTAACGTGCGGATCATGCGGTAGCCCGGCTGGGCCTTGTCAATCAGGAAACTGCCTTGCGGATAAGCTGTGCCGCAGGCACTGAACTCTTGCTCAGCCTGCTTAACCTCAACACCTTGCTCTACCAGTAAAGACGCCAGCTTGCGAGTCGCCGCAGGATCTTCTTGACCGGGCAGGATGAGTAAGCGCTGGCTGTCATTCTGGCCTGCTAAGACCGCGCTGCTGCGATAATCCCAGAATTTTCGCAATAATTGCGAACGCTTGTCCGACACGGTTTCAATCGTCGATAACGAGGCGACAAAGTGCTGCTGCACACCATCAGCGTAGGTTAAAATACTGCCATCTTTACGTTCAAAGCGATGTCCACGGGCCGAGGCCATTTCGTAAGTCATTGCAACCGAACCATGATACAGCGGCCAGCTGGCGCCATAACCCGGGTAAAAAGCATCGAAAATTTCGCGGGTGAAGTAATCAAAGCCTTTTTCATCAAACCACTGACCATTATTACGGCCAATCCATTCCAGCGTTTCCCGCTGCGGATCCGTAATCAGTGGGTTATAAGGGCGGGCTTCAGGGGTGAAATAATAGGTTGAGTCACCGCCCATCTCATGTAAATCGACAAAAACCAACGGATAATAGTTCAGCAGCGCATCAACCTGGCCTTTAATCTCAGGCTGAGTCAGTGCAATCCAGTCGCGGTTCATATCAAACATATAATGATTGGTGCGGCCGCTCGGCCAGGGTTCATTATGCTCAGCACTGCGCCGATCAGCAGAGTGCTCAAGACCCACGGTCATATAATAGCGCTGCACAAAACGAGCGCGCCCGTCAGGGTTTTGCAACGGGTCAACAAAAACGACTGTATTGTCCAGCCACGCTTTAGTTTCTTCTCGCTGGTCATGCAGTAAGTGGTAGGCCGTCATCATAGCCGCTTCCGGAGACGATATTTCGTTACCGTGGACACCATAAGATAACCAGATGCTGGCAGGAGTTTCCTCAATTAGTTGCTGAGCCTGGCTGTCACTGGTTTTGCGCGGGTCTGCCAAAGCCTGCATATTCGCCATAAACTGATCAAAGTCTGCCAGATTATCGGCACTGGAAATCACCGCATAGTAAAGCGGGCGGCCTTCCCAGCTGGAGCCATAATCTAATAACTTGACCTGATTCGGGAAAGCTTCGGCTAACGCCTCAAAATATTGACTCATTGCTTCAGGAGAGGTGATTTTCGTACCGATCGGGTAGCCTAATACCTGCTCCACAGTGACCGAACTGTTGCTATAGTTTGCCTCGCTTAACATAGCGGCCTCTCCCGCTAGTGTCTCTGCATTAACTGAAGTAGCCGTCAATGCAGCTGCTACAGAGAGGTTAAGATATTTGAGTAGTCTCATGGTGTTGCCCTGCCAGATCGTTGTTAATTTTATCGTTAACTAATGTAAAAGCAGAGTACCACGAAGGGAAGCCTTATTTGCCGCAGATTTCTGCGCTTTAACTTTTATTAACCGAATATGGACAGGGAAAATCCAAATGCAAGAAGAGAATATTCAACCGTCATCAGCAATTTCTGAACTGCAACGCCTGAGTGAAGACCTACCCACTTACGCTATGCTAATGCACTTATCTCAGTTTGCGGCCATCATTATTCCGTTTATTGGCTGGCTTGCACCCTTCGTGATGTGGCTGTTAAAGCGTGACCACGAATTTGTTAATCAGCACGGGAAATTAATTTTTAATTGGCTTATCAGCGTGATGATCTATGGCTTCACGGTATTTGCGCTGTTCTGGTTTATGCCATTCCTGAGCATTCCGTTTTTAGCGCTCTTATTTATCAGCTCAGCCGTGTTTACAGTGCTGGCTGCTATCAATGCCAAAAACGGCTGCTGTAAGGGCTATCCGCTAGCCATTCGTTTTCTTCGCTAATTAAGAAGCGATTTTTTGCAATCGATATTGATTTAAGTCAATTGCTAACAAAGCTTATGTTTGAGGAGATTGGTAGTATAGCCATCTCAGCTAATTAAGAGGTCATTATGTCAGTCATTCAGTGGGACAAAAAGTTGATTGAGAAATACAACATCAATGGGCCTCGCTACACATCCTACCCAACCGCTTTGATGCTTTCCGAACAGTTTGAACCGAATCGGATTGAAAGCGCGTTAAGGACAGCTGAAGATGGCTTATGCCTTTATATTCATCTACCATTCTGTCATAAGCTTTGTTATTACTGTGGTTGTAACAAAGTCGTTACGCGCCATCAGCACAAGGCCGACAAGTACCTGAATTATTTAGCGCTTGAAATGGCGATGTACAGCCCGTTAGTTGCTAATAAAGATATCCGGCAAATACACTTGGGTGGCGGTACGCCAACCTTTTTAACAGAGGCTCAGCTTAGCCGCTTAATGTTATTGGTCCGTCGGTATTTTAATTTTATCGACAACCCCGAAATCAGTATCGAGATAGATCCACGCAGTTGCAGTGACGAGAAACTCCGACACTTACGGACTTTAGGCTTCAACCGTGTCAGCTACGGTATTCAGGACTTTGATCAAAAAGTACAAGTTGCTATCAATCGTGTGCAGGATCACGATCTGATTAGCCACCAAATAAAGTTGAGTAAAGAACTTGGTTTTCAGTCGGTTAACGTAGATCTAATTTATGGCTTACCTTACCAGCAACCAACGACTTTCAGTCATTCGATTAAACAGGTTGTTACCATGGATCCAGACCGGATTTCAATTTTTAGCTATGCTCACTTGCCGCAACGCTTCGCTGGCCAGCGCAAAATTCCCGAGGATTCCATCCCACAACCATCAGTTAAACTGCAACTGCTCGAGCAGGCGATTACCCAGCTTGATTCAGCGGGCTATCAGTTCATTGGTATGGATCATTTTGCCAGAGAAACTGACGGCCTGGCAATTGCTCAACGTGAAGGCCGCTTGCAGCGTAATTTTCAGGGTTATACCACCGACGGACAGGATGCATTGTTGGGCCTTGGTGTTTCATCCATTAGTCAAGTCAATGGAGTGTTATGGCAAAATGAAAAAGAACTGCCCGCTTATTATAAACGGCTGGACAATCAGCAGTTACCCGTTATCAAAGGAATTAGCCTAAACGCCGAAGATAAAGCACGGGCAGCATTGATTTCTCAGATTATCTGCCATTTCACGCTGGATATCGAGGCATTTAGCCGACAATGGGACATTAGCAATTTTTGGCAGCATTTCGCTGATGCTGCCTACCGACTGTCGCCTTTTATCGAAGATGGTTTAATTCAAATTTCAGCGCACCAATTACGAGTTACCGATAAAGGCCGATTATGGGTTCGTAGTATCTGTGCGTGCTTTGATCAGTACCTCGATAATGGACAACAACGCTATTCCAAAGTCGTTTGAGTGACTTCATTAGCGACATCAAGGTTTTGCTAATTTGAACGCTTGTTCTATCACCGGGTTGTCGCAAGACTCAAGGGCATTAATTGATCCCTGCTGACGGGCTAACTGTTCGATCCTGAATCGTTGCCCGTACACTTTTTTCACCTCCTCTTCGGTCACTGAAAAAGGCGGGCCTTGCCGATAGCCCGGCGGATACTGAAGGGTGATTAATAGGCCCTCTGTATGCGCTGGCAATTGCCGGCAAAGCTGCTTGGTATAATCACTTCGCATTGCCGGAGGCAACGCTATCATAGCAGCCCGGTCGTACCATGCATCAACATTGGCTAAATCTGCTGCGCGAAGCTTAAAAAAGTCGCCAACCCATATTGTTAACTGATTTACAGAGTACTTGGTAAAGTGCGTATGCCGGGCAATTGCCGGCTGCAGTCGGTTTTCTTCAAAAAACTGCTCTACCGCCAACTCACTGAGTTCGATACCGAATACCCGGTAGCCTTTTTCAAGTAGCCATAACAAGCAATTCGACTTGCCACACAAGGGCACAAATACAGTTGCATCAGGCTTTGCAACACTGGCAAAGTGTTCACGTAGTAACCGGTTCGCTTCCATCTGATGGAAGCCAATCTCTTGGTTTTGCCACCGCTTGTGCCAAAATTCGCTCTGCATAATATCCTCCTTTTGTCATGGTGGCTTTAGCCCACCATTAATTATCTTTAGCCTACACCTCGTGACTTTGATTTGTATCAACAATTAGGGTTTCTAATTTTGTTAACCTCCACCCAACTTTTAAAAACTGATCTAAATCAAGCTGTCCATGGTCACAAACGTCTCTAAACCCGAACTTCTATGCCCTGCCGGCAACCCTGCAGCTATGAAAATGGCCTTTGCTTATGGCGCTGACGCCGTTTATGCCGGCGAGCCCCGCTACAGCCTGCGTGTCCGCAATAACGCTTTTACCATAGCGAATATGGGCGCCGCCATCGAATACGCGCATCAACATGGCAAACGCTTTTATGTGGTGGTGAATATCGCGCCCCACAATGCCAAGTTAAAAACCTTTGTCGAGCATATGGGCAAAATTATCGCTTTGGGACCGGATGCACTTATCGTCTCAGACCCGGGTGTTATCTTACTGTTACGTGAGCATTATCCTCAGCAGGCTCTGCACTTATCAGTACAGGCCAACACTATCAACTGGGCGGCTTTAAAGTTTTGGCAACAGCAAGGCATAGAACGGGTGATTTTATCGCGCGAACTATCCTTGTCGGAAATTGCGGAAATGCGAACACAAGTACCCGAACTGGAGCTGGAGGTTTTTGTCCACGGTGCATTGTGTATGGCTTACTCGGGTCGCTGTCTGCTATCGGGTTACATGAATAAACGTGACCCTAACCAGGGCGCCTGTACTAACGCCTGTCGCTGGGGTTATCAGGTGCACGAAGCAACAACCGATGCGGTGGGACAGTATGTTCCGGCTAATGAGGTACCGGACCCGGTGTTATTAGGCGACCCAAAGCAACCTCAGGATTTAATGCTGCTGGATGAGGATCAACACGGTAGCTATATCATGAACTCAAAAGACCTCCGGGCCGTCGATCTGGTGGATGAACTGGTTAGGTTAGGGGTTCATTCACTAAAAATTGAGGGGCGAACTAAGTCCGACTACTACGTCGCCCGAACAGCACAGGTCTATCGTCAGGCTATAGACGATGCGGCTGCCGGCCGGACTTTTAATCCTCAGTTGCTAAACGACCTTAGCGGTATGGCAAACCGCGGCTTTACCCATGGTTTTTTAAAGCGCCACTCATCTCAGGACCTGCAAAATTATGAGCGCTCACACAGCGAGGGCGAACAGCTGCTAGTGGGTCAGTTACTTAATGAGCAAGCCGAACAACAGTATTTGGTTGAGGTAAAAAACGCCTTCTCGGTGGGTGACACCGTGCTGCTGATGACACCATCATGCAATCAGACGTTTAGTGTACAAGCTCTGACCGATGATAAGGGGAGCCCTATGATTCGGGCGCCAGGTTCTGGTTATCAGGTGGTCGTCCAAACTCAGTTACCGGTGGCCCGGGAAGATATTCCGTACGCAATGCTGATTAAGCTATAAGCCATTAAATTGTTGTTTAAACCGTGAGCAAAGCGCTATGATAGTCATTAATGAAGAGTGTATAAATTGTGACATGTGCGTACCCGAATGTCCGGTTGATGCCATTGATATGGGCGCCGAACATTACGAAATTAATCAGTCACTGTGCATTGAGTGTGAGGGCTATTACGATAAGCCTAGCTGTCACGCTGTGTGTCCGGTAGATGCTGTTGATATTTTAACTGATTAAGGCTTCCAAACATGACTCGTACCCGAAAAGATCAAGCTGAGGTGGCTATGCGCAATCCCATACAGTGTAATCAGTGCTGCATGCAGTCCATTTGTGTACCGGCCGGGTTGATTCCCAGTGAGATTGAACGGCTGGACAAGAGCAGCCGAGAACCGCATGTCTATGCAAAAAAATCAACAGTTTACAGTCCTGATCAGCCCATGCATTCACTCTTTGCCATAAAAAGCGGATCGGTTAAGTGCTACACTATTGATCGGGAAGGTAAACAGCAGATAACCAGCTTTCATCTGGCTGGTGACATCATTGGCATGGAGTCCATCTCTAAAGGTGCCGCGGTGACTTACTGTGAAGCGCTTGAAACCTCCATGCTCTGCGAAATAAAGCTTAACCGGCTTTTTGCACAGGATTTTTCCGGTGTTGATAAAAATCTGCTGCAGTTATTAAGCCAGCGCCTGGAGCAACGCAACGCCCATTATTTAAGTGTTGTAAACACCTCTGCAGAGCAGCGCATTGCGTCTTTTATACTGTCCATTAGCAAACATTTTTTTGAACACGGGTTCTCGCGCTACGAATTCCGCTTGCCGATGACGCGCACCGACATTGCTAATTATTTGGGTCTGGCCGTCGAAACCGTTAGCCGAATTTTCACGTCTTTTAAGCAGCAAGGAATTATTGATACGCAGCAGTCGATGCTAAAGATAAAGGAACCTGCAGTTCTTGAAAGACTGTTAAGTTAACTACCTCTGCCCCCTGACCTACGGAGAACGTCATGCCCCAACCCGCATTTAACTGGCAGGATCCGCTCAATATGAGTGCTTTGCTGAGCGACGAAGAGCGTATGGTACAGAACAGTGCTCATCAATATGCCCAGCAACAGTTGATGCCGCGTGTTCTGATAGCCAACCGTCGCGAACATTTTGATCGCGATATTATGACCGATTTGGGTGATATGGGCTTGCTGGGCGCTACCATACCCGAGCAGTTTGGCGGAGCTGGCGTTAATCACATTTGTTATGGACTGATAGCCCGTGAAATTGAGCGCGTCGACAGCGGTTATCGCAGTGCAATGAGTGTTCAGTCATCGTTGGTCATGCACCCTATTTATGCCTTTGGCAGCAGTGAGCAACAGCAAAAGTACCTGCCAAAGCTGGCCAGTGGTGAGTGGATTGGCTGTTTTGGGCTAACCGAACCCGATGCCGGCTCCGATCCGGCCAGCATGCGCAGCGTTGCAACTCGTACAGCCGATGGTTATGTTCTGAATGGCAGCAAAACCTGGATAACCAACTCTCCAATTGCTGATGTCTTTGTAGTCTGGGCAAAACTTGACGACCAGATCCGGGGCTTTATTTTAGAAAAAAATATGCCCGGCCTGAGTGCCCCGAAAATTGAGGGGAAATTCTCATTACGGGCATCGATTACCGGCGAAATCGTGATGGAGGACGTTGCCGTACCCGAGCAACAGTTATTACCCAATGTCAGCGGTTTAAAAGGACCTTTTAGCTGCCTTAACAAAGCCCGTTATGGTATTGCCTGGGGAAGCCTGGGAGCAGCAGAGTTTTGTTGGCATGCAGCACGCCAGTATACGCTGGATCGCACACAGTTTGGCCGGCCCCTGGCAGCCACCCAGTTGATTCAGAAAAAACTGGCGGATATGCAAACTGACATCAGCCTGGGCTTGCTGGCCGCACTGCAAGCGGGACGAGAGCTGGATAAAGGAACCTTAAATCCAGCCGCTGTATCATTGATTAAACGCAACAATTGCGCCAAAGCTCTTGATATCGCCCGCCAGGCCCGCGATATGCACGGCGGCAACGGCGTTTCTGACGAGTACCATGTGATCCGCCATGTTATGAATCTGGAGGCCGTTAACACCTATGAAGGTACTCAGGATATTCATGCCCTCATTTTAGGCAGAGCACAAACAGGCCTGGCTGCATTTTAATCCGGATATCCGGCTATAGCGGTGTCCAGCGCCAGAGTGATCATCTGCTGAAATGAGCGCTCTCGCTGCTCAGCTGACAGATGCTGTTGCGTTACTAAGTCATCGGATACCGTCAAAATAGCCAGCGCCTGCGCTCGATGCCGGGCAGCCACTGCGTATAGCCCGGCAGCCTCCATTTCGATGGCAAGGATATGCATACGGTTTAGGGTCGCAACTAACTTTTTGTCGGGATGATAAAAGCTGTCAGTGGAAAATACATTACCGACATGAAATCGCGCCACTTGCTGCCTGGCTGCGTTAACGGCAGTCTCAAGTAAATTAAAATCGGCCGCTGCGGCAAAATCATACCCATTAAACTGATTACGGTTGGCGCTCGAATCCGTCGAAGCCGACGCCGCGATGAGCAGATCGTTAACAGTAATACCAGCATCGGTTGAACCACAGGAGCCAACCCGTATTAGCCGCTTAACCCGGTACTCGCGGATTAATTCTTCCGCATACAGCATGCAGCTGGGCATGCCCATTCCCGTTCCCATCACCGACACCGGGCGCCCCCGGTATGTACCGGTGTACCCCAACATATTGCGCGTGGCATTGATTTGCCTGGGTTGCGCTAGAAAATGCTCGGCAATAAATTTTGCCCGCAAAGGATCGCCTGGCAGCAGGCAGCTTTCGGCAATCTCTCCGGCTTGTGCTTGAATGTGTGGCGTTGTCATATATTATGCTTTATCCTTAATTGTCTTTAAGCTTCATTTGGCTGGCTCAGCAAGCGTATCTGAACATAGCAGGGTGAATCGAACCGGTAAATTCGGAGGCGTATTTGTTTGAGTCATGCTGCCTCATCTTCTGCTAGTTGTCGATAATAGTTATCTTCATACTCAGCAGGTGGAATATCCCCGATGGGACTCAACAGGCGCTTATTGTTGAACCAGTCGACCCAATCGAGTGTTGCCAGTTCGACTTGCTCGAGCCCTCGCCAGGGTCCGTCTTTGTAGATGACTTCCGCTTTATACAGGCCGTTAATCGTTTCAGCTAGCGCGTTATCATACGAGTCCCCAACACTTCCAACTGACGCACTAAAACCCGCTTCTGACAGTCGCTCTGAGTAGCGAATAGACACATACTGGCTACCGCGGTCACTGTGGTGAATAACGCCTTTCGGTTTTCCTCGTGACCATAATGCTTGCTCTAAGGCGTCCAGGATTAACTGTGTCTGCATCGATTTCATCACACGCCAACCAACAATCTTGCGCGAGAAAACATCGGTGACAAAGGCGACATAAACAAAACCTGACCAGGTCGCGACGTAGGTGATGTCTGCGACCCACAGTTGATTCGGGCGCTGCGCAGTAAACTCACGATTGACCAAATCTAATGGTTTATCCGCACTGTCATCGGGAATGGTCGTGACACAGCCGCGACCTCGGCGCACACCACGAAGGCCCTGAACGGTCATCAACCTGGCGACCGTGCAACGGGCAACCGTAAAGCCTTCTCGTATCATCTGTTTCCACACTTTTCTGACGCCATAGCAGCTGCGGTTTTCCTGCCATACGCGTAGAATTTCTGGTTTTAGTGCTTCATCCTGATGAAAACGCTGGCAGCGACGCTCTGGCTCCGCTTCAAGTGACTTGCAGCGATAATACGTTGATGGTGCAATCTTTAAGACCCGACAGATTGGCTCGACACCATACAACGCCCGGTGAGCATCAATAAACTGGACTATTTCTTCGGTTTGCGGTCGAGCTCCGCCTGCGCAAAAAATGCAGCAGCTTTTTTCAGGATCTCGTTAGCCTGCTTGAGCTCTTTGTTCTCTCGCTCGAGCTCTTTCATTCTGGCTGCGGCATCACTGGTGACCCCTGGCTTCTTGCCTGAGTCGACCTCCATTTTGTTGACCCAGGACCTTAAGGTTTCTGGAGTACAACCAATTTTGGATGCAATAGATACCAAAGCAGCCCATCGCGACGAGTGCTCATGCTCTGATGTCAAAACCATGCGAACAGCACGTTCGCGGACTTCCGGTGAATAGGTGATTCTTTTGTTCATTGGCTGATTCTCTCAAGATTATTAGCCTCCGACAAACCCGGTTTGATTCAGGGCGTCATTTGAGTTGCATCAACCTAAACGAAATTTTCTTCTGGCGAGGTTCACAATGAGTGTAGAAAAAGCCGTCATGGCATTTGCGGGATTTATGGTTTTACTGTCGGTCGGGTTGACCTACTGGGTACACCCGAACTTTGTCTGGCTAACCGTATTTGTCGGCGCTAACTTGCTGCAGCAGTCGTTTACCGGCTTTTGTCCGGCTGCCATTATTTTGCATAAAGTGTTTGGTTTAAAAACCGAACGGGAACTGGCTCAGTAAACACTACCGGGCGCCGCCCGGCGCGGCGCTTTTATCAATCGGGTGCTACGTTTTGCCGCATCCTAAAAAATGGTGTTAAAGGCGATAATAACGGCTTCTTTTTTAAGGAGTTTAAAAACGCCATGCGACATACCCTTGCGCTAAGCTCAGCCTTTTTTGCTTTTTCCGTAACCGCACAAGACCTTCCGGTTGCAGACACCCACATCGATGAGCATGTTATTGTTACTGGCGAGTCCATGGTGTCTCCCGGGGTTTGGGTTATTGATACTAAAAAGCCCCGGCAGCCACTGCCCGCTCATGATGGCGGCGACTTTTTAAAAACTTTGGCCGGGTTTAGCGCAACCCGCAACGGGGGTGCGTCATCAGAACCTTTGTTTCGCGGTATGGGGGCTTCGCGGCTAACCATCGTTAATGATAGCCAAATGATGCAAGGTGGCTGCAGTAACCGGATGGATCCGCCGACCGCCTACATAACACCGCAAAGCTACGACTCTGTCACTATTATTAAAGGGCCGCAAAGCGTTCGCTTCGCCGGCAGCGCGGCGACCATTCTGTTCGAGCGAGAGCCACTGCGGTTTAGCCAGCCGGGTTATGAGGGTTACCTTAACGCAACAACGGCAAGTTTTGGTCGCTTGAATACCAGTGCGGAACTCATCGCCGGTAATGAATCCGGCTACCTTCGCACCAATTTAAGTGGTGCCACTGCTGATAATTATGAGGACGGTAATGGCCGTGAAATTAACAGCCATTATCAGCGCTGGAGCGGCGATGTCGATTTAGCCTGGACCCCCTCGCAGGAGCATCTGCTTGAGCTTAGCTTAGGCGTGGGTGACAGTGAAGCAGCCTATGCTGACCGCGCAATGGATGGCGCACAGTTTGAACGACGCAGTGTTGCTCTAAGCTATCAGTATGAAAACTCCGGCACGCTGCGCTCAGCAGATGTCAGTGCTTACGTTAACCACATCGATCATGTTATGGACAATTACTCGCTGCGTAATTTCACCCCTTCAATGATGATGCCTAATCGAACAGCACGCAACCCGGACCGCTACTCTCGGGGCATCAGAGCCGAGAGTCAGTGGCGGTTTATTCAGGATCAGCAGAGTCGGGTGGGGGCAGAGTACCACCAAAATGAGCACCGCGACCGGATTAGCCGTAACCAACTAGAAACACCTTATCAAAGTCTGCCTCGCAGCGCCGATGCGACCGCCTCGCAATTAGGTCTGTTTGCAGAGCACGAAATGCCGTTAGGTCGCCAATTGTTCCTGACCAGCGGCTTACGAGCAGATCACTGGCGGCTGACTGACAAGCGGCAAACCATTGGTGCAATGATGCAGATGCAGCCTAACCCAACCGCTAATATGACTCACGATGACGACTTGTGGAGTGGTTTTTTACGTATCGAACAACGCTTCGGACAAGGCTATTGGTATGCTGGCTGGGGTCAGGCAGAGCGTTTCCCCGATTACTGGGAAACTATTGGTAATAACCGTCGCTACCAGGACTCTGCATCGGCTTTATTTGTTGAGCCTGAAACCAATCAGCAGCTGGATCTGGGTGTGCAGTGGCGCAGTGATGGTTGGCGCTTTGAAGGTTCCGTATTTTACAGTGATATCGACAACTTTATTTTATTAGAACAGGCACCAATGATGCAGCCGGAACAGGTTCGTAACATCGAAGCTAAAAGCTGGGGCGGAGAAGCCACCGGACGTTACTTTTTAACGCCTGGTTGGCAGCTTTCTGCAGCTTTATCAGTTACCCGCGGCACTAACCGCACAGACGATCGTTATTTGCCTCAGCAGCCCGCCGATGAGCTGCGTCTTGCCAGCGAGTATCAATATAATGATATTACCTACGCAGCCGTTTGGCGGCTGGTAGCAAAACAGGATAAAGTCGATATCGGGCGGGGCAATGTTATCGGTTACGATTTTGCCAAAACGCCGGGTTATGGCGTACTATCGGCTAATATAAACTGGTCGCTGAGTACTGCCTGGCAAGTCAGTTCAGGCATCGATAATATCTTAAATAAAACTTACGCTGAGCATGTTAGCAGTGCCGGTGCCAATATCGCCGGCTTTGAGCAAGTCGCCCGGGTAAACGAGCCTGGTCGCGTCGTTTGGTTACAAACCAGTTATCAATTTTAAAAGGCAATTTAAAACACTATGTTTACACTCGCCAGCTTCTGCCTGGCCCGGCGCAGTCACTGGGTTATAAGTTTTGGCCTGGTGCTGGATATTTCGGTAGCCAACGCCCTGCTCGCTATCAGTGGCGGTATAAGCAACCCCTTTTCGACCCTGTTGCTGATTTTTGTCGTTGTTGGCGTGCTATTACTGCCCTGGGCGCCTGCGTTGCTGATACTGGTTGTCAGTATCCTCGGCCAGATGGCTCAGCTACTATTGCCAATGGTGTTTTCAAGTGGCCTGGGCCATGCCCGCCATGAGATGAGCGATAGTTTTTTAGCCCATTCACAGGGGATGGTCCTTAGTTTTGTCATTGCAGCGCTGATTATTTGGATCAGTAGCTTTTTATTAAAGCGGCGCTTAATCTTTAGCCAACAACAAGTTCAGGAACTGCGCGAGCGACAGCTCCGCGATGAGCAACTACTTACTATTGGTTCAGCCGCAGCTCAGTTAACCCATGATTTGGCAACCCCGGTTCAGACCATTAACCTGTTAATTGAGGAGCTCTCGGACACCCTTAACCCGGATCAGCTACAGCCGCTACAAACCGAAACCCAAAAAGTAAACGCCAGTCTGCAACAATGGCGCCAGTCGGCTGATGATATCCGGGCCAGGCGGCGGCACCGTTACCCGTTAACAAAAGTTAGCCAGGAGCTACGGCAGCTGTTTGCTGTCATCGTTCCGGAAAGTCCGGCGATCTGGAATGTTGATGAACCTTCGCCAACGGATGCGATCATCTGTGATCGCACGTTATTTCCCGCGATTGTTAACTTAATCGTTAACGCCAGCCGGACTGAACACAGCAGCCCGGCAATTGTTAGCATAACGGTATGCCGCAGGCAGCAGGTACTCAGGATAACTATTGAGAATCACAGCAATGACGCCACTTCTGCTATGGCGACCCTTGGCATACGCATACAAAAAAGCTCCGAAGGCACAGGTATTGGCGCGGTAATCAGCCATGCGACCATTGAGCGTCACGGCGGTGATGTCAGCTGGCAGCAAGTCGGTAATAGCATCCAAACTGAAGTCCGGTTACCGCTCGCACAGGAAAATAAAGATGAGTGAGTCTTTGTTATTGATAGACGATGAAAAAAGCTTTTGCGAAGTTCTGCAACGCAGACTCCGGCATCATGGTTGGCAGGTGGATGTAGCCCATGACAGCGCATCAGCACTAAAGCAACCCGGCCCTTATGATGTCGTTCTTCTTGATATGATGCTGGGCGAGGAAAATGGCCTGGAACTTATCGAACCGCTGCGACAGGCGTTTAACCCGCAACAGCTTATTGTACTGACAGGTTATGCCAGCATTGCCACCAGCGTTGCCGCCATCAAACGGGGTGCAACTGACTACCTTGCCAAGCCAGTGTCCAGCAAAGAGCTACTCGACAGACTTCAGGGGACAAGCCCTGCTTCTGATGCAGCACCTGAGCCTTTGTCGCCGGCACAAGTAGAATGGGAATATATACAGCGGATTTTACAACAAAATCAGGGCAACATTTCAAAAACGGCAAGGCAGCTGGGCATGCATCGCCGCACCCTTCAGCGCAAACTGACAAAAAAGGCGCCGACAAAATAAAGCCGCTGGCAACCCGATAGCTGCCAACGGCTTTATCAGCAAACATTATTTAAAAGGTGTAACGAACACCTAACATTGCAACCACCGGGTCAATCTGAACGTCCACGCTTTCAATAGTTGCTCCATTCAAACGCACATCGCCGGTGCTGTCGATGTCCATTTTGCTGACCATAAAGTGGACACCCCAGTCTTTTGTCAAACTGACGTTAACACCCGCCTGGTAGGCAACACCCCAGCTATTTTCAAGTGCCAGGTCAACATCGTCGGACTCAGTCGCAACACCGGTATCTACTAACAGGCCTTTCACTGCCGGCGACACCTGATCGTCAAAAAATGCAGTATAGTTAACACCCAGGCCAATAAAGGGCCGGACCGAATCATAGCCAATATCAAAATGATATTGACCCAGCAAAGTCGGCGGTAAATGCTTGGTGTTGCCGATACTTACTCCGGCCAGCGAGCCGGTGCCACTGATGTCGTGACTAAAGGGAGTAGCGGCTACAAGTTCAATAGTCCAGTTTTTGTCCAGCGCGTAATCAAAGGTAATACCCAGCTGTGTATTCGTATTGACCCCAACACCCGTACTGTTTTGTTCCAGGCCGGCAACTGTTTCAACAACGTTTAAAGAACTGCTGCTGTCATCTGGCATGACGCCGATGGCACCAACATTCACAGAGAAATCGTTAGCAAGTGCAGAACCACTTATTAACCCGACTACTACACCGAGAGACAAGACAGAACGTTTCATGGGTAACTCCTTGTGGTTAAATACCCCTTTAGTTTAAATGGGATTTAGTCTGAAGAAGTTGATCTGGATCAGAGTTTTTACCGATTAAACCTCAGCATTATGATAGATCTTCTGTACATCATCACAGTCATTCAGCATATCCATCAGGCGTTCAAACATAGGCTGGTCCTCTTCGCTGATAGTGGAGGTCACGTGAGGTAAAAACTGAATTTCATCAACCTCAAAGTCAATGCTCTGAAAAGCCCCGGTGAGTGCCTGTCTTGCCGCCGCATATTCAGTATGAGGAGCAAATACGGTGACTGTGTCCTGTTCAAACTCGACGTCCGTAACATCGACATCAGCTTCCATCAGGGTTTCCAGAACATCATCTTCGCTGTCGTGCTTAAAGGCAAAAATGGCACAGTGCTCAAAAGAGTGCATCACGCTGCCCTGCTCACCAATTTTTGATTTGCTTTTAGTAAAGCAATTACGCACTTCTCCGAAGGTCCGGTTCGGGTTATCTGTCAGGCAGTCAACAATCACCATACAGTTTCCTGGTCCATAACCTTCATAACGGGCTGCGGCAAAATCTTCGCCTGCGCCCCCCTGGGCTTTATCAATGGCTTTTTCGATAACGTGCGACGGCACCTGGTCCTTTTTTGCCCGGTCAATCAAACTGCGCAATGCCAGGTTGGCATCGGGATCAGAGCCGCCCTGCTTGGCACACACATAGATTTCGCGGCCATACCGACTATAAACCTTACTTTTAGCAGCAGCTGTTTTAGCAATTGACTCTTTACGATTCTGAAACGCACGACCCATAATAGTTACTCTTGAATTTTAATAGACGCTTAATTTTACCGCGATGCAACCGCCTGGTCTATGCCTTCAATACAGGCTTGTGTCAGCCACTATGACGCAGTTGCGGCCGCTCTCTTTGCCTTTATAAAGCGCCCTGTCGGCAATTTGCAGCAAGTGCTCCTCACTACCTACGGTGCCGTCAAGCGTCACCAGCCCAAAGGTTGCCGAAACATGAATGCAGTTGTTTTGGTAATGAATTTCTTCGGCGGCAATCATTGCCCGCAGCTTTTCTGCCACTTTGTAAGCGGCCTGTTGACCGGTATCTGTTAAAAGAATCGCAAACTCTTCTCCACCAATACGGGCAAAGATATCCTGCTCGCGCAACTCCAGTTTCAGCGCCCGGGTTAATTGAATAAGCACCTGATCACCCATCGAGTGACCGTATGTGTCGTTAACTTTTTTAAAGTGATCGAGGTCAAACATCAGCAGGGTTAGTGGCGTTTGGTAACGCTGGAAGCGATTAAATTCACGTGTTAGTGCGTGTTTAAAGCGGCGCCTGTTACTTATTTGCGTTAGCGGGTCAACAGTGGCCTGGCGCTGCAGCTGCAACTGCAGTTTTTTCTGCTCGGTAATGTCGCGGACAGTACCAATTAACGTTTGTCCGTCCTCCTGCAGCTCAGCCAGCTCCTGTACCCAGACAACGCTACCCGAACGGGTCAGCATTCGATGTTCAACATTCAGAGTACCGGTCTCATTGGCCTTTTCGTGGGCCAGCAGTACCTCTTCTAAATCGTCGGGATGCACCAATTCCTGAAAGCGTTCGACCGATACCGAGATCTCTCCCGGCTGATAATCCAGTATCGTATAAATCATATCCGACCAGCGCAGCTCACCGGTAGCCAGATTGGCTTCCCAATGGCCAAAGCGGGCAATGTCCTGGGCCATGGTTAACGTAGCCTGGCTTTTTTTTAACGCCAGTTCTAATTGTTTGCGCTGGGTGATATCAATGATCATTCCGTACCAAAGAGTACCGCCATCAAATGTTTTCTGCGGCCGGGCGTGACCATATACCCACGACTCTCTGCCTGAGAGGATAACACGGTATTCGCAGGTCCAGTCGCTGCCTTGCGCGGCCGATTCAGCGATGCTCTCTGCTACATGCTCAAGGTCGTCAGGATGTATTACTTTAAAGACCGCTTCGGCCGAAGATTTTACTTGCTCCGGGGTAACGCCATAAATATCGGCTAACCCACTGCTGGCAAACGGAAAGCAGGAACTACCGTCCTGATTAAGCTGATACTGATAGAGAACACCCGGTAACAAATCAGCGAAGGCTTCGAACCGCTGGCTAAGTTCTTTCAGCGCGGAAACGTCAATGTGGGTTCCGACCACCCACTCGGGCTCCCCTGCTTCAGTACGGGACACCAGCTTGCCATAATCCCTTACCCAGACCCAATGACCTTGCTTGTGCTGCATACGGGCTTCGCATTCGTAAAAGTCGCGAATACCGTCAAAATGCTCCTGTAGCTTCTTTTCGGACAACCCAAGATCGTCCGGATGCGCATGGGCCATCCATGTGTCGATAGTTACCGGTTGCAGCTCGTCCAGGGTGTAGCCAATAATGTCTGCCCAACGTCCGTTAAAGTTGCATTCCCCGGTTTGTACGTTCCACTCCCAGGTACCCGCTTGAGTTGCCTCAAGCATCGTCAACAGGCGATCAGTTAAAGGCAGATTTTGATATTGACCATAAGACATGCTGTGACTTTGTAACCCAAGTGCTGTACCGCGTTACCCCAATTAAACGCAGTTTTTTGGCCAAAATCAAGAGTGTTTCATGTTAAAGGCAACAGCACCTTAGCGGTCACCTCATAATGAGGGATCGTTTTTGCTTTCATCCGTTGAAACACCGATAAGCTTATACAGCAGGCAAACTTTAAATACCGCTGTACCTAACAGAACGGCACCTAAAATCCACCACAAGTTACCTGCCTGCAGTGACCAGACAATAATAGCCAAGCCAATGAGAGCGCGAAGAATCCGATCAATGCCACCGACATTTGCCATCATGTACTCCTTTATCTTAATTAATGAATCACAAATTCTGCTTTTAACGTAATTGTAGTACGGTTTTTTATTTTGAACAGGTTAACTTCATGCTGAATTTGGATTTCTCTTAGCGAGTAGCAATCTGATTAGGCTGGGTTAAAACGGGACATCTCGGTCCGTTTGGTAACTGCACAGGATATGCGACAAGTTAACCAAAGCACCGTATAATGTCGGGCTATTCGGCACGAACTGACGACAAGAAAATTAAACTCCGATAAAGTTGAGTGTTTTAGTCAAGTATTTTATAATGCCAAGCATCCGCAGTTCAGCAAGGTGGTAAACATGAGCGAACAAATTGATCAGGCCCTCGAGCGCAAATACGATGCGGGCTTTATTTCAGCAATTGAATCAGAAACCTTTGCGCCCGGTCTCGATGAAGACGTGATCCGTCGCCTCTCTGCAATGAAAGACGAACCCGAATGGATGACCGAATGGCGGCTTCAGGCTTACCGCCGATGGCTAAAAATGGAAGAGCCGGATTGGGCTCATGTCGACTATCCGAAAATTGATTATCAGTCGATCTCCTACTATTCGGCCCCGAAAAGCATGAAGGACAAGCCAAAGTCACTGGACGAAGTTGATCCTGAGCTGTTACGTACGTATGAAAAACTGGGTATTCCGCTACATGAGCAGGAAATGTTAGCGGGCGTGGCAGTCGATGCCGTGTTCGACTCAGTCTCAGTCGTAACCACCTTCCGGGAAAAACTGGAAGAAGCCGGGGTGATTTTTTGTCCAATTTCAGAAGCGTTACAAAAATATCCGGAGCTGGTCAAAAAGTATCTGGGAACCGTGGTGCCCAAGGGCGACAATTACTTTGCAGCGCTTAACAGTGCGGTTTTTACGGATGGTTCCTTTGTTTATATCCCCAAGGGCGTCCGTTGTCCGATGGAATTATCGACCTACTTCCGTATAAACGAGCAAAACACAGGACAATTTGAACGTACATTAATTATTGCTGAAGAAGGTAGCTACGTCAGTTATCTAGAAGGCTGTACAGCACCTCAGCGTGATGAAAATCAACTGCATGCGGCAGTGGTCGAGCTGGTGGCGATGGATGACGCCGAAATCAAATACTCGACGGTACAAAACTGGTACCCGGGTGATGAAAACGGTAAGGGCGGCATTTACAATTTTGTTACCAAACGGGGTTTGTGCGAAACCAACGCTAAAATATCCTGGACTCAGGTCGAAACCGGGTCAGCCGTAACCTGGAAATATCCAAGTTGTATTTTAAAAGGTGACAACAGCGTCGGGGAATTCTATTCCGTTGCGCTTACCCGCGGTAAACAGCAAGCCGACACCGGCACTAAAATGATCCACTTAGGTAAAAATACCAAGTCGACTATTATTTCTAAGGGTATTTCCGCAGGTTACAGCAATAACGCCTACCGGGGGCTGGTCAGAATGGGGCCCGGAGCAGAAGGCGCCCGCAACTTTACCGAGTGTGACTCGCTGCTTATCGGCGATCAATGTGGAGCTCATACCTTCCCGTATATTGAAAGCAGCAACCCGACCGCAATAGTAGAACACGAGGCAACGACCTCGAAGGTCAGTGATGACCAGTTATTTTTATGTCAGCAACGAGGCCTTGACGCTGAAAAGGCGGTCTCAATGATCGTTAATGGCTTCTGCAAAGAAGTATTCCGGGAACTGCCTATGGAGTTCGCCGTAGAAGCCGGTAAGTTGCTTGAAATCAGTCTTGAAGGTTCAGTGGGGTAATAAATGCTATCAATTAAAAATTTGCACGCTCGTGTCGAAGAAACCACCATTTTGAAAGGGCTCGACCTGGACATCAAACCAGGAGAGGTTCACGCGGTTATGGGTCCTAACGGCGCCGGCAAAAGTACGCTGGGCTATGTGTTATCCGGCCGTGATGGTTACGAGGTGGAATCCGGCGAAGTGACGCTGGAAGGTAAAGATTTATTGGATATGGAAGTTGAAGAGCGTGCACAGGCAGGCTTATTTTTGGCCTTTCAGTACCCGGTCGAAATACCCGGCGTCAGTAATATGGAATTTATGAAAGAGTCGGTCAATGCAATGCGCGAGGCCCGCGGTGAGAGCTCGCTGAGCTCGGCGGAGTTTTTGAAAAAGGCGAAAGCGGCCTGCAAACAGGTCGAACTACCGCTGGAGTTTTTAAAGCGTGGCGTTAATGAGGGTTTTTCCGGCGGCGAAAAAAAGCGCAATGAAATCATGCAAATGATCTTGCTTGAACCTAAGCTGGCGATTCTTGATGAATCAGACTCCGGCCTGGATGTCGATGCCCTGCAGGTAGTGGCTCGCGGCGTCAACAGCCAGCGGGACGGCCAGCGCAGTTTCCTGGTGGTTACTCATTATCAGCGTTTGCTTGACTACATTCAGCCAGACTATGTTCACATTCTGTCTGACGGAAAAATCGTTAAGAGTGGAGGCCCTGAACTTGCGAAAGAAGTCGAGTCTTCTGGCTACGCCTGGTTGAAGGAAGGAGAAAGCGCATGAGTCAATGGTTAGCGAACGTGATTGAACGTGCCGCCAACGTTGATGACTGGTTGACTCCAATACGCAGCGGCGCTCTTGCTGAACTCAAGCAAAAAGAGTGGCCCGGGCGGCGTACCGAAGCCTGGCGCTATACTTCTCTGCATAAAGTCGCAGACCTTAACTTAGCCTCGACCAGTGAAAAAACAGCCACAGCACCTGAAGTAAAAGGCTTAAATAGCCTGGACCTGGTTTTTGTTGACGGCCGGTTAATCAGCGATGTTAAACAGCTTAAACTGCCATCCGGCATTACCATTAATAGCCTGGCTGAAGAAAGCGATGCGGCAGCCAGTCTCTTTGCCAAGGTCAAACCACAACATCATTTGTTTGGCCTGGTTAATGATGTGTTGGCCAGGCAGGGCATCGTTATCGACGTGGCGACAGATGCATCGGTTAAACAGCCAATTCGCATCGTCAACGTCGCAACTGCGGGGGTCGAATCACATCAGCGCGTCCTGGTGCGCCTAGCTAAAGGCTCGCAGGCAACGATTATTGAGCATGGCGTCGGCAATGATGACAGCCTGAATACTGCTTTTGCGGAATATGATATTGGCGATGATGCACGACTTGAGCATTACCGGCTGGCACTTCAGGAAGGTCAGGCAATTCATGTCGGCGGCAGCCACTTTCGGTTACACAACCAGTCGCGGCTTAACAGTACTCTGGTCGGTTACGGCTCGCAACTAACACGCTTAGATGTTGATATTGAGCACGCGGGTGAACATGCCTTTGCCAAGTTCAATAATATTTATTTGCTGGCACCCAACGAGCATTTTGATTTGCACAGCACCATTGAGCATGCTCAGCCTAACGGGACAACAGAAGAAAACGCCCGTGGTATTATTGGTGATAAAGCAAAAGCTGTATTTAACGGTCGTATTCACATCCATCGTCACGCTCAAAAAACATTGGCCGAGCTTAATAACCGGAACTTATTATTAACCCGCGGTGCACAGGTTAATACTAAGCCTGAACTGGAGATCTACGCCGATGACGTGCAGTGCGCGCACGGTGCAACGGTGGCCGAAATTGATGAAGAAGCTCTCTATTATCTGCTCACTCGCGGTATTGATAGGCAGCAGGCGCTGGTCATGCTGAACTTTGGTTTTGTACAAGAATTACTCTTTCAAATGCCTAACCGCGCCCTGGCAGACTGGTTACAACCTATTCTCAAGCAGCGCTTCGAGCGCATGATGGAGCAGCAATGAGTCTGGATGTGGCCTTAATTCGTCAACAGTTTCCGATTTTGTCCCGCCAGGTTAACGGGCAACCGCTGGTTTATCTGGATAACGCGGCAACAACGCAAAAACCGCAAGCGGTGATCGATGCGTTAGTGGACTATTACAGCCAGTGTAATGCAAATGTTCACCGCGGCGCGCATTACCTGTCAGATGAAGCCACCAAGCGCTATGAAAAGGCCCGCGTTACCGTTGCAAACTACATTAATGCGCAACGCAGCGAAGAAGTCATCTGGACCAGCGGGACCACTGAAGCAATTAACCTGGTTGCTAACGGCGCAGCGCAACGTTTAACCGCCGGTGACGAAGTGCTGATTACCGAAATGGAGCACCATGCTAACTTAATTACCTGGCAACAGGCCTGTAAGCGCAGCGGGGCTTCACTAAAGATTGTGCCAATCCATAACAATGGTGAACTTAATCTGGAAGCTTTTCATGAACTGTTAAGTGAGCGCACCGTTATTGTAGCAATGCCCCATGTGTCTAATGCGCTGGGAACCATTAACCCAGTTAAGCAGCTTACTGAGGCGGCTAAGGCCAAAGGCGCGCTGGTTATGATTGACGGCGCTCAGGGCGTGGCTCATGGGGCCATTGATGTGCGCGACATTGGCTGTGACTTTTACGCGTTCTCGGGCCACAAGTTGTTTGGGCCAACGGGTATCGGTGTGCTCTGGGGCCGCTACGATGTACTGGCTGACTGGCCCGTATGGCTGGTCGGTGGCGAAATGATTGCCAGCGTCACTTATGAGGACGCCAGCTGGGGTGAACTGCCGAACCGATTAGAGGCCGGCACACCCAATATTGCCGGTGTCATTGGTTTAGCCGCGGCCGTCGAATGGCTTCAGGCATATGACAGAGCCGACATCTGGGCCCACGAGCAAGCGTTACTGACGCGGGCAACTGAGCTGGCAGAGCAGACCCCTGGCCTTAAAATCATAGGCACCGCAGCAAATAAAATTGGCGTGTTAAGTTTCGTCATAGACGGTATGCACCCAGCTGATATTGGTTTTATACTGGATAAACAAGGTGTCGCAATCCGCACTGGCGATCACTGTGCACAACCCTTAATGAAGCGCTTAAATGTGCCAGGGACAGCCCGTGCCTCCTTCACTATTTATAATTCCATGGACGATGTTGAGGCGCTATTTAAAGCCATCGACAAAGCTCGCAAGATGTTGGCTTAACGGCCGGAGGAAAATATGTCTGTAGAATCATTTGTGCCTTCAACCGAGTTGATTTCAATGACGGACGATGCTGTTCGTTATTTTGAGTCGCGTTTGCAGGACAAACCAAATTCGTTAATTCGTTTATCAACAAAGGCCAGTGGCTGTACCGGCTACGCCTACGTTCTGGACGCCGTAGATAATGCGCAGGACAGCGATGAAGTGGTAACCGTTAACGACAATCTGAAAGTTGCCGTGGCCGCCAACGCCATCGATCTGATCCGCAATACCGAAATTGACTACGTTAAAGAAGGCATCAACGGCATTGTTAAGTTTAACAACCCCAATGTTGTTAATGAATGCGGCTGTGGCGAGAGCTTCAGTGTTAGTTAATTACAAGGTTATGTAGCAACATGCAACTGAAAATGGTTAATACCTCGCGTGATGTCAAAGTGCGTAAGGTACCCTCAGGCGAACCAAAAGTGATTCCCAAAGGGGAGTTTGTCAACATAACACAGGATCTGGGTGGCAATTACACGGTTACCTGGCAGGGCAATATGTTGCGCATTGACGGTACCGACGCCGATGCCATTGGCCGTAAACCTGAACAGTTGGACTTTGCGGCCCCTGCGGATGGTAAAATCTCGGAGCAACAAGTCTGGGATGCTTTAGAAACGATTTATGATCCGGAGATCCCAATTAACTTGGTATCCCTTGGCTTAATTTATAAGGTCGACATAGACCAACAGAACCACCAGGTTAATATTGATATGACATTAACCGCACCTGGTTGCGGCATGGGCCCGGTCCTGGTCGGTGATGTCGAATATCGTGTGGCTTTAGTACCTAATGTCGAAAAGGTAAATGTTGAGCTGGTCTTTGACCCAGCCTGGTCACGGGATATGATGAGTGAAGAAGCACAGCTAGAAGCCGGCGTATTTTTCTGAGTAAGGACAGCAACGACCATGAGTTTACCAACAACGGACGAAATCCTTGAGGACCTGGAGTTCCTTGATGATTGGGAACAACGTTACCAGTACATTATTGACTTAGGTAAGGCACTGCCGGGTCTGCCCGCAGAACAGCGTAGAGAGGAATATTTAGTTCCTGGCTGCCAAAGCAGCGTCTGGCTTGTCAGCCAGCATAAAGACGACAAGCTGCATTTTCAGGTCGACAGTGACGCTGTCATTGTCCAGGGCCTACTGACCCTGGTGATGGCCGCCTACCAGGATAAAACACCGGCGGAAATTGTGGCTTTCGATATTGACCGGTATTTTAATCAACTTGACCTTGAGAACCATATAACGCCTACCCGCGGAAACGGCTTAAGAGCCATTGTTGGAAAAATTCAGGCAACGGCTAAAGCTCACTAACCCTTAGGCCGACGCTTGCCGGAGATCATTGGGCGTATCAATTGAATACGCCCCCACCAGCTCATAACAATAACAGCCGTAACATGAATAATTGCACCAACAAAGAGACTGTCCGCTATTAAGCCATGAATATTTTCAACCCGTGAGCTACCAAAAAAGCGATCCGTTTCTTCCAATAAAAAGCCGGTAACGCCCTGCCCCAGAAACAGCAGCCAAAAAGCAAGAATGAGTAAGCCACCAACGGGATTATGCCCCTCTTTAAGAGGAATTTGGCGGTTTTTTAGGTGAGAGAAGTGCCTTGCCAGGCGCTCAGGGGTGGGTAAAAAATAGCTAATGCCGGCATTTTCCGGCCCGACAATGGCCCAGATCAACCGTGCTATTACTAAACCAGCGGCTGTGTAACCCAGCCACTGGTGGACCGTTTCTCCAGGCTCCAGAATAAAATAATTTGCAATAAAAACAGCAACAATCAGCCAGTGATAGGAACGAATAAAAGCGTCCCATACCCTAATTGCTGCTGCCATCGCTTATTCCTTTTCTTGCTTTACAACACTGCCGTCTACCGGATTAAAGTAGATCTCGACTTTTTCGCCTGCGCGATTTTTTCCATAAATTTCGTAACAGCTGCCAGGCGTCACTTTAAACTCGTTGATCTCGTAGCCCTGTTCTTTTAATCCAGACTGAAACTGCTCCTGATCAATCCATTCGGTCTGCGAGGCCGTGGTGCAACGCGTTTCGGTTTCTTCGGCGCTACAGGCTGCGAGTAACGTTGCTGCTGCTACAATACCCAGGGTTGTTAACGTTTTCATTGTGTACTCCTGTTAGTTTTGTGACTTTTCTTCCGAACGAGCCGCCTCCATGGCTGCTAAAATGTCGGGAGACAATGAGTCCAGCTGACCGGTCGGTTGCGGCAGCATAATCACTTTGCTCGCGGAATTATCAAATGAACCTAATACATCAACATAGTTGGTAAACTTCAACAGATCAATGACGTCGCGGGAGCTGATGTTGGCGTTCTCATTAGTTACCATAGCAATAGAGTCTCGCAAACCTTCAGCGATAGCTCTGCGCTGTCCGGCGATACCCTCTCCTTGCAATATCTTTGACTCTTTATCAGCTTCCGCCTGTTTTACTTTCATAATTTTTTCAGCTTCCGCTTTGTGCTCGGCGGCTCGCCGTTCACGTTCAGCAGCATTGATCTGGTTCATTGAGTCTTTTACGGAT
Organism: Idiomarina seosinensis; assembly: GCF_044797955.1. GTDB lineage: Bacteria > Pseudomonadota > Gammaproteobacteria > Enterobacterales > Alteromonadaceae > Idiomarina > Idiomarina seosinensis_A. The sequence continues at coordinate 154,685 of NZ_CP085211.1, read as the reverse complement.
TGATCGGGATCTATATCGGTAACCAGTGACGCAATGATTTCAAAACCGTAACCTTCCATGGTATCGCGCAACTGCATTTTAACGTCATTAGAAATACTGTCTTTGTTGTCAAAAACCGCGTCTAAATTCTGTTTTGGGATCTGCGCCCGCACGGTATCAAAAACATACGACTGCATTTGCCATTCCGGGTTTTCCAGCTGGTAAAAAGCATTGTATACAGCATCCGCAGAGCTGACCCGGTACTGCACTGACACCCGCACAACGACAAATACGTTATCACTGGTTTTGGTTTCGACATCAACGTCCAGTTGTCGCGTACGCATGTTCTGCTTATGTACAACTTGTTCTACCAGAGGAATAATAAAGTTTAGCCCTGGCCGTAACAGCCGCCGATAGCGGCCAAACAGCTCAATAACGAAAACACGCTGTTGCGGGACAATACGCACCGAGCTCGCCAAAATGACGAGCCCAATGACAACAAGAACGACTTCCATCAAAGGAAAACCTGACACATTGTTCATAAATTACTCCGTGGGTAAAGATTCATACCCCATGTGATAAAGCGTAAAGCCAAAAATGTCAGCATATTGCTCTATGGTTTTTGAAACCGGCGTGCCTGCCCCGTGCCCGGCGTTGGTTTCGATACGAATAAGCTGCGGGTTATTGCCCCCTGCTTTATCCTGCAGTTCTGCGGCAAACTTAAATGAATGCGCAGGCACAACCCGGTCATCGTGGTCGCCGGTGGTAATTAAGGTAGCCGGATAATTAACACCTTGTTCTACGTTATGTAGCGGTGAGTAGTTTACTAAGTACTCGAACATCTCGGGGCTATCTTCGGCAGTACCATAATCGTAGGCCCATCCTGCTCCGGCAGTAAATGTGTGGTAACGCAGCATATCAAGCACGCCAACAGCCGGTAAGGCAACCGCAAAAAGGTCTGGCCGTTGAGTCATAACGGCACCCACCAATAAACCGCCATTTGAACCGCCGCGCACAGCCAGACGATCGCTGGATGTGTAGTCCTCTTCGATAAGGTATTCGGCGGCTGCGATAAAGTCATCGAAAACGTTTTGTTTTTGCTGCTTTATGCCGGCCTTATGCCATTCTTTGCCGTACTCACCACCGCCACGCAGATTCGCCACCGCATAAACACCGCCCATTTCCAGCCAGGCAGCGTTAGCAATGCTAAAGCTCGGTGTCAGGCTTATATTAAAGCCACCATAACCATAAAGAATCGTCGGATTACTACCGTCCGGCTCAAGCCCTTTTTTATGAGTAATTATCATTGGTACCTTAGTACCATCTTTGGAGGTATAAAAAACCTGCTGTGAAGTGTATTGCTCAGAATCAAAATCAGCACCCGATTTAACATAGACTTCTGAAGCCCCGGTATCCGGCTGGAAAGAATAGATCGTCTGCGGTGTGCTGTAGTTGGTAAAGCTGTAATACAAGGTTTCTTGCTCGCGTTTACCGCTAAAGCCGCCGGCGCTGCCAACCCCCGGCAAATCGATATCACGAACTTTATTTCCGTCATAGTCGTGCTGCTCAACTTTGGATACCGCATCGACCATATATTCAGCAAAAATATAACCACCACCAGTGGTTGGGTTAAGCACGTGCTCGCTATGAGCAATAAAGTCCTGCCACTGATCAACACCGGGACCACTTGCGTCAACCGTGACAACACGGTTATTAGGCGCATTTAAATTGGTTTCCAGGTACAAGGTGGTGCCACGATTATCCAGTACCGAGGTATCCGACTCGGTGTGATCAAGCACGGTGACCAGCTCTGCCCCGGGATCCGTCAAATCCTTCAGGTACAATTTATTACCCGAGGTTGAGTTAGCGGCCGATACCGCCAGATAGCGGTTGTCTTCAGTAACATAGCCTCCAACATACCGATGCTTCTCGTCTTCAACGCCACCGAAAATTAAGTCATCATCGGCTTGGTCAGTACCCAGCTCATGGTAATAAAGTTTATGCTGGTCTGTTTTAGCCGACAGTTCACTGCCTTCGGGTTTATCGTAACTTGAATAGAAAAAGCCTTCGTTGCCTTTCCACGATATACCACTGAATTTAACGTCAACTAACGGAGACTCAAGTTGCTCACCGGTCTCACTGTCGATAACGATGATTTTGCGCCAGTCGCTACCACCCTCTGAAATCGAATAAGCAGCAATTGAGCCATCGTCGCTAAACGTTAACTGTGCCAGGGAAGTTGTTCCGTCTTCACTAAAGGTATTCGGATCTAAAAATACTTCGGCTTCATCATCTTCACTTTTTTTACGGTATACAACGTACTGATTCTGTAACCCGTCATTTTTGTAAAAGTAGGTGTAATCGCCTTCTTTAAATGGAGCGCTGACCTTTTCGTAATTCCATAAAGAAGTCAGCCTCTCTTCAATCTTGTCACGAAACGGTATAGTTTCTAAATGCTCAAAAGTCACTTCATTTTGTGCTTCCACCCAGTCCTCGGTTTCTGCACTGCGATCATCCTCTAACCAGCGATACGGATCGGCTATCTCGGTACCAAAATAAGTATCAACGGTGTCACCCTTGCGGGTCTGCGGATATTGCATACTTTGCTCCTGCTCTGCCTGACCTTGTTCGGCCGACAACTGCTGTTCGGATTCGGTTTGCGGATTGGGCGAACACGCCACCAGAATACCTGCGGTTACTGCGGTTATAATAAATCTCATCATCTGTCCTTTTTGTTTTATTTATTATTGTTTCATTTCTGCCGCCGGGTCCTTAACCTCACCTTTTTGGTGGTAGCGTGCTAAGGTCTCGGCATAAACTGATCGAATTGCCAGGCTAAAGCTCTCAACAGAGTGCGACTTCGCGCATTCAACCGCCTGCTTACCCAGTTGCCCACGATGCTCTGAATCGCTTAGCAATAATGCCACTTTTTTTAGCCATAATCGCTGATCTGCTGGTGTTTTATAACCATTGATCCCATCTTTTACAACATCATCAATACCGCTGGAGCGAACCGCAACAACGGGCAATCCCGCTGCCATCGCCTCTAAAATAACCATGCCTTGGGTTTCTGACTGCGAAGCAAACAAAAACACATCACCCAGCTGGTACCAGTCAGCCATTTCTTCAGGGGGCACAGAGCCAACCAAAGTGATCTGGTCGCTAAGCCCCAACTGATCAACTTTTTGCTGCAGCCGCTGACGCTGGTGTCCGTCTCCTATCATAAGAAACCTAAACGGTTTCGCTGTCTGGCGTTTTAATTGCGCCAAAGCCTCAATCATAAAGTCGATGTTTTTTTCATTGGATAGCCGTGCAACGCTGACAAAGACGGTCTCCTCAACAATATTTTGCTGCTTTTTAAGCCTTACCACTGCGGCTTCATCAATCTGCTTAAAGCGTTCAAATTCGATACCGGTCGGCTGAATATAGATGCTGCTGGTAACACCTATCATGCGAAGATATTCTTCCGTGGCCTGGGTCGGCACAACGACGCTATCACATTTATTTGCAAACCGGCGGACCAAAAAGTGCGCAATAATATTTCGAAACAAGCTACCAGGTAAAAAGACAAAGTGTGCATAGTGCTCAAGCCGGGTGTGATAGGTGTAAACGACCGGGATTTTCAGCCGGCGCGCCATATAAACACCCAGCGAGCCAATCCAGAACGGGTGATGAGAGTGAATAATATCGGGTTTAAATTGTTTAACTTTTTTTCGCACAAAACCCGAAAAAATATTCGCAAAGCGAAATTCACTTTTTTCACCAAAAGAAAACAGCGATGGCATCCTGATAACCTGGTTTTCCTGCTTAGTCTTTTTCCGGTAGCGGGGAGCGACAACTAAAACAGAATCTTTTAATTGGCTTAACCCGTACCGAAGTCGCTCAATCGAAATAGGGACACCACCAATGAAGGGCAAATAGTTATTCGTAAACATCGCCACTTTTAGTTTTCTGTTCTGCCAGGGTGTGGCGTCGATGTCATAGTTCGGATAGTAGGATTTGCCCACAAACACCAGATTGTATAACTTAATGCTCACTGCAAGCAGCAAACACAGTAACAACAAGAAGTTGACATAGCCGACATAAAACAGCGAGTAAATAAAAAACCAGAAGCTCTCGAGCTGCTTCAGTACCGGATGCTGACCGACCGGCATATTCACGACCTGGTGTTCAACGCCCTGCTCTTTACTGACATTAACTTTTACGTAGTGATAAAAGCTGTTGTCCTGGTTAAGTACAAAACCTCCCGCTCCACCAGTGGTAATAAACGTCGTGTCATTGCGTTGCTGTTCTGAGTAAATCGCCACATTCGCTGAGAAAACCCGATCGATGCGGTGGCGCTGCAAAACCTTCATCAGTCCCTGACGAAACTCTTGTGGTTGTACGTAATCCTCGCGATCAGAAAAGATAAAGTCTTTTTTGGGCTCAATGACCGGCTTGCCGACAAATAAAAATCGATTGGCCGATGAGTCTCTGGAGAGTAAGTCTTTTAACCACCTCAGCTGCCATTGCCAGGGGGTTTTTTCGGTCGCATCCAGAAAGATAAAGCGGCTTTCTGCCGCCTGAAAGCTAAAAAAGTGGGGGCCATAATGATCGTAAAAACGAAAACTACCAAATTCACTGTATTCGTTTTCACCAAATGTTAATAGGTAGGGTTTTTCCAGATTAGCCAGAGTACCATTGATTGCCCGGTACTTATCTTCCCCCCCGCCAGCTACCGCATTACCAGCCGATACCACAAAATCGATATTACTTTGGTTTAATTGAGGAATAATTCGCTGCTCAAAAATACCCACTGAGTTTTCAATATTGCCGACAACGGCAAAAGAATAACCGTCAGAGCCTTCAATTTTTTCACTAATGTCTGCAACCTGCTGGCTATGCAAAGCAGAAAACTCAGGGGTAGAAATGTTCAGGTAGAGTTTGTAAGCAATCATGGCCACGACAATGATCACATTCAAATAAAAGAATACCCGCAGCCACCGCCTCTTATTCATAATTTAGCTCCGCTGAGCAGTCGGCTACGCTGAATTAAATACCGTTGTAAGACCAGAAGCCCGATGATCATACCCAGATAAATAGTTAAAAAACGCCAGCTAAAGGTAACTAACAGCAGGTGCTGGTGTTGTAAGATATCACTGAAAAAGCTGCCGAAAACGCCTTCGGAAATACCCGAAGCACCCGGTGTCGGCGAAAAATACATGATGAAGGTAGTCACTACCAGTAGTCCCAGAGAAACGATATAGTCAACATTGTAGTCCAGTCCCCACATCAGCAGAGCCGGAAAACTGAATAAACTGAGCAAAAAAACAGCCGTAAATATCACTGATAGTGCAATGGCACGTCTCGGGCCTTTAATGTAAACAGCGAAGCTACGTGAAAACTTTAGCATCTCGCGCATGACCCGAAAGTACCAGATTTTCGCAGTTGCATCGCTAATCAGGCCGAGTTTGTTTAAGCGCCGGGTAATTGCAAGCAATGGTGTGATTAACCAGTGGGCACGTAACAGTACAACGGCAAAAAAGCCGAGGTAAACAACGATAAACAGAGCTAGAGCGACCTGGATATCGCCAATGATAGTGGATTGTTGCAGCGGCTCAAGGGTAAGCAAAAATATCGGCGAGAAAGAAAAAATAAAGAAAATTGCCAGCACCGTACGGATGGTTGTCGCTGCTGTCGCCTTGCCAATTGATACGCCATGATCATGCAGAAACCATACTTGAGCAAAGCCCCCACCCGTGGCCATGGGAGTGATGTTAGAAAAGAAAATATTAATAAACACCAGCTTGGTCATCACTCGGGCAGGTATCCGGAATCCCAAGGCTGCCAGCGTGTAATAAAAACGCAGGCCATCGGCAACAAAGTAGATGACCAATAGACCAATAGCGGCAACAATAACCCTGGCGTCGAGAAGGCGATCGTCAAAGGTTAAGTTACGATCAGAAAAGTGGGCGAATACAGCATAAAAACCGGCTAGAGTTAACGCAATAAAAATTATCGAAAACAAGCCTAGCCGGCGCCACGAAACTCGCTTTTTAGGTTCTTCGTCCACTGAAGTGTCATCTTTGCCTAAGGGTTTGCAGGCATTATAAACACTTCTCTGACACAATTACGAGGTTCAGCGCTGATTGCATAAAGAACGGCATCTGCAACATCGTCTGGATCGAGCTTATCGGGCTTAGGTTCATCAAAAAACGGGGTATTTACCATACCGGGTGCAATTGTCGTGCAACGTCCACCCCACTCTTTCATCTCTTCCGCCAGATTTTGCGCAAAACCATGCACAAACCACTTGGTTGCCCCGTAAACTGAGCCTTTAAGCGTTGTCCGTCCTGCTGCAGACCCGGTCATCAAAAAGTGCCCGGTTGTCTCACGCAAATGGGGCAGCGTAAGTTTCGCCGTATACAAAAGCGCGTTAATATTAATGTCTACCATCGACTTCCATTCGCAAGGATCACCGTCTTGCGTACCAGCCGTCGATACTCCGGTTCCGGCGTTGGCAAAGGCTGCATCAAGTCGGCCAAACTCAGCCACACCTTTTTTAACAACTTGCTCAAGAGCAGAGTAATCGCTGGCGTCCGCAGGTACCGCAATTGCATTATCTGAACCCAGCCGTTCAACAAGCTGCTGCAACTTATGTTCGCGGCGAGCGGTTAAAATAACTTTATGCCCGTTAGCGACGGCCTTTTCGGCCGTCGCCTTACCAATACCGCTTGATGCACCTGTTATCAGTAAAACTTTTGACACACTCACCCCTTTATTTAAATTCTTTGCTGGCGGCCTTTATAGCTGTAGCCAATGACTGAGTCGCCGACTCCAGTCCAGTACTAACATCCGTCCATGCGTCCTTACTGGATTTCTTCATGATCTCTAACTTTTCATCAGCTTTGGCCTTTAGTGCTTCCAGCTCACTAATGCGTTCCTGGTATTTTACTTTGGAATCTGCCTCGGCTTGTTTTGCCTTGGCTTTTAAGCGATCGATCTCCGCCTGCATCTCTTCAATTTTTGCTTCATGTTTTTGCTCAAATGCTTCTTTATCTGCCATGTTAATCTCCTGGTTTATTCGCTGCTTGCTTTACTTAACCAATAAAAAGCATGGTCCAAACTTTGAAAATGATCAAGCAAACGACAAAAGTAAGGTGCTTAAGGGGCATTGTTAATGCTGTGATCTTAACGGTATGCGGATCCGCATATTAATGATTACTATAAAGTGGCCGATAAATTAATATTAATTTAATTGCTCCAGTAATAAGGCCGTCAACATGCAACTTTCCTTCCGACAAACGGCATTTCAAATAGCCAACGCGGTCAACGTGTTGCTTTTTTTATCCGCCATAGGGCTTGGCTTTTACAGCAATACATTGCTACCCGCTTTAATTGTTGGGATACCGGCGCTTGCGATACCCTTTCTTCTGTACCGATTACAGGGTGATACCGCGGCGGCCAGGATAGCCTTCGGCATTGCCTTTATGATCATGACGGCTTTGCACATTCACCAAAGCCTGGGCTTCACCGAAGTACACTTTGGAATTTTTGCTTTGCTGGCAATTCTGGTGGCATTTCGTGACTGGAAGGTCATCGCAGCAGCAGCACTGGTAATCGCAGTTCATCACCTGTTATTTATGTATTTACAAAAATCCGGGGTATCGGTATTCATCCTACCGACGGACAAACTGCAACTGGACATCATTTTATTGCACGCCCTTTATGTGGTGGTTGAAGCAGCGGTACTGATTGTTATTGCGAAAAAAAGCTTAGCGGAAGCCGAAGTGGCTCAGGCCTTCATTAACCTGTCGGCCGAATTAGTTACAAAAGACCGTCAGGTTGTTCTGACCCAACGTCTGCCGGACCTTAACGAGAGCCTGGTAACCCAATTCAATGGTGCATTAGAGGCGATTCATAGCAGTATTAAAACCCTGGGCAGTTCCATACTGCAAAACAGGCAGTCGGTTAATGCTTTAAAAGAGAAAGCCACTCAATTAACCGACGGTATTAAAGAGCAACATGCCGAGACGTCAGCTATTGCCACCGCGACCGAGCAGATGTCTATGAGTATTAAAGAAACCCAGGGCCGCTCGCAGGATATTGCCAGTAATTCTTCGGTCGCCCGAAAGCAGGCTGAAGAAGGTCAGCACGCATTGGATGAAACACAGTCGTCGGTAGCGCAACTGGCTGAGTTACTGCAAAACGCGAAAACCGCAGTTAGCAATATGTCGCAAGCCACCTCAGGCATTAAAAATATGCTCGACGTCATTAATGGCATTGCCGACCAAACCAACTTGTTGGCGCTTAATGCCGCTATTGAAGCTGCCCGAGCAGGTGATTCCGGTCGCGGCTTTGCGGTTGTTGCTGACGAAGTCCGCCAGCTGGCTTCAAAGACTCAAGAATCGACAACACAGATTGAAAAAACCGTGGCTACCTTGCTACAAACCTCATCTGAGTCGGTCCACACTGTGGATCGATGTCTGGAGCAGTTAACCAGCACTGAGCGCCAGTCAAAAACCAGCCGGCAGCTGTTAGGCAGCATTAAAGAACAAACAGAGCTGCTCGACAGTGCGATTCATGAGGTAACAACGGCGCTGGAACAACAATCCATTGCCAGCCGCGATATATCGGCCAGCACCCAAAAACTCAACAACCTGGCTGACGACCATATTGGCATAGCAGACGAATCCACGCAGGCTGCAGACGAGGTCGCTGAGACAACCGAATCGCTCGCCGGCGAGCTAAAGCGCTTTCGTTATTAACTTAACTGCTTAGGTGTTAAATCAACGCAAAAAAAATTGGCTAAGCTGGACGGTAATTGCCGTCTGGCTTATTGCCACCTCAGTGTTTTTATTCTGGTGGCGGTTTGCGGATTTCGGGATTTTTGACCAACAGTCCGAATGGCTCGATCAAGCCCCCAGCCGGGTCAATGTAACCGGCGATGTGATCTTCCATGTCCGCAGTGGCTGCCTCTGCGATCCGCTGGCCGACCGTCATGATAAGCTCATTCAACAGTATGACCAATATCAGCAACGGCGAGTTAAACCAGCCGAGATGGAAGCGCTGGGGATTCCGGTACCCGCAACCCCGATGCTGGTCATTGTTGAGCAGGGCAAGGTAATCTACTCGGGACCCTATGCGACGGGACCAACCTGTAGCCCTGAGCAAAGCTTTTTACCCCAGCTGCTGGACAGTGAACGCCGCATCACAACACCCTGGTACAACGGCAATGTTAAGGCTTGTCGTTGTGTGCTTGAATAAGCGTAATCAAGTCATTTACAGGCAACGGCTTAGAAAAATAATAGCCCTGCAGGCGTAAGTTACTGAATTTGGAGAAAAACTCAGCACTGCTTTCCGTTTCGATACCTTCAACAACTGCCGTTTTATCCAACTTGTGACACATATTGATCATCGCTTCCAATAAGTCCCGATCGCTACCCTCTGATTCAATACCAAAAGTGAAAGCCCGGTCAATTTTGACAATGTCTGCTGGCTGACGTGATAAATAGGACAAGCTGGAAAAACCAGTACCAAAGTCATCGATAGCAATATGAAAGCCCTTATCACGAAGAGACTGTAACAGTTTTTCGATACTGCCCTCGTCTAGCTCAACAGTTTCGGTTAGCTCGAGGGTCAGCTGGCCCGGCTTAAGATTAAAATTATCCACCTGGCGCAGCAAAAAAGGCCCAAACTCGCCGCGTTGAAACTGCTGTGGTGATACATTGATGGCTACGGTTAATGCTTGCAGATCCGGATTTTCACTAATGTCTTTAAATACCTTCTTTACCACCTGTTCGCCTAGCTGCATGACCTGTCCCGTATCTTCTGCAATCGGAATAAAGTCTGCGGGCGAGATAAAGTCACCATTAAGGCGCCACCGAACTAAACTCTCAACACTGACCAATTTATGATCTGATGCTCGATAGATGGGCTGGTAAAATACTTCCAGCTGGTCATTATTCATTGCACTTTGTAGCTGATTACGTAAGCGGACGCGTTTTTCAAATTGGTCCGACATCGGCTGTTGGAAGAAACAGTACTGATTACCGCCTGTTTTTTTTGCAACAGACATGGCAATATCTGCCTGTTGCACCAGCGTTTCTGTTGAAACGGACATCTGGCAGGAGACCGCCACGCCGGCGCTAGCGGTTAGATGAATTTCTAAACCATCAATATGATAAACCTCAGCAAGAGCATGCAATATCGACTGCACCTCCTTTTTCAGTTGGTAAGCGACGGTGTCTTTATAGTACAAAATGAATTCATCGTTACTAAAGCGGGCAATAACGTCTGAAAACTTGCCATTTTCCTGAATTCGTTTCGCCGCCTGGAACAACACTTGATCACCAATATTATGCCCTAAGCTGTCGTTAATCGGGTTAAAACCATCCAGATTAACGAAAATTGCGGCACGGCGGCACCCTTCACACGCCAGACTTAACTCGGTTGATTGCTGGTTGAAAGCATCCCTTCTTAACAGACCCGTGATGTCATCAAACCGCGCCATAAGAGCCAACTTGCGGCTTTCTACCCTGAGTTGTTTTTTGGTATCTGCCATAACGATAAAGATCATGGCAAAAGCCGCTGTTAACCAAAGCATTAACTGATAAAAGCGTGCGGTTGTTTCTAATTTGCTGTAGTCGACCATAAAGCTATAAAACGTATGGTCAATGCTATTGAGCAGTCGTACCGTGGCAGAGACACCATGAGCATAGCGATCTTGCAATTGCGCCAGAGTAACCGTCTTATTACTCTCACCATGCATAGAAATTAAAGTCTGAGGACCAAAAGACATGTAAGTACGCACCATATCCAAATAATCCACATAATCACGTGCTACCAGGTCGTTCATATCCAGTAACGCCAGTATCTGATACTTTTCCTCGTTTTGGGAGTGGACAATAGGGATAGACACCATAATAACAGGTACCGACGTTTCCATTGATGCGGCATTTGCAGCCAAGCGAATTTGTTCGGCCGGTTCGGCTAGCCAGTCCTCTACTGCGGTGCTATCCAGGAGGCCCTGACGATTAAAGCTTTTAGCAAATTCAGAGTCCGAAACGATATTCAGCTTGTCATCATAAAGAATCATACCCTCTATAATTTCATAATCCTCGATATATCGTGCCATATCGATAGCACTAACGGTAACGAAAGCTTCGGCGTCCAAATTATCCAGCCGTGATTTTATTCGCCCTAAGGCTTTTTGTTGATCATCCAGTTTTTCGTTAATCATCGAGCCAATCAACTGAATCTTTTGCCGCGCATTATCAGAATGCTGATTAATGCTGCTAAAGGAGATACTGAACCATACTAAAACTCCGATACTGACGATACCTGCGGCCGTGATCAAGGTTGGCCGGGAAACATCTAAATCCAAATCTGGGTAGCGCAGGCGCACAGCCAGCCCGGAAAAAAATGCCAGCACAACAATAGCCGCGATAGCTAAATTGAATGGATTGCGAAATAAATCCGGTTCCGGCTTTGGTAATAAGCCCCAGAGTATGGCCTGCAGGTACAAAAATGCGATAAAGCCCAGAGCCGTCACATACGGGCAAAGTCTGGTCAGTCTGGGCGGCGAGCGGTGTGAAGCAATAAGCAGTAAAATTACAGCAAATGCTAAGGACACAAAAACCAGCAGCATTGGTATTACACTCATTAGCTGGCTATCTGCAGTCAATAAGCGTTCAAAGACACCAAGTAAACCAACCCATACAAAAAAGATAATCAGGCTGGCGTAGGTTTTATTTGCGGCAGACTGAGTAAACGTGAAGGGCATCTATTTTTACCTTAATTGCACTTTCTGCAATTGCTTAAAGTCTAAAAAATTCCGTCTGCCGGCGGATCGCATCCTAGCGGTAATCTTTTGAACTGACACTCAGGGCCGTTACAGTAAATAAAATGAGTCCCATACCCACAAGCTGAATACCGGCTAATGTTTCGCTTAACAGCAGCACACCAAACAGTGAGGCAGTGACCGGCTCTACCATGGCGACTATCGAAGCGACAGCCGGAGCCGTTTGTCGTAATCCCATAATATAAAGTATGAAGGATATGCCTCCACCAAGCAGGCCCAAAAGCAGAAACAGGGCTAGGTCCGGCGAGCCAATCACGTCCGTCAGCTCTCCGGGGTTAATCAATACCCCACAGGTTACAACCAGTGCTGTAAAAGCAATAACCAAAATCGACTGGGCACTACCGTAGTGAGTAGCATATTTGAAACCAAAAATAAATAACGCAAGGGACATGCCGGACGCCAACCCAGCAGCGACACCCACCTGAGTCACACCGCCAGCGTCAACTTGGTATACCTGTGTTAACAGTATGATGCCCACCATGACCAAAACAATAGCCAGCCACTTAACCGGGGTTGCTTTCTCAAGCCCCAGAGCAAAAGATACCAGGTAGACAAAAACTGGTGCGCAATACATCAGTGTCACCGCAATAGAGACACTGCCCTCAGCGATGCTGACAAAATAAAAAACAAAGTTACCGGCAACGCCTAAGCCGGCAACTAGAGACCAGAACCAAAGCTGAAGATATTGAAAACCGTGGCCAGAAGGTTGCAAAACTAACCAGCAGAAAACGATCAGCAGGCCGATAGCACCGCGATAAAAAGCGACGACCAGAGCGCTCCAGCCATTTTCCAGCAAAACGCCGCCAATACCTCCTGACAGTCCCCAAAACAGCGCGGCAAGGACGACAAATAGTACCCCTTTGTTACTCATCTTGACTCCCAACCAACGGTGGGTAAGTGACTTCATGGCACTTTTGATTGCTTAAGCTATGCTTAAAAAATAGCGTTTCTGGTTTAAAAGGCAATACCGTCTATCGTATTGCCCAATCTCTGGGATTATTTTTTTTAAAAAGGAGTAGAACATGTCCGAAGTTAATGAAAAGGTCGTTATCATTACTGGTGCCAGCAGTGGCCTGGGCGAAGCTACGGCTAAAATGCTGGCCAGCAAAGGCGCCAGGCTAGTATTAGCAGCCCGTCGCGAAGAGCGACTGAAAAAGCTTGTTGAGCACATTAAAGAACAGGGTGGCGAAGCAATTTACCGGACTGTTGACGTCACTTACCGGGATCAGGTTGAGGCCCTTGCCGAGGCAGCCAGAAACGAGTTTGGCCGAATTGATGTGTTAATTAACAATGCTGGCTTAATGCCCCTTGCCCCCTTGGATGAGGTGAAAGTAGACGAATGGGATCAAATGATAGACGTCAATATTAAAGGCGTCATGTATGGTGTCGGCGCGGTATTACCAACCATGCGGAAACAAAAAAGTGGCCATATTATTAATCTGTCTTCCGTTGCGGGACACGTTGTGTTCCCCGGTTCCGCCGTTTATTGTGCGACTAAATTTGCCGTAAAAGCAATAAGCGAAGGCATTCGGCAGGAATCTGAGGGAGAAATACGGGCAACAAATATATCGCCGGGCGCGGTGGCTACTGAGCTAACCGACCACATCAGCGACAAGGAATCAAAAGAAATGGCCGAAGACTTGTATGAAGATGCCATTGATTCCGACGCTATTGCCCGCGCCATAACCTTTGCGATTGAGCAACCTGCAGAAGTGGATGTCAACGAGATGATCATCCGCCCGACCAAGCAAGAACTCTAGCCACCCGCTAGCGAGCAGAAGCGGCTAACTTGCACGCTTCTGCTCAGCGTCTATGTTTAACTTTATCGGAACAGCAAGTTACCGATCGTCAAATATCAACATCGGAGGAGTTATGAACACTAAAACTTTAGTTGCTTTAAGTTCTTTCGCCTTTTTTGCGGCTCCATCTTTAGCCCAAAACCCGTACACGCAAAACGACGATACCTGGATTCAAATCGACGGCGAGGTAACCTCAGTTTCAGCGGACAGTTTTTTGCTGGATTATGGAGATGGGGTAGTTACTGTCGAAATGGATGATGGGGACCGGGATGCCGACGGTTATAAACTGATGCAGGGCGACAAAGTGTCCGTTGCCGGTACCGTCGATGATGAGTTTTATGAGGCGACCACCATAGTGGACAACGAATAAGTGCTACGATATTGGTTTAATAAGGGCCACTGGTGTGCCCCTCAAACCTGCCAAAAGTTAATCACTAGGCCTGATTAAGGCTTGAAATAAATGCCTGAAATAAGTCTTCACTCGCTTAACTCTGCAAACTGGTTTCTTAACCTTATATCCGTATTTGTCACTATTACGGTTGTGACGTTTCTTTTCCTTCCAAAGGTCCGTGACTCTAATCTTTGGCGGGCAACAGCTACACCGCTCGCTTCTATTATCGGAAGTGGCTTTCTGATTGTTGCACCGTTATTAGCAGTCACAGTTGGAGCCTGGGCCACAGCAGCTATTATTGCCATATTAGCACTGGCTTTTTTGGTGGGCAAAGCAGTTCGCTATAATATAAATTATATTGAGCCTTTAACCGAAACAAGCCAGCAAACAACATACAAAGCGCTGACATGGGCAGGTGAACTGGCTAAGCTAGTTTTAGCTTTCGCCTATATAATCGCCATTACGTTTTATCTTGAGTTACTAGGAGCTTTTTTCCTACGACTGTTTGGGTATGAGAACCCGGTCGCCCAGAAAGCAATCGCCAGTGCTCTGCTGATCTTTATCGGACTTTTCGGTTGGCTACGAGGTCTCAAATTACTTGAAGATCTTGAGGAGTACTCAGTTAACGTTAAATTGGCCATTATTGGCGCTTTACTAGTAGCGTTGATTGTTTTTAATGCGGAACTGCTTTTTACCAATACTTGGCAGGCACCGCAACTTGAAACTTCATTTAATCTCGAGACTTTACGTACGCTACTGGGTATCTTTTTGATTGTTCAGGGTTTTGAAACTTCGCGCTATTTGCGTGGTGACTACCCCGCTAACCTGCGCATTAAAACTATGCGCTACGGGCAACTGATTGCTGCAGCTATCTACATTTGCTTTATTGCGCTAGCGACAACACTTTTCGACCAGTTTGAAACGGTCAGTGAAACCGGAGTAATCGATTTATCTGCCGAAATTGCCTTCATCCTTCCCTGGCTATTAGTTATCGCAGCGGTAATGAGTCAGTTCTCGGCAGCTGTAGCAGATATGATTGGCTCTGGGGGGCTTATCGAAGAAGCATCCGATAATAGAGTCTCAAAGCACATTGCTTACTTAACAGTGGCGATTTTAGCAGTCGGCTTATTGTGGTCAACGAACATCTTTTCAATTGTCACTTACGCCTCTCGGGCTTTTGCTTTGTATTACGCGCTGCAATGTTTGATCGCAGCCATTCATGCGCTGGGCCCTGTGGGTAGCGAACGCCGCCTAGCCCAAGGGCTAGGCTTTGCATTCCTTGTCGTTGCGATGTTGGCTATTGCGTTCTTCGCCATCCCCGTAACAACTGCAGGACACTCGCTGGGCCATTAGGCTTTAAAGCCCTTATTTATCATCCTGACTACGCTGCTCCGGCGCTATTTGCTTGTCTTTCTGTGAATGATTACCTTTCGCGGGATTCGGGCCGCTTTGATCTTCGCGCCGTTGGTTCTCTTTATCTTGTTGGGACTGCAACTGACGCTTCTCTTCTTCGGTTAAATCCTGCTCATTTTTCTTTTCCGAACTCATTGGTCCTGTCATAACACTTCCTTACTCGTTAAGAGGGTTTAAGAGCATTTTTTTGTTTACGCATTTTAAGTATAGCAAACCATGGCAGAATGCAATGTGAGTTCTCTCTCGCCGAAAAATCTGAGTTTTAATGCAACTTCTTTTGTAATCTGGGGCTAAAACACGTAGATTACGCGCCTATTTTTTGTTCGGGTGCTTAATCGTGATTTCTGCTGCAAACATTACCATGCAATTTGGTGCAAAACCTCTTTTTGAAAATATCTCTGTTAAATTTGGCGAAGGGAACAAGTACGGCTTAATCGGCGCCAATGGCTGTGGTAAATCCACCTTCATGCGAATTTTGAGTGGCGAGCTAGAACCCTCTGCCGGCAATATCTCTATTGAACCCAACATGCGTGTCGGCAAACTACGACAGGATCAGTTTGCTTACGAACAGTTCAGCGTTATTGACACTGTTATTATGGGACACGAAGAACTCTGGCAAGTAAAAGCCGAACGCGATCGTATTTACAGTCTGGCCGAAATGAGCGAAGAAGAAGGTATGCGGGTAGCCGACCTGGAAGTCGAGTTTGCCGAGTTTGATGGCTATACCGCGGAGTCGCGGGCCGGCGAGTTGCTGCTTGGCCTCGGCATTCCACTTGAAGCTCACTTTGGCCCGATGAGCGAAATAGCGCCAGGGGTTAAATTACGTGTTCTGTTAGCGCAGGTGCTATTTTCTGAGCCCGATATCATGCTGTTGGACGAACCAACCAACAACCTGGATATTCATACTATCCAGTGGCTGGAGAATGTTCTTAACGAACGCCAGGCAACCATGATTATAATTTCACACGATCGTCACTTTCTGAACAGTGTCTGCACTCACATGGCAGATATTGATTACGGCGAACTTCGGGTTTACCCGGGTAATTACGATCAATACATGTTTGCGGCCACTCAGGCGCGCGAGCAATTACTTAATGAAAATACCAAAAAGAAAGAAAAAATTGCTGAACTGCAGCAATTTGTAAGCCGCTTCTCGGCCAATGCATCAAAAGCGAAACAAGCCACCTCGCGGGCGCGACAAATCGAGAAAATTGAGTTGGCCGAAGTTAAAGCCTCCAGCCGGGTGAGCCCTTACATTCGTTTTGAACAAGAGAAAAAGCTTTACCGCATAGCGCTGGAAATGAAGGATGTGAATAAATCATTCGGTGACTTACAGGTACTTAATAATTTGCAGGCGATGATCGAAGTAGGCGAAAAGGTCGCCATTTTAGGTGCCAACGGGATTGGTAAAACCACCCTGTTAAAAAGCTTAATTGGCCAGCATGCGTGTGACAGTGGCCTGATAAAATGGTCCGAAAATGCCAGTATCGGCTATTATGCACAGGATCACGCCGATTGGTTTAAAGACAAAATCAGTGTATTTGACTGGATGAGTCAATGGCGACAGCCCCACCATGATGAGCAAGCCATCCGCGGAGTGTTGGGACGGATGTTGTTCTCTCAGGACGACATCTATAAACCAGTAACAGCCCTGTCGGGTGGAGAAAAAGGCCGCATGATCTTTGGTAAGCTAATCATGCAGCGTCCCAATATTCTGCTTATGGATGAACCCACTAACCATTTGGATATGGAGTCCATCGAAGCTCTGAACTTGGCCCTTGAAAATTACGACGGTACCTTATTGTTTGTTAGTCATGACCGCGAATTCGTCTCCTCGCTGGCCACTCGGATTATCGAGCTAACTGATCAAGGTATGCGTGACTTTTCGGGCACTTATGATGACTACTTGCGCCAACATTAAATTATCCACTGTTTAAGCTGGGCCGCGGACATGACCCCGGCCTGCCGGGCAACTTCCTGGCCATTTTTTATTAGCAGCGTTGTTGGAATACTTCTGACAGCGTATTGCTGAGCCAGATGCGGTTCGGTTTCGGTACTGATCTTTAAAAACCGGGCAGCAAACGGCATTTGTTTAGCCGCTTGCTCAAAATGTGGGCCATATTGCTGACATGGGCCGCACCAGCTGGCCCAGAAGTCGACGACCAGAGGCAGATCGGCACTCTGGTGGGCGCGGAACTGATCACTGTTAACAGCGACAACTTCGCCACTAAACAAGGCTGCTTTACAATGTCCGCAGATCGCCGCCGAATCCTTCTTATCACTGGCTATGCGATTTTTCTTATGGCATGAAGGACACGCTACAATCATTTTTTCATCCATAGTTTTTGCCTCCCACAGCGGTCCGGCCCCTGACTAAAACCTGCCGGCCAATTGATTTAAGGTATAGACACCCGCCTGCCGGCGAGCACTGATTAACTTCAAACAGCTGGCGCAGGAACTGACGGGGATAATGACGTCTGAGGTATCCTGCTGCCTGCACGCAGGCCGAACCAGTTGCTGCGTCTTCCGCCGGCCCATACTGAGGCGCGAAGTACCTTAATTGTAAGGCTCCCGAACAAGGCCTGTAGATCACAATCAGTGCGCGTCGGCTGAACTGACACAACAGTTTAGTGTTAATATGTAAATGTGCGAGCGGCTGGCCGGTTTCTAACAGCACATAATCATTACGGCCGCCACAATAGCTTCCATTAATAATCCGTTGCCGAACCACTTGTTGCCAAAATTTAACCCTTGTTAAGGGCCTTTGCGTTAACGGCGTATCACGATAATAGGCCGAGCGCTGATCAAAACCCAGGCTGACTTCGCCGGCTTTGGTTATTAAGCATTGCTCAGAGGAAATCGGACGCAGCCTTTCACTGACATAAGCGATGATAGCAAGATTACCCGAACCACACCGTTTAACTGGCCTGCCTTCGTTATAAAACTGCGCTTGTAACGGCGCTTTTATACCGCCACTTAATAGAATAATGTTTGCAGTTTTTTGGTACTTAACCGGCAAACCACACCTGCCAGTTTCCCGTCGAAAGACAATACGGTGCCGGTTACCAGCCGCACCGGGTCCGTAAAAAACATCCACTGGACAAGGCTCTTGATTGGCAGTCATCGGCTAAGCAGCCCTTTTTTAGCCTTTGTTATGTAAAAGTATGACAGCAAAAAGGCCTCCTGGCGCCAGCCATACCTTTTCACTATCCCAGCCGGCCTTAATCGCTAGCTCCTCAAACTCCTCAGGATCATACTTATAAGAGTTTTCGGTATGAATTGTCTCGCCCTGCTTAAACTCAAAATGTTCGCCACTGATCTCCACTTGCTGAGATACCCGGCTACGCAAGTGCATTTCGATACGACCTAACTGCTGATTAAAGATTGCGTCATGTTCGAACTGATCAAGATTAAAGTCTGCGCCAAGTTCCCGGTTCATGCGAACGAGAATGTTCTTGTTAAACTCCGCCGTAATGTTTTTGCTGTCGTTGTATGCAGCCTCAAGCAACTGTCGGTCTTTCTTAGTGTCGATTCCCAGCAACATGTAGCTGTCTTTGCCCAGTGTGGTACGGGCATTTTTTAAAAAATCCCGAGCGCCTTCCGGTTCAAAATTGCCAATCGTCGAGCCGGGGAAGAAGCCCACCGAGGTTGCATCGCTTAGTTGCAGCTTTATGGGCTGGGTAAAGTCTCCCTGCGCCACTTTTATCGACAGCTGCGGGAAAGATTGCGACAACTCAGCTGAAGCGTGCTTAAGATGTTCACCCGATATATCAATGGCAACAAACTGCTGAATCATGGGCAGTTCCTGCAGTAACGGCTTAACCTTATGCAAAGAGCCGGCGCCAAATTCTACCAACTGAATCCTGTTTACCAGCCGGCTTTTAAAATAGGACTTTAAGTCGCGGGCCACTTCAGGCAGCAAAGCCAGCTCGGTTCGGTAAGGGTAATATTCATCAAGCTCGCAAATGAGGTCGAAATACTTTGAACCCTGTTGATCGTAAAAGTATTTAGGTGACAGTGCTTTTTGCGGTAATCGTAACCCCGACAAAACATCCTGCAAAAAAGCATTGCTCATAAATCTCCCGGTCATTAGATTTTATTTGGCCAAGCGCAGGCTGGTAAATTGCCAGCGCTGGTGCGCATAAAAAAAGTTACGGTAAGTTAAACGCATTTGTTGCGCAGCCGTGGCACATGAGCCGCCGCGCAAAACCCACTGATTAGCCATAAACTTGCCGTTGTATTCCGCCAGTGCTCCGTCCGGCACACTAAACCCCGGATACGGAATGAATGGGCTTTGCGTCCATTCCCAGGCGTCTCCGAACATTTGCTTTACAGACTTGCCATCGCCGCACACCGGTTGCGGCAGATTATGCCCTTGTTCAAGAAAGTTGCCTTCCGTTTCAACGAACTGGGCGGCGTACTCCCATTCAAACTCCGTTGGTAAGCGGCAACCGCGCCAGCGCGCAAAGGCCTCGGCTTCGTAGTAACTAATATGGCAAACCGGAGCCGCCAAGTCTAATAATTCACGCTTGTGGTTTTTTATGGTAAACCACTGCCCGTCAATTTGCTGCCAATACAACGGAGATTGCCAGCCTTCTTTTTGGACTGTTGCCCAACCATCAGACAGCCAAAGCCTGGGTCGCTGGTAACCATCGTCTGCCATAAAATCCAGCCACTCGGCATTAGTAACCAGGCGTTCACACAGGCTAAACTCCGGAACAAAAACCTGATGGCGCGGCTGTTCGCAATCATAAGCAAAACAGGACTCGGCATTAGTGCCAATAAAAGCCAGTCCCCCTTTAAACGGCAAAAATTCTGGCTCTTTTTCGCTATTAGCAGCACTCTTTGAGTGCTCTGCTGTCGTCCCGGCCTGACTTAACGCGTAAGGGTTAAGAGACAGCGCATGTTTAATATCAGTTTGTAGTAGCTCCTGATGTTGCATCTCGTGGTGCAGGCCAATGGTAACCGCCGCCTCAATATCTGCCGTAGACGACTGTAATAGCTGCAGCATGGCCTCATCGACATACTGTCGGTAACCTGCTACCTGTTGCAGAGACGGCCGGGACAGTATCCCGCGCAACGGGCGTGGATGACGATCGCCGACGGTTTCATAGTAAGAATTAAATAAGTACTGATACGCTTCGTCGTACGACTGATAACCGGCTAAATGCGGCTGTAGTAAAAAGGTTTCAAAAAACCAGGTGGTATGAGCGAGGTGCCACTTAGCCGGACTGGCATCGGGCATCGACTGCAACATCATATCCTCTGCACTTAACCCCTGAGTTAGCTCCATGGTCTGCTTACGTACCTGCTGGTACTGGCTGATCAGCTGTTTTCTGGATGAGCCTTCATGATCGCAAGAGCGCGCAGCGTCTGACATAAAGTAAGCTCCTGTAGTCGGTTACTGTATAGAAATCTGAAATAGGGTCATGCATAAAAAAGCAAAAACGACAATTAAACCGATAGTTGCCGGCTCAAGCTCCTTACTGGCATCAGGTAAAAGCTCGGCAAATATCATCCAAATCATAGCACCAGCTGCCAAACCTAAGCCGATGGGAAGAAAGGGTTTGAAAATACTGACAAATAAAAACGCGGGAATCGCCAACAATGGCTGCGGCAGGCTGCTAAAAATACTCCAGCCACTGGCTTTTATTACGCTAATCCCCCGCGGTACCAGAATAAGAGAAATAGCCAGACCTTCAGGAATATTATGTACCGCAATCGCTGCGGTAATAAAAATTCCCAGCTCTTCGCCACCGCCATAGGAAACGCCAACTCCAATACCTTCGGCAAAAGAGTGCGCTGTCATTACCCCCACAATGAGTAAAGCTTTTTTTGCATCCGCCTCATTTAATTCGCTGACATCGGGGCCGCCTTTCTGATCAATCCAGCGAAACGCCCAATAAACAAGAACCAGACCAATGAGGATGCCGGCTGCAGTCAGCCACTGATCTTTTCTCATGCCTTCTTCGATAAGCCCATGGCTTGCCGCCAGCATCAATCCGGAAGCCGTTGCTGCGCCAATGCTGAGCCACTTTTTACCAATATTTTTACTAAAGGCCAGCGGTATGGCGCCCAGACCAGTGGTCAAAGCGGTAATCAACGCCGCAAAAAAGACCGTTAGTAGTGTAACTTCTAATGCCATCCTGGCTCCCCGACTTTCTCTGGCTACCCATCACTATATATAGCGTGTCGCAGACTGCAAATACGAAAATTTGCACCGCTAATTTAATGTGTTGCTGTTTTTTGTATAAGCTTAACTCATGACTAACCTTAGTACAGATGAACAAAGGGCGGGTTATATGGCAGGACAGCAGCGAATTCCTTTATGGCTGAAAATCGCCTACACCATAATGACACTAATCATTATACCGGTTTACTGGCATAGGCTTGGGCCGACTAACTTTTTATGGTTTTCGGATATAGCTCTGATTCTTATGGTGCCGGCACTTTGGCTGGAAAACCGCTTAATTGCCAGTACCATGGCAGTTGCCGTGCTGCTGCTGGAGCTCTCCTGGGCTGCTGATTTTTTCTCTGGCGGACAACTGACTCAGGTAGCTCTATATATGTTTAAGGATGATACTGCCGGGCTAATTAAGTTATTATCAGCGACTTTTCACTTGGCCTTACCGCCAGTGCTGCTGCTGATGCTGATAAAGTACGGCTACGACAAGCGGGCTTACCCGCTGCAGATTATTATCGCGTTAATCGTCATACCGCTAACTTATCTTCTTAGCGGGCCAGAGCAAAATATTAATTGGGTGTATGGTTTCGGTGAACAGCGTACTTCCTTATCGCCGCTGGTTTATCTTCCTTTGCTGACGGCTGGCTTTATCCTGCTGATTTATACGCCGTCACATTTTATTTTTAAACGCCTGTTTCCGCCTCACTAAAAAAAAATATTTTAACGATATAAACCAGTATATATTTCAGGGAGTTTCCAATGACTGAATCACGTTTTGTAGCGGCCGTTTTTCATGCAAATAAGCAAGAGGCACAGCTGGAAAAAATTTGTGAGCCGTCGCTGCGTGATGATGAAGTACTGGTGCGTCTGACGGCGACAGGGGTCTGTCATACTGACATAAGCGTCCGTGATGGCTCTGTTGAGTTACCAGCCCCGTTTGTTCTGGGGCATGAGGGGGCCGGAATTGTAGAGCGCGTCGGCAGTCACGTTTCTTCTGTAGCGCCGGGTGATCCCGTTGTTATTAGTTTTAATTTTTGTGGTGCCTGTGCGAATTGCCGTAAAGGCTTGTCGGCCTATTGTCGTCATTGAGCCAAATGCAGAACGGCGCAAACTGGCCCTGGAGCTTGGCGCACACCATGTGATCGATCCTGCCGGCAGTGAGTCTGTGCAGGATAAAATCAGCGCGGTAACGGCCGGGTCAGTGGATACAGCCCTGGATACCAGTGGCGTTACCGAGGTGATCGAGCAGGTACTCGAAGCGCTTGCTCTGCGTGGTAAGCTCGCCATTGTTACCGCTGCCGCCAATGATGCGGTGCTTCCCGTTAATCTGGGAGCACTGCTAAAGCGCGGCATTTCGATCCGCGGCGTAACTCAGGGCGATAGTCAGCCGCAGCAGTTCATCCCGCAACTCGTTGAGCTAATTATGGAGGGCCGCTTCCCGCTGCAGAAGCTGGTCCGCTTTTACTCTCTCGACGAGATTAATAGCGCGCTTGCAGATCAGCAAAACGGGGTAACAATAAAACCCATTATCCGGTTATCTGAACCCCGGTCTTAGCCGACTTTTATGATCGTGATTTTCGCGCTCGCTTAGAGCGCCGTTGCCACCAAAGATAGCCGCCTGTAACGGCAAGCAACAGTGGGACCAGACCCACTACGCACCAGATGATTTTAGTCGTCAAGCCGGCAAATGTGCCAAAATGCAGCCGCCTGGTACTATCCAGTGTTTTCGCCAAAACTCCTTGCTCGTTCAGGTTATAGGTACTCAGGTACTCACCGGTTTGGGCATCAAAGTTAACCACACTGCCATAGTTGCTCAGCAATGGATTGGCTGTCGGTGCGCGACCAAATACCGTAAACGGAAATTCCGGCTCATACGGAAACAACAGGTAAGTAGGATTAAACCCGTCTATGTAGTCACGACTATTCTCTACCAACGCATCAATATTAACTGAGTCGGCATACAGACGTTCCTGCATGATGTGATGCTGTTCGCCGGCACTGTGCTCTTTCCACTCCTCGTAGTAGATTAAGCCGCTATAGTAGCCGCCGGTTATACCAATAACTAATAGGATAGGTGACGCTAGAGTACCCCCCATTTTATGTAGATCGCTAAATACCACTAACAAGCGCTGATCCCAGCGGAGGGTAAACAGGCGGGCCCAAAATCGCCGGTAGATAACCAACCCGGAGATCCCCATAAAAACCAAAAATATTGACAGTACAAAGCTGATAATAACACCCAGCTGTTCTTCCAGCCCGTCGATGTCATTCAGTAGCAAAGTGTAGTGCAGCTCTACCAGCCAGTCGGTCAGATAATGTCCCGACTCAGTCGGCTGACTAAGAAGCTCACCCGTATAAGGGTTTAGATGAGCCTTATGCCATTCGTCAGTACCCTCTTTTATCACAAAAATCCGATCAGCTTCGGAATATCCCGCGGGAAAGATCTCCCAGCTGCCAATTTCATAATCGGGCAGCTGATGGTTAATCCGATCGGTCAGCACATCAAAGGGCATGCGCTCACGCCCGTTAGCGTCGACGGTTGCCAATTCTGGCATCAACCACGCGTCCAGTTCAGTTTTGAACACCACAATGCTGCCAGTCAGACAGACAATAAGAAACGGGATCATTAATATGATCCCGGTCCAACCATGAATTTTATGGAGTTGTTTTTTCATAGATTAAAAGCTGTATTTGACCGTTGCTGAATAGTTTGCAGGCGCGCCATAAAAACCTTGTGCCCAGTACAAACTGTTCAAGTATTTTTCGTCGGTCAGGTTATAGCCATTAATCCGAACACTCAGGTTGTCGGTAACCTGATAGCTCGCCATTAGCCCCAACAAGCCATAAGCCGGCTGGCGGGTAACAATGGTTTCACCAGTGTTGGCGTACATATCACCCACTGGACCCTGTGCGCGCGAGGTCTTATCCTGCCATTGATAAGAGGCGCCAATTTTTAGTTGCGGCAATGTCGGCAACTGGTAAGTCAGTGAGGTACGGAATAGCTTTTCTGGCGTGTAATCTTCGATCAAGCTATCGCCATCGACATCAAACACCGTTGCTGACACGCTACCCTGCAAACCTTCAATAATTTGCCCCGCCAATGACAACTCAATACCATCACTGCTGACGCCGTCGGCTGCACGATAAACGGGCTCCGGAACATCCGTTTCAGGATTCACCGCGTCACCGTCGCTGACTGCCAGGTTGTCCTGCTCGACATTAAAATAAGCCGCGGTCAGTAAGGCGGATTGGTTAAAAACCTCAGCCTTAATACCGATCTCTGAGTTTTTACCGGTTAACGGATCCAAACGCTCGAAATTACGATTCACTTCAGTCTGTGCAACAAAAGTTTCAGTATAAGAGGCGTAGGTTGTGATAGCGTCATTGACGTTGTAGGTGACACCGAAATAAGGAATAAACTGCGCATCATCACGGGTTTGATCGACACCGTAGCCCACTCCGTCAGTAGTAAAGTCATTATAACGGCCGCCCACTAACACTTTAAAATCATTCGTCAAAGCGAATCGAGCCTGGCCGTATATTGCTTTTTGCGTATTGTCGATAACACTTCCCGACTGGCCGTCAGTAAATTCCGGTAACGGGGTATCACCATTCCACTCATCCAGCGCCGGCATTACCGGGAAGCCATTGCCAGTGTGGAAGTCATACAAAGAGGAATCAACATAATCCAGGCGCGAATAATTGGCGCCAATTACCACCTCATGTAGTTGACCCCAGGCAGAGAAGCTCCCATTGACATAGACGTCCAGCATATCCTGCTCATCATCCAGATCGTATTCGCTGCCATAGCCAATCAGGCCCAGACCGGTTTCCGGATCCAGGCCTGCTTGTGCATCAGCCAGATAGGTATAAAACAGCTGACTATCTTCGTCAGTACGGACACGATTGTAGGCTGCACGCAAAGCCCATTGATCGGACAGAGCGGCTTCAAAATCGATAAAGCTGCGGCTTTCGCTCACATCCCAGAAAGACCAGTCAGCAGCAATATTGGTTGACTCATCAAAATTGGTTGCTGTGCCGTCGCCGTAATAGAGCGTTAAAGCACCCCACATATTGCCATCTGAGTCACTCCGGGTTTCACTGTGGCCAACTGTCAGTAACGCATTGTCAGTTAACGCGAAATCCGCCACGGCATAAAACACCTGAGTATCATTTTCGTAGCGGTCTAAATAAGACTCACCACTGTCCGTTGCAGCAACAAAGCGCCCGCGAATACGGTCGTTAAACTTACCCGAGGCATCCAGCTCAACACGCTGCTGACTCCAGGAGCCTAGCTGTCCCTTTAAGCTGACTTGAGTGTCGGAAGTTGGCCGCTTACGAACCATATTGATCGTCGCTGCCGGACTGCCGACCCCGGTCATAATGCCGTTTGCGCCATGAACCACTTCGACACGTTCATAAAGCGCCGTATCAATCCGGCCATGAGTGTTACTGTTGATCAACGGCAGGCCAAGGCCGTCAATCTGAAAGTTATTCAACTCGAAGCCACGCGAGGTATAGTACACACGATCAGTTTCGACGTTTTCGACATTAACCGCCGCGGCACTTTCGATAACTGAATTCATATCATTCAAGCCAAAGTCTTCAATTTGCTCGCGGGTAATGACGGTGATCGTTTGCGGGGTTTCCTGAATACTTAAATCAAGCTTAGTTGCCCCTTCCGCCGCCGAAGTGCGATAGCCTTGTTCCTTTTCACCAGTTACTTTCAGGCGCTCCATTACCTGTTCGGTCTGTTGAGGGCTTTCGGCAAGGACACTTAGTGGCAAGCCAGTTAATGCTAAAGATAATGCGATTTTTGACAGTTTGTTCACAGACAACCTCAGTTATGTTTGCACAAAAATAATTGGCGCAAAAGATAATACAAATGAGATTGATTCGCAATACGGTAATGGCTTTTTTATTTGCCCATAACGATTTCACGGCTCCAGAATGTTCTTTGTTATCATCGGATCAACAATTGATTGATAATTGACCAGCGGTTTGCTAATAATTTAAACACCCCGTCTTGGACAATAAAGAAAATAATATGAAAAAACACATTCTGATCGCCGCGCTTGCGTTAACAACTGGCTTCGCCGCGTTTGCGAAGGAGCCAATAAAAACCGAGCAGTGGCTCGACTTTGAACGGCCAGGCAATGTTCAACTTTCTCCCGATGCCAGTCTGGTACTTTACACACGAAACGGAATCGATGCTTTTAACGACAAATCCCGCAGTGAGGTCTGGCAAGTCAAGCCAGATGGGTCAAAGCACGCTTTTTTACTAAAAGGCAGTAACGTAAAGTGGTCGCCGGAAGGAGATCGCATCGCCTATGTCTCTGCCGGTGATAATGACTCAGCACAATTATTTGTTCGCTATATGGACAGCACTGAAGCAACGTCTCAGATTACTCATCATGCATTGCAGCCCCGCAATTATGCCTGGTCTCCAGACGGTAAACACATTGCCTATATTGCAAGAACGATTAAAAGCAATAAGTGGAGCATGGAGTTACCTGGCAAGCCACCCGGTGCACAATGGAATGAAGACCCCTACGTAATGGATACGCTTCACTATCGTCAAGATCGCGTTGGGATGACCAATACCGGCTTTGATCACCTTTTTGTGGTGCCAGCTGACGGTGGAACCCCACGACAACTCACCGAAGGTGAGTGGAATGTATCCATGCGCCGAATTGGGGGCATCGCTACCGGAGGCGAAGTATCATGGAGCGCTGACGGAGAGTATCTTTATTTTGACGGGCAACCCCGCGAAGATGCGGATATTGATGTTTTTAAATCTCTCATTTATCGCGTAAAACTGTCTTCCGGTGAAGTAGAACCTATCACTCCGGAAGAAGGTTACTACCACTCACCCTCGGTATCTCCTGACGGTAAGCATGTCGCTTATATCGGGGCTCCGGAATGGGCAGAAGATACCTATCGCCACACGCACTTATATATTATGGATGCTGATGGTAGTAATCAGCGTCGCTTGGTTGGCGATCTGGCCGGTCCACCAGAAACTGTCTTGTGGGGCTCAAACTCAGAAGCTGTATACTTTACCTACGGGAAGCACGGCAGTGTCAACGTACATCGCACCAACTTAGCTGGCAAAGTAGAGTCGATAACCTCGGGTGAACAAGTTGTCCAGCTGGACTCCATCGCAAATGACGGAACATTAGGCTACACACGCTCAGCCGGGCAGCAGCCTGCAGACGTTTATATCGGCGCTAACGCCGTTTCGCAACAATTGACTAAACTTAACGAAGACATCTTTGCCAACAGCAATTTTGGCGAAGTCAGGGAGATTTGGTTCGATAGCACCGATGATACCCGCGTACAAGGCTGGATGGTGATGCCACCAGATTATCAGGAAGGTAAACGCTATCCCATGGTGTTATATATACATGGCGGCCCACACGCTATGTATAACAACGGCTTTAACTTTACCTTTCAGGATTTTGCTGCGAACGGCTACGTAGTGTTATATACCAACCCCCGGGGTAGCACAGGTTATGGCGCCGAGTTCGCTAACGCCATTCAGGGGATGTATCCCGGCCCTCGGGATGGAGCGGATTTGCTTAATGGCGTCGATGCCGCTATCGACACCGGAGCCGTTGATCCGAATCGCTTATTTGTAACCGGTTGCTCAGGCGGCGGCGTTTTAACAACGTACTTAGTGGCTGTTACGGATCGATTTAAAAGCGCAGTCTCACGTTGCCCGGTTACCAGCTGGATCGCTATGGCGGGCTACTCTGACGTGCCGGCTTGGGTTCACCGCTTTTTCGATGAGCCTTTTTGGGAAAATCCCGAAGATTGGCTAAAAGACTCTACTCTGCAAATGGTGGGTAAAGTCAATACACCAGTGCTGTTAATGACAGGCGACAAAGATCTCAGAACACCCTTTGAAGAGGCAGAACAATACTTTTCAGCGCTAAAAATCCGCGGGGTACCAACCCGTTTAGTCGCTATGAAGGGCGAGTATCACGGAACAGGGTCAATTCCTTCAAATTATTTGCGCACTCAGTTAATGACTCGGGACTGGTTTGAGAAATATGATCCGGAACTAAAAGCTAATGATAACGACAATTAGCAATGTGTTAAATCTTCGGTTCGGCCTGCTGTCTGCCGCCTTGTTACTTTTTATGACCGCCTCTGCCTTTGCGGCAGAGTCGGTTCGTCTTCCCATTAGCTATTTGGAGGAGCGCATCCTTGTCCCCATCCAAATCGAAGGGGCTGGAAAACATTACTTCATTCTCGACACCGCCGCTGGAAAGTCCGTAATCTCTAGCAGTCTGCGTGACAAACTGAGCCTTGCTGCTGCGGATATCGACCAGCTTGAGGTTCAGGGAGCAACCGGCTCGATAGTGATGGAAGTAGTTACACTGCGAGGGCTGAAGCTAGCCCACCTGGCTGTGGACGACGTGAATGCGGTAGTCGCTGATGTCAGCGCGTTCCGTGAATATAATGGTCGGCAAGTCGAAGGTATTCTGGGGGTTGATGTGCTGTCTCGCTTTGATGTCGCAATTGATGTACCCGGCGCAGCCCTCACGCTTTTCCAAAGTCCAGCTTCCTACTCGGATTTAGGTGTCAGTGAACTTGGCCTCGACTTTCACGCCGGTATTCAGCCAGGTTTCGTACAATTTAATGTGATGCTCGACGGCCAACCTGTTGCCGCCGTACTCGATAGTGCTGCGCGCGTTGGTACTCTTAATTGGCGCTCAGCTAGCCTTGCCGGGCTATCGACGGAAAGCAATGAAGTCGCCATAAAAGAAGGCGGATCCCGCGGCATCGATGGTCGTGGCACAGAAAGCTACACCGCTGCGGTTAGCAATCTATGCATCGGATCGCGCTGCTACCCGGCAATGAATGTTAAAATTGCGGATTTACCTGTATTCGAAGTACTTGGCATCGCCGATGGTCCCGCTATGCTGGTGGGCGCCGCTTTCATCGCCGAATGCCCGACTCTGATCGCCTATTCAACCGAGACTTTGCACCTTTGTGCTGATTAATCGGCGTTTTTGCTATAGCTGGCTCTGGCAGACGCCCACAAAAGTCCAGATCATCGCTTTTTACGTAAAAACAGCACTTCGCCAGCTGCTATCAGTGCCATTCCTATTAGTGACGCCCATATAACAAGTGGATCACTGTTCCATTTTATCCAGACAAAAGCGACCAAGACGATAATATCCAACACTATGGCACTAAGTAGTATATAAATATTGGCATTAACCTCGTGCCTGAGATGCCTTAGCACTCCCCAATGAATAGCTATATCCATAACAATATAAAAAATCGCACCGAGCGAAGCTATCCGGCTTAAATCGAAAAATACTGACAGGACCATTGCCATGACAATGGTATAAACAAGCGTATGCTTTTGGATTGTCCCCGGCATACCAAAGTGACTGTGCGGCACCAACTTCATATTCGTTAGCATTGCCAACATTCTGGACACCGCGAAAGCGCTGGCTATAACGCCAGAAACAGTTGCCACTATTGCGAACGCTACAGTCACCCATAGCCCGACTTCGCCATAAACTGGCTTTGCCGCCTCAGCAAGAGAGTAATCTTTTGCTTTAACAATTTCACTGATCGATAAGCTAGAGCCAACGGCAAGTGTGACTAAAACGTAAATGCCGGTACACATTACCAATGAGATAATAATAGCTCGCCCGACATTTTTCTTCGGCTCGACAATTTCACCCCCACTGTTCGTTATAGTTGTGAAACCTTTATACGCCAGGATGCTCAAAGCAATACCTGCTAAAACCCCACCTGTTGTTGCTTCTTCTGGAAGAACAGAAATTGACTCAAATTGGACACCCGAAGCCCAAAGACCCCCAGCGGCTAAAACCACCAGGCCTGCCGCTTTCACAAATGCCATGAAAAAAGAAAAAGTTTGAATAAACTCATTACTTAAAATATTGATGAGGAAAGCAAAAAGCAATAAAGCAACAGCCAGTAGCGGAATAAGCCATTGCCCATCAAAAGGAATAAGTTGGCTGGTATAAGAAGCAAACGTTCGCGCGACCAAGCTCTCGTTGATCACCATGGAAAAATACATTAGAAGTGCGAATATAGCCGTCACACTTCCTTTTCCATAAGCCTTACTGAGAAACATAGCAATACCGCCAGCGGACGGGTAGGCTTTGGCAAGCTTTACATATGAATAGGCACTAAAGCCAGCGATAATGCCGCCGCAAACAAAGGCAAGCACAAACCATTCTCTTGCCAGTTGAGCAACCTGGCCCGTAAGTGCGAAGATACCAGCCCCAATCATAACACCAGTACCAAGCGATACGGCTCCCCACAGGCTTAAGCTGTTTTTATGATAGTCCTCGCTGCGGTTTTCATGATCATGCTCTGCCATCACTAGCTCCTTTTTTTAGCTAAGTGTAGCTGTGATAACCGCATTCAACCAAAGTATAGAAGCCAGTATAAGAATACTGGCCACAGCCCATAGGGTCATTATTTCACCGTAAAACTAAAGTCACCTGATATTTTATGACTGTCGCCGCCCATAGCTGTCCAGTAAACGGTGTAACCGCCTGCTGATAAGTCGTTTTTAACCGCTATATCGTACGAAGTTTTCGGTGTCATATTCATTGAAAAATCAATCGGGTGCATTTTACCATCGTCAGAATGCAGCATGACGTTAGCCAGACGCACCTCGTCGGAAAAACTCATAGCGATTTCCGTTGGCGCTTCGGATAACGTTGCGCCATCCTCAGGAGTACTGGCGGTAAGGTCGACGTGCGCATTTGCCCAGGCACTAAAGAAAAAGGCAGTAATAAATACCAATTTAAGTAAATTTTTCATGTTGTTTCCTCAATAGTTTAAAACCAAACTCTGGCGCCTATGACCCAGCCTGTTTCAGTGGTGTCTTGGTCCATATGTTCAAGTCGGTCTGCAGTATTCCCCAATGCAGAGTTCCAGTAAACCCCAATATAAGGCGCGAACTCACGACTGAACTCATGACGATAGCGCAAGCCAACACGCAAATTGCTGAACCCACTTTGCCGCTGGTACTCTTCCGATTCGGTCAGATTTGCCGTTAGCTCAACACGCGGCTGCAGGTAAGATGTCTGAGTCAGTTGCCATTCATACTCTGTTTCGCTGACAAACTGTACATCTCCCTCTTCGTTAAGCATCAACGAGTTATCCATCTCAAACCAATAGGGTGCCAACCCCATAAAGCTGACAACGGCATAGTTTTCCATTGAACTATCGGATGATAGTTCTCCTCGGGTACCGATGCCCACCTGAAGCGACCAAAAAGCGGAAACCAGATAGCCATACATCAACTCTGCGCTTTCAAGATGAGTTGGCTTTCCATCATCTTGAATATTCTCACCCTCACTTTTAAATACAACACGATGATAGTCCCCGCCGTACCAGGCCATCATGTCCCAGACAGCAGCATTTTTTTCTTCATCAGTCCGCGAGATTTCCAGTCGATCAAATAAGACCTGGCCGGTATAATATTCTTTTATCGGTTCGGGCCAGTCTTCTTCTGCGTGGCCAGCCAGCGCGACTCCAGGTAATAGCGCCGCGCCAACTAATAGTAATTTAGCGAACATAGTCTTTCTCCTTATGCGACATTGACCACACGAAACATGCCCGCCTTCATATGGTAGAGCAGATGGCAGTGAAACGCCCAGCTGCCGAGGGCATCAGCCGATATCAGTAGCGATACTTTTTCACTCGGTTTAAGACTAATCGTGTGTTTGCGTGGGCGTGGATATTGTCCATTTTCCAGCTCCATCCACATACCATGCAAATGTATCGGGTGATCCATCATGGTATCGTTCACCATCACCAGTCTCAGGCGCTCGCCATGATAAAACTGAACTGGGCCGTCAACCTCCGTAAACGTTGTGCCATCAAACGACCACATATACCGCTCCATATTGCCGGTTAAATGCAGTTCAATTTGACGCTCGGGCTCCCGGGTGTCCGGCCACTCTTGTGCCCCAACGAGGTCGGTATAAACCAGTACTTTATGGTCAACATCCTCCAGCCCTATTCCTGGCTCGTGCAGACGACTCGTTGGATTCGCCGCAATCATAGCTGCGGCTGCTCCATGACCACCTTCACTGTGCTCAATTTTTATATTTTCGACCGGGAGCTCTTTCTTGTGGCTCATTTTGTGTTTCATGTGACCGCTGCCCATGCCCATTGCTGCCATACCCCGTTCAGGTGTCGGCCGTAGCTTAGGAACGGCTGCTTCAAGGCCAATTTCTGGTGTTAATGTGCCCCGGACATAACCGCTGCGATCAAAGCTTTCCGCAAAAATCGTGTAAGCCTTGTTATCCTTGGGCTGAACAATGACATCATAGGTCTCAGCAACACCGATACGGAACTCGTCAACGGGCACCGGTTTAACGGGCTGGCCATCTGCTGCCACTACGGTCATTTCAAGACCGGGAATACGAACGTCAAAAAAGCTCATAGCCGAGCCGTTGATAATACGAAGTCGTACTTTCTCACCCGGCTTGAACAATGCTGACCAGTTCATTGCAGAATCACGACCATTCATAAGGTAGGTGTAGGTACTACCGGTCACATCAGCTATATCGCGGGGACTCATGCGCATCTGTCCCCACATTTCACGTTGCTTCCAGGTTTTTTCCAGACCTTGCTGACGAATATCTTCAAAAGTCTCGGCTATCGTTCGTTTTTGGTAGTTATAATAGCCTTCGGCAACTTTCAAGTTGCGAAACACTTCATCCGGATCAGCAAATGTCCAGTCGCTAAGAATAATGGTGTGCTCTCGATCAGCTCCGAGGTCACCGTCTTTGGGCTCAATAACTAAAGGGCCTAAGTGTCCGAGCTGTTCTTGCAAGCCAGAGTGGCTGTGATACCAATAGGTTCCGTTTTGTTCAACGTCATACCGGTATTTAAAGGTTCGGCCTGGTTTTATTCCCTCAAATGAGACTCCCGGTACGCCATCCATGTTTTCAGGCAAGATAATGCCATGCCAGTGGATAGAAGTGTCTTCAGATAACCTGTTTGTCACATTTAGCTTGGCTCGCTGGCCCTCTTGTAAACGAATCAGAGGGCCCGGCATTTGTCCGTTAATGGTTATCGGTCTGCCAACCTTATTGCCAACCAGTAAAGAAGACTTCGCAATAGTCAGGTCAATTTCATCGGTTGTCAGAATTTGATCTTTAAAGTTGCGCCCCTGAGGCGTAGCCCATGTCGGAGCTACCTTGGCAATCGCTAACGCGGATGCCACAGTAAATGCGGACTTGATAAATGTTCGACGACCTTTATTACACTCGGTACTCATTTTTACTCTCCATTACTGATGGCAGGAAGCGCCGACATTGTAATTATTAAGTCTGTAACCTATTCTCAATAAATCAACTTTAAAATGAAGAAAGCGACGATGACATGATGTATGGGGTGGGCTCAACGTTCAGCTTGCCTGCGGCTCCGCAAACTGCTCGCGGATACTCGCAATAGCCGGTAACTCTTTTAAAAACACGTCTACCAGTTGGGGGTCAAAATGTTTGCCCCTATTTTCGCTAATTAGCTGCACTGCGGCTTCCATTGTCCAGGCTTTTTTATAAGGCCGTTCAGAAGTCAGCGCATCAAAAACATCCGCCAGCGCAGCAATACGCCCGGCTATTGGTATTTCTTCACCCGCAAGGCCGTTGGGATAACCACTGCCATCCCACTTTTCGTGATGAGTCAGAGCAATTTCCCGGGCCATATCCATTAGCGCGCTACCATCCGTTGCAAGCAATTTAGCCCCTATTTCGGCGTGGGTTTTCATCGTTTCCCACTCAACCGAGTCTAGTCGGCCAGGCTTAAGTAAAATCACATCCGGAATACCAATTTTTCCAATATCATGCATCGGGCTGGCGTTAAGAATTAAGTCACACTGCTGTTCGTTCCAGCCGATTGCCCTTGCCAGCAAGGCACAAATATGGCTCATACGTAATATATGAAAGCCGGTTTCTTCGTCCTTGTACTCGGCCGCCATTCCCAAACGTTGCACCACTTGTAAGCGAGTGCGATGTAATTCCTCGGTTCGCTCTGCCACCATTGTTTCAAGCAGGCTTTTCTGATTGTGCAGCATACGGTGGGCGACCTGAGCATCAAGTAAGTTTCGCACTCTCATAATCAGTTCGTTACGATCAAAGGGCTTACTAATATAATCGCGTGCGCCGGCGGCCAAAGCGCGTAATAAGAAATCTTTACCGTGCTGTGCCGTTAACATGACGATTGGGGGGAGCAGATCATCCTTTAATGCCTGAAGCTTCTCAATTACCTGGTAACCATCAAGGTAAGGCATATTAATATCAAGCAGAATTAGGTCAGGCCGCTGTTGCTGGTATAGATCTAATACATCACGAGGGTCCTTAATTAAAACGAGCTGTGTGTAACCCTGCCCCGAAAGCATACGCTGCACTAATTTCAAGTTTGCCGGTTCGTCGTCAATGATAAAAATTCGTTCACTATGCTGTGCTTCACTACTCATTCCGCTCTCCGCCAAGATATTTATTCACTAAGCCAATGAGTTGCTTGATATTAATTGGCTTGGTTACATATTCGTCAAAGCCTGCCTGCTTGCCTTTTTTAACGTCATCAGGCATAGCATTTGCTGTCACCGCGATCACCGGAATGTGTGCCGTTCGTTTTGACGACGAAAGAATTGATTGAAGTTGATAACCGTCCATCTCGGGCATATTAATGTCCAGCAAAATAAGGTCCGGCAACTGCGAATTAATCAGCTCGAGTCCCTGCAATGGACTAGGGGCCGAAAGCATTCGAACCTGGGGCATTCGGGCCAGAGCCTGCGTCACCAGCTTGAGATTTGCGGGGTTATCTTCAATATAAATTACCGTGTAATCCGTGATGTTGTCAGCTTTTGAAACGTGTGTACCAGACTGCTGCAATAACTCACCACCTGACTGCAGCCCTTTACTTGTGTCGCTACTTGCCGCGGTTAGAGGCAGTCTAACACTGAAGGTACTTCCCTTGCTAACTTGCGACTCGACGTCAATAGTACCGCCCAGCATCTCAATGATGCGGCGGGTAATAGTAAGTCCTATGCCGGTACCTTCTATATTACTTGACTCGGCATTCAGGCGATTAAAAGGCTGGAATAACTGTTCCAGCTGCTTTTCCTCAATCCCGTAGCCTGTATCGTGCACCGATATACGAACCCACTCGCCGGACTCGGTAATCACCTCTATCTTAACGCTGCCTTTTTCACGGTTATACTTAATCGCATTGCTGATCAAGTTAAGTAAAACTTGTTTTAAGCGAGTTCGGTCAGCTTTAACTTCTACTCCAGCAGCGCAGTCATATTCCATCCTTATTGCGTTTTTTTCAGCCATTGCGGAGGTTAAAGATACACATTCTTCAACCACAGATGATAACGCGAGCGGCTCGACCGATAGGCTAATTTGACCAGATTCAATTTTGGCCAGATCGAGCACTTCATTTATCAACCCTAATAGATGTTCACCAGCTTTAAGGATTTCCTGCACATTATCCTGTTGCTCCTCTGGCATGGCTTCGTCATATTCCATTAATTGACCAAAACCCAGAATGGCGTTCATCGGCGTGCGCAGTTCATGGCTCATACTGGAGAGAAACTCCGACTTAGCCTGGTTCGCTCGGTCGGCTTCTTCACGGGCCAGAATAAGTGCTTCTTCGTTCCGCTTACGCTGGTTGATATCACTGTGGATACCAATGAGCCGGACCGGCTCGTTCGCATTATTTCGCGCAACAACAGAACTTCTGCACAGCACCCATTTGTAACTTCCGTCTTTGCAGCGCAAACGCAGTTCAACACTAAACTGCTGGCTCCGGCCTGCCATATAGTCGGCTAGTTGGTTCTCAGCTGCTTCACGATCCTGGGGATGAATTGAACGCCTCCATGTTTCAATATCGGGTGACAACTCCCCTGGCTGGTAACCGAGCATTGATTCGTAATTACCGGACATCAGCATGGACCCGGTTATTACGTCCCAATCCCATATACCATCACCAGCGCCCTCAACTGCAAACGTAAAGCGCTGCTGACTTTCATACAGGCTTTGTTCCGCTTGGACTCGTTCCGTAACATCCTGAACTGTACCAGTAAGATACTCTGGGTTGCCGTTCTCGTCTTTATGCAGTGTTGCAAGTTCATGTACGTACCGCACTTCACCCGTATCCAGCAAAATACGGTGCACGATATCATGGTGCCCGGTCTGCTGAGCCTGCTTTTCACTCTCACGCAATAGCGCCCTGTCATCAGGGTGTACTGCTTTATGAAACAGCGCCACATCCGGCTTGATGGTCCCCGGGGTATAACCAAAAATACGGTAAACTTCGTCGGACCAGAACAGATCGCCGGATACCAGGTTGGCATGCCAGTTACCGAGTTTTGCCAACCGTTGGGCCTGCAACAGCTGCTGCTCGCGCTCAGCCAAAGCGACTTCGGCACACTTTCGATCGTGAATATCCTGCACAACACCGAGCATACGTTGCGGCTCGCCACTGGCATCTCGCTGTGCCGCTCCTCGTTCCAGTAACCAGCGGACCGTGCCGTCCGGCCATACCACCCTGTGCTCAACCTCGTAAGGCTCATCGCGCTCGATACAAGCCGTTACCGCTTCACTAACCCGCGCCCTGTCATCCGGATGTATCGCATTAACAAAGTTTTCATAAGAGGTTTCAAGATTCCCCTCCGGGTAGCCGAACAGGGGAGCGATTCGCTCAGTCCAGTATAAATCACCACTTAAAATATCCCATTCCCAGGTACCAATATTTGCATACACCTGGCCCCGGCGAAGGCGCTCTTTGCTCTGTTCAATCTGCTGCTCGGCGCGACGAATTTTTTCTTCGGCCGTTTTTTGGTAAGTAATATCGGTGCGGATGGATACGTATTGATAAGGTTTACCGTTTTTACCAATCAGCGGCATAATAGTCGAGGAGACCCAGTAATAACTGCCGTCTTTACGGCGGTTACAGATTTCCCCCTGCCAGACTTGGCCCGATGCAATGGTGCGCCACAAGCCCTTATAAAAATTGGGGGCGTGAGCATCTGATTTAACCAGCCGATGATTTTTACCCAGCAGTTCGCTTCTGTCGTAACCACTGGTTTGGCAAAACTTATCATTGACGTAAATAATATCGCCCTTGCGATCACTAATGCTAACCAAAGAATGATGATTTAACGCAAGATGCTCACACTCACGCTCGTACATGACTCGCTTCATTCGCTGCTGCAAAACCTGACTCTGACGATAACGATGGGCCCTGGCCCTAACCGCGGCAACAAAATGCTTTGCCAGGATCGGTTTAACCAAAAAGTCGTCCCCGCCAAGATTGAGCGCTGACAGTTGTTGAGTAATATCCGTTTCTGCCGATAAAAAAAGAATAGGGAGATTTATATGTTCGGACCGCTCTCGCACCACAGCCGCAATCTCCGGGCCATGGATATCAGGCATATAGACATCCAATACCAACACATCAGGTTTAAAGTCATCAAGTAACTGAAGGATTTGCTTAGGTTCGGACAGCGATTTCACTTTTATCCCGGCGCTTTCAAGCACGATAGATTGTGCCCGCAATAAGTCTGGCTCGTCATCGACCAGTAGCACTCTATAAGGCTCTGCGGGCAGGTACCCGGTCAGCTGCTCCATCACAGCAACGAAATCTGCCTCCACAATGGGTCTACTCAAGTACCGGGTGACGCCCGCACGATATGCATGTATACGACAGTCCAAGTCATCTTGTACTGAAACCATAACCACTGGCGGCATTGCAGCACTGTCACTTTTTAGCCGCCTGAGCAGATCCAGACTTCCAGAGTGGCTTTCAGATAGACCAATATCTAATACGATGGCATCAGGAACTGCCTGCTCCCAGGCCTCAATAAAGCTAGACTGAGTAGTGAAGCATCGGCACCGGAACCCATGCTCTCGCATCAGTTGAACGATATGGGTATTTTGTTCAGGGTCATCGTCAATGAGGTAAACCAGTGGAGAGTGCTTAGGTGAAAGAGCTCGTGCAGGGGGAAGTAACCTATCGGTCCAGTTCTCAGTCACGCTGGCGGTGAGACTGGTTAGTCGGTCGAGTTCATCTCCTATCTGTTGCCAAACTTCATCATCTGGCGGATGTCCATCATCAATAATGGCCTTCAGACGAATTTCCAGTTGCCTTGTGGCAGTCGATATTGACTGAAGACCAAAGGTCCCGGTGCTACCGGTAAGGCTATGCAGCTGGTGATGCAGCTCCCTCGCCTGCTCTGGTTGCCAGTGTGAAAGCTTAAGACTGCGGTATTGCGCTACCAACAGAGCCATCTTACCGGGGAGTTTGTCCTTAAACTCTTTTTGTAAACTTTTTAAGGTATCACTGCCTGATAACATGGTTTCTTGCCTTACCACCGTGCGAGCCATGGCTGGATATGAACGAGCAATCAATGTTACATTAATGTTAGTGAAAACCATCTTTTTGCGATGGAAAATGCAATAACCACGATAAAAATAAGGTGATAGGCAACATATATAAGGGAAATATAATATGCTACTAACGACTTTAACTTAAATAGGCAATTAAGATATGAAACGACTGGTTACAAGCCTACTAGTTTCTGTGGCAGTAGGCGCCTCTGCGTCAGGTGATTCCTCAGAACGTCCTTTGATTATGCAGCCCGAAATTAGCCCTGACGGAACTCAAATTGCATTTAGTTATCAGGGCGACATTTGGACGATGTCGACTTCTGGTACTAATCCAAACCGTTTAACCATTCATGAAGGTTATGAGCACTCGCCAAAGTGGTCAAAGGACGGCGACTCTATCGCATTCAGCAGTGACCGTTTTGGTAATGATGACGTGTTTGTTATGCCAAGCCGGGGCGGTCGCCCGGATCGCCTGACCTATCACAGTGCTCCGGATCGCATTTTAGGGTTTAATGACGATAACCAGGTACTATTTAATACTCGCCGTTTGTACGCTGAAGTTGAGCGCGAATGGGAGGTTTATAGTGTTGCGCCGACAGGGGATGCAACAGAGTTTCGTTTTATGGATGCCCTGGGCTTTGATGCCGTTGTATCACCTGATGGCAAAAAAATTGCCTTTGTACGAGGCACTTGCCGAATTTCACGTGAAGACTACCGTGGCCCGGCAAATCGTAACATCTGGATTTACGACACAGAAACGGACGAATACGAGCAGTTAACGGATTTTGACGGCAATGACTTTATGCCTCAGTGGTCAGGCAATAATGAGCTGTACTTTGTCTCTTCTCGGGCCGGTAAATACAACGTATTTAAGCAAAAGCTAGGCTCGAAAAAAGCTAAGCAGATCACCGACGAGCGCGAATTTGGTGTTGAGCATTTTAGCATTGATAACCAAGCAAACAGCCTGGTATATCAAGCTGCTGATAAAGTCACATTGATTGCGGGCGGTCAAAGCAAGTCACTCGATCTGTCAATTCCTACCGATTTTCGTTTTGATCCTGTAACAAACAAGTCGACTACAGACTCGCTCGATGAATACAGTGTGTCACCTAACGGTAACTTGATCGCTTATGCGGTGCGTGGCGATTTGTTTGTCAAGCGGAACGACAAAGAGGATAAGCGTTCGGTTAGATTAACAACGGGTGCTGCAAGAGACAGAGACGTTACCTGGTTAGACGATAATACTTTGCTATTTGTTTCTGACCGTGACGGCCAAAACGATATTTTTGCTTTGACCTCGACTGATTCGGATGAGTCTAACTTATTCAAGTCGCTGAAGCATTCGATAACACCGGTGACACGCACTGAAGAGCAAGAGCGCCAGCCCGTGGTCTCTCCTGATGCCAAAAAAGTTGCATACCAACAAGGGCGCGGAAAGCTAATTGTTGCTGAGGTGTCAGAAGATCAATCATTAACAAACGAGACAATTTTATTAGACGGTTGGGCGACACCTAGTGGTGTGAGCTGGTCACCAGACAGCAAGTGGTTAGCTTATGCTAAGTCTGATTTGTCGTTTAACAGCGAAATCTTTATCCATGCAGCAGATAACTCGCAACAGCCAGTTAATGTCAGTATGCACCCCAGGGGGGATTACAGCCCAGTTTGGTCACCCGATGGCAGCAAGCTTGGTTTTAGCTCCATGCGTAACAATGGCGACTACGATATTTGGTTTGCCTGGTTAAAAGAGAGTGACTGGCAGCGCTCCAAAGAAGAGTGGAAGCGTGATGAGTTTGATGACACACCTGCGGCTGAACCAACTAAAGTCGCCACAGCTGATGACGCTACGGACGATGAAGAAAAGCCAGAAGCGACAGAAAAAGAAGTTGAAGCAATCCAAATTGACTTAGATGGCATTTATCAACGACTGGTTCAGGTAACTCGTTTTGCCGGTAATGAATCTGGGTTAGCGTTTGATAAAAAAGGTGATCATGTTTATTACACCATTGGTGGCGCGGGTCGTCAGAACTTTAAGGCGGACCGAAACCTGTTCAAGATTAAGTGGAACGGAGAGGACAAGGAGCTTGTCATTAACGGTGACAAACGTCCTCGTAGCTTATCCCTGAGCAATGACGGTAAGCACTTGTTTGCGCTGACAGGCAAAGGCACCCTAGTTAAGGTGGACACCAAAAAAGATGAGCCTGAAACCTTGTCTACGGTATCTCAGCAAAGCATTGAACATATGGCTGAGCGCGCTCAAATTTTTGATGAAGCATGGCAGGCGCTTAATACCGGGTTTTACGATCCTAAGTTTCATGGTAATGACTGGCAGGAACTAAAAGAGAAGTATCGTCCTTTAGCGCTAAAAGCGTCAACAAAAGAGGACTTCCAGTACGTCTTTAACTTGATGCTGGGCCAGGTAAACGCAAGTCATATGGGTCTGTACCGCGGTGAAAACCAAAAGCAAACGCAAAAAACTCAAACGAGTTTAGTCGGTGTTGAAGTTTTACCCGTCGCTGAAGGATTAACCGTTGCCTCTGTGTTAAACAACAGCCCGGCAGCACGTGATGAAAGCCGCTTGCAAGTAAATGATGTAATCACTCATGTAAACCAACAATCGGTTAAAGACGCAAACTTCTATGAGTTATTGATCGGTCAGGCCAACCAGCCTGTTTTGCTCACAGTGAAGCGCGCGAATGAAGAAACCGAGTTGGTGCTATGGCCAACGACCAGTTTAAGTGACGAAAAGTACGACAATTGGGTCGAAACTCGTCGCGCCCTGACTGAAGAATACTCAAATGGCCGCTTAGGTTACTTGCATATTCGAGGCATGAACTGGACTAGCTTTGAACGCTTTGAGCGTGAGCTAATGGCAGCAGGTTACGGTAAAGACGGGATTGTCATTGATGTTCGCTATAACGGTGGTGGCTGGACAACAGACTACCTGATGGCCGTATTAAACGTTGAACAGCATGCTTACACTATTCCTCGTGGTGCAACAAATGATCTGAAAAAAGATCAGAAAAAGTTCCGCAATGAATACCCGTACTCTGAGCGTTTACCACTGTCGGCCTGGACTAAACCGTCAATTGCCATGAGTAACGAAAACAGCTATTCAAATGCTGAAATCTTCTCTCATGCTTATAAAGCGTTAGGTATTGGTAAGTTGGTTGGCCGTCCAACCTTTGGTGCGGTAATCAGCACTGGCGCACAAAGTCTTGTCGATGGGTCGATTGTAAGAATGCCGTTTAGAGGCTGGTGGGTAAAAGACTCTGATGCCAACATGGACTTTACACCAGCGCAGCCTGACATTGAGGTGTTTAATCCACCGGCGTACAAAGCCAAAAATGTGGATCCGCAGTTAAAACGTGCTGTTAACGAACTATTAAAGTCACTATAGAGCGTTTGATTAGCAGTTACACTAAGTCAATAAAAAGTGAGCACCGTAACAGGTGCTCACTGATTCGGCAGCAAATCACTGGCGATTCAGTTTAAAACAGCTGTGTGATACCTATTAAAATAGCGTAGCGGCCAGATTTACTAATAAAAACCAGCGTTAAAAACTGCCAGAAGCTTAATCGCAGCATTCCAGCGATAAAGGTGAGAGGGTCGCCAATGAACGGAGCCCAGGCCATCAGCAATGACCACTTACCGAAGCGTTCGAACCAGCGATGACCACGGGCCAGGGATGCCGGTTTAAAAGGGAACCAACGGCGATCCTGATACTTCACCAAAAAACGACCCAAAAGATAGTTCACGACTGACCCCAGCGTATTGCCGATTGAAGCCAGCCACCAAATTATCCAAACATCGTATTCCATCCGTTGGGCAGCCACTACCACAAACTCAGATTGAGCCGGCAGTATTGTGGCGGCCAGAAACGCCGTCAGAAATATACTTAAGTACATAGGAACAGAGTGTAATCCCCCCGCTTTAAGCAGCAGTTATTTGGTAAGGCCTATGACTTTCCGACCCCTTTTGTGGTAAAAAGGTAACTGAAATCATAAAAGAAAAAAGGAAAATAAATGCTTAATAAAGTTGCTACCGTTTTTTTGATTTTGACGTCAATTGCACTTCTTTATCAAGGAGTAACTATCGCTTACCACACGACTGGTATAGTTCGCGGTGGAGAGTTTCAGATGCTGATAACGTTAAGCAATCAATTCGCATACTTTATGATATGGGTTGCCTCCTTAGCTTTCTTTCTTATCTCAAAAAGGTTGTCAAAATCAGAAGCTGAGATACGGTGAGTGGCTAGCAAACGCATGCATTTTAACGCAACCTTGGCCGCCAAGAGCGGCCAGAAACGGCCCAGGATATACCTTAATCATTGAGCCAGAC
The DNA here is from genome assembly GCF_044797955.1 of Idiomarina seosinensis. GTDB lineage: Bacteria > Pseudomonadota > Gammaproteobacteria > Enterobacterales > Alteromonadaceae > Idiomarina > Idiomarina seosinensis_A. The sequence continues at coordinate 111,328 of NZ_CP085211.1, read as the reverse complement.
TACTACTCTAAATGTCCTGTCTTAACCCATATAACCGTTTGTTCGTCAACAAAGGGGTGATGTACACTCATGTGCGGGCTTCGCATCCAGGTATCCTTCGGGTAACGGCCGTACTCGTCACAAAATTCGCCAGATAACACTAATATTTCTTCGCCGCCCATGTGGCGGTGAGGTTTGAACACTTCATTAGCTGGCCACTTGACTAATGCAACATGCTCAGTTCCATGGCTATGTAGTGGCATAACTTGCAGCCCGCCTTGACCAGGCAGCCACTCAGCATCATTAGTGTTAATACGCACTGTTTTTGTATCGTCTTGCTGAAACTGGTGCAACTTGACGAATAACTTACAGCCGTCTTTGCTGAACGGCGCGTGCGAGCTTCCGGGAGGATTTCGGATATAAGTACCAGCCGGGTAATTGCCGTTTTCGTCAGAAAAGACGCCTTCAAGCACCAGTATTTCCTCACCCAGTGGATGTTCATGAGTTTTAAAGGAAGCGCCGGGCTTATACTCAACGATGCTGGTCGCTCGGCCACCCTCCGCCTCTTCGCGCTCCAATAATTTACGGCGCACACCAGAAGCAGGACTGTCTATCCACTCTTGTTTTGCCGTTTCAATAACTACACGTTTAGAAAAGTCTAAATTCAGCATTAGGTAAGTCTTTATTCGTCAAAAAACAGCTTTTAGTTACGTAAATTAAGACCTTTATGGTTCATGCTACGCGAAAGTTCACACTTTGGGCGAAGTATGACTCAGTGATTATTGGTTGTTAGATTGAACATGGCCTGGCGTTTTATGTGGCACGGTCCAAATAAGTAAGATAAGCGCCGAAATAATAAAAATTGCAAACCCAGACAATAACCAAGAGTTAATATACCAGTGCTCGCCCCACACAAACTCGCCAAACATTATTTTTTTCCAGCCTGCAAAGTGCTGATATGACGCAACAAATAGGCCAAATACAGCCAAAATACTAGAAAAATACAAGTTAATGTAGTTGCGTGGGTTCGGCAGCAGCAGAGCTAAGCCTAATAACCCAATAATAGTTCTCTGTGCTCGACAATACGGGCATACATAAACTAAGTCAGTTAATTCTAATGTCCAGGTCACTACGGAAATAATAATAGCAGTAATGCCTACAGCTATGCGGTGACGCCACAGCCAGCTTACAAGAGCTTTATCCATTTTTTTTATTCCTTTGTTTGGTAAAGCCTGATATTAATCGACACATTTACCTGACGCAACAAACTTAGTTTTTGAGCGATGGAAGCGCGGAACTTCCGCTTCTCGCGTACAACGGACATTAAGTGACTCACGAAACTTTATACTTTTTATACTGAGAACCTGTCTTGCCGCCTTGCGCTTCTATTCATGCGGATTTCATCCGATTTACGCACTTCTCTGTCCGGCGCCAGGTTGCAAAGTTGTTATAAAGGAGTAATTTAATTGGTGAAAAAATAGTCTAACCAAGGAATGGCGCCAAATGAAACTATCCAACGTTCTATCTACAGTTAACCAGTTTGAGAAGTCTAAATTCATTAACTTCCTTGATCGCATATGCACTGAAGCCAGCTCGCATGATAAACAAGTGGCTATTGTAATCCCCCCATTTTAAGCAGCAGTTATTCGTAGAATTAGTGAACCGCTTGCGTTAAATATTTGGGCGGGATGCCGCCAATGGCCGTATTCGGCCTTTCGTTGTTATAAATCCAAAGCCATTCAGTAGCAAGTTTTTGTGCCTGCTCAACGCTCTCGAACATGTGTAAATCCAGCCATTCATGACGAACTGTTCGGTTAAAACGTTCGATGTAAGCATTCTGAGTGGGCTTGCCGGGCTGGATATAAAGCAGCGTTATTTTTTGCTTCTCTGCCCAACTTGTTAACTCGGCCGAGATATACTCTGGCCGTTGTCACACCGAAGTGCTGTGGGTTTGCCGCGCCATTCGATGACCTGCTCTAACGCTCGAATGACACGTGCACTAGGCAATGATAAATCCGCTTCAATGATTAAGCCTTCGCGATTGTAATCGTCGATCACATTAAATGTTCGTAACGAACGACCATCAGCTAAGCTGTCTGACATAAAATCCATCGACCAGACCTGATTTTTGGCCGTTGGTACGCTCAATGCGTCTGGTTTATCCCGTTTAATGCGTCGTTTCGGTTTTATCCGTAAGTTAAGTTCAAGCTCCCGATAAATACGGTATACCCGTTTATGATTCCACGGGAAACGCTTTACGTTGCGTAGGTGATAAAAACATAAGCCGAATCCCCAGCGCTTCTGAGCCTCTGTCAGGCGTAGCAACCAGTCAGCGATCACAGCGTTCTCATCGCTGAATTTGCACTGATAATGATAGCAGCTTTCGCTAATTCCCAGGCAAATGCAGGCTAAGCGAATACTGATACCATGGCGTTCAATGGCAGCACGTGCCATCTCTTTGCGTTGAGATGGCTTTACAGCTTTCCCTCAAGGGCTTCCTTGCGGATCTCAGCTTTAATGCGCTCTTCGGCGTACATTTTCTTGAGGCGTTTATTTTCATCCTCAAGCTCTTTGAGACGCTTCATCATGGATGCGTCCATGCCGCCAAACTTGGCGCGCCATTTATAAAACTGAGCAGAGCTCATGCCGTGTTCACGGCAAAGGTCTGGAACGGCTACACCGTTCTCGTTCTGCTTCAATATCGCCAGTATCTGACTGTCTGTGTATCGTGATTTGCGCATAGAAAACTCCTTTGCTTTAGTTTAGCGGAATTTTCTACTAATAACTGCTCCGATTTTCTGGGGGGATTACAAAAGTGAGTCTTGCCGTTTTCAGCCTTGCCTGAGTTCACAGTAGAGATTAATGTAGACTTGGTAACTAAATATTAACTTTTTCTTGATTTTTGATTTAGCAATCTCACCTATGGATATTGAAGGTCACACTTAGTTAGCGATAACAAGCTGGATTCCCGTTAACTGAGAAGGCGATATCCACTAGATACGGTGCATAACCTTAAACGGACAGAATCCAGATCAAAGGAATGCTCGAATGCGCAGTTGATATCGCATGTTTGATGGATGATTCTTATCGACTAAAAACCGTGAATTAGAAATAAGAAGAGTATTAATGACAACGAGTAAAGTAACGCTTTCACAACTAGAGCAATACCTTTCAAAGGCAGCTTGGATACTTAAGGGCCCGGTGGATGCCTCGGATTTTAAGGTCTACATATTTCCGCTGCTTTTCTTTAAACGTATTTCGGATGTATACGATGAAGAGTTTCGCATTGCTATGGAGGAGTCTGGTGGTGATGTGGAATATGCCTCATTGCCCGAATTCCACCGATTTGAGATTCCAGAAGGTTGCCATTGGAAAGATGTGCGCGAAACCACTACGAACGTTGGTAACGCAATCGAGTCAGCATTGCGTGGCATAGAGCAAGCTAACCAAGAGTTTCTGTATGGTATTTTTGGTGATGCACAATGGAGCAACAAAAATAAGCTTTCAGACGAGCTTCTTATCAACCTGATTGAGCACTTCTCGCAGTACACCCTTGGCAATCAAAATGTTGATCCCGACATGCTAGGTAATGCTTACGAGTACCTGATTAAGCACTTTGCTGATTTAACCAACAAAAAGGCAGGTGAATTTTATACTCCGCGCTCGGTAGTACACCTTCTCGGGCTGATTTTAGACCCACACGAAGGTGAAACCATATACGACCCTGCGTGTGGCACGGGAGGAATGTTGCTCGAATGTGTTGATCACCTAAAAGAAATCAACGAAGACTACCGAACTTTAAAACTCTACGGTCAGGAAAAGAATCTGACATCAAGCTCTATTGCCAGAATGAATATGTTCTTACATGGCATAGAGGACTTTGAAATCTTGCGCGGCGATACATTAAGAGAGCCACGTTTTTTCGAGGCTGACGGTTTAAAGACCTTTGACTGTGTAATTGCCAACCCTCCTTTCTCACTAAAAGAGTGGGGTGCCGATTTATGGGTAAATGATCCATATGGTCGCAATATTGCGGGTGTGCCTCCTAAAGGTAATGGCGACATGGCATGGGTTCAGCACATGGTGAAATCCATAAATAGCACTGGGCGTATGACGGTAGTTCTTCCTCATGGCGCATTGTTTCGAAAAGCAGCAGAAGGAAAAATTCGTAAAGCTCTGCTAGAAAGCGACCTGTTAGAGGCTATCATTGGCTTAGGCCCCAATATTTTCTACGGTACTCAGTTGGCGGCCTGTGTGATGGTGTTCAAACAGAACAAACCGATAGAGAAAAAAGGCAAAGTACTGTTTATTGATGCATCTGATCAGTTTCGTGTAGGACGCGCGCAAAACTATCTAGAGCCACATCACGTTCACCAAATTTACAGTTGGTACAGCGCAAATCAAGACGTCGAAAACTACGTCAAAGTCTCATCACTGGAAGAGATAAAAGAAAACGATTTTAACTTGAATATTCCGTTGTATGTAGAAAATGTTATTGATGACAACTTGCCGTCTGTTGAAGAAGCGATGGCCGACTTGAAGCAGGCATGGGAAGCCAGCGTAGAAGCGGAAGAGAAGTTTAAAAAGGTATTGGAGCAGTTTGTTCAATGATGACTCAACAAGAACTTGAAAAATATCTTTGGGATGCGGCAACCACATTGCGCGGCACTATTGATGCCGGAGACTACAAACAGTACATCTTTCCGTTGCTATTTTTTAAGCGGATTTCAGATGTTTACGACGAAGAGTTCGAAAATGCATTGGCAGAAAGCGGTGGTGATATGGAATATGCTGCGTTTGCAGAAAACCACCATTTCCAGATACCAGATGGCGCGCACTGGAAAGATGTGCGTGAAGTGACCACCAATGTCGGTCAAGCACTGCAAAATGCGATGCGCGCGATTGAACAGGCTAACCCTGACACGCTAGAAGGCATATTTGGCGATGCCAGTTGGACCAATAAGGAGCGCCTGTCTGACGCTATGCTTATTGAGCTGATCGAACATTATTCCCAGCACAAACTGAACTTAACCAATGTACCTGACGATAAGCTCGGTAACGCCTACGAATACCTAATTAAAAAGTTCGCTGATGACAGCGGCCATACGGCTGCGGAGTTTTACACTAATCGCACCGTAGTAAAGTTAATGACCATGATCATGGATCCGCAACCAGGTGAATCTGTGTACGACCCAACCTGCGGTTCAGGTGGGCTGCTACTTAACTGTGCGCTGCACTTAAAAGAGGAAGACAAGGAATACCGCACCCTTAAGTTATATGGGCAGGAGATAAACCTTCTCACTTCTGCTATCGCTCGTATGAACTTGTTTATGCATGGTATTGAAGAGTTCAAAATTGTGCGTGGTAACACCTTGTCAAATCCGGGCTTACTGGAAAATGATGAACTGAAAAAGTTTAACGTTATCCTTGCTAACCCGCCTTACTCGATTAAATCTTGGGATCGTGCAGCATTTGAAAACGATCCCTATGGCAGAAACCTCTGGGGTACACCACCGCAAGGTTGTGCTGATTATGCATTCCAACAGCATATTCAAAAGAGCTTAGATTCTGAAAATGGACGCTTTGCCATCCTCTGGCCTCACGGAATATTGTTTAGGGACGCCGAAGCTGCAATGCGACGCAAAATGATTGAGTCAGACCAAATTGAAGCAGTCATCGGATTGGGCGCAAACCTTTTTTACAACTCACCTATGGAAGCAATGATTCTCGTCGGCAACACGAATAAACCCCAGAACAGGAAAGGTAAGGTCTTATTTGTTAATGGAAAATATGATGTCGTTGACAACAAAGGTTTGGCATACCTGACCAATGAGCACATTAATAAGCTTTACCAAGCGTATGCTGATTTCACTGATATTCCACATTATTCGAAGGTTGCAACGAACGAAGAAATTCTTGCTCTCGACGGCAATATGAATATTAACTTTTATGTTAAGCAAGATAACTCTGATGGAGAGATCTGCTTTGCAACAGCACTGAAAGATTGGGAACAGGCTTCTCAAAACCTCAAAGAATCAATGAGTAAATTATTAGAGGCAGCGAATTAATGAGTGATATTTTCGAAAAAGTTGCTGAATTAAACCTTGATCGAAGTGGTTGGCAGTTAGTTAAATTTGGTGATGTTGCTATCCAACAAAAGAAGACAGTTGACCGAGACAATACTGAGTTAACTCGCTATGTCAAAGGCGAGCATATGTATTCTGAAGATATCCATCTCCGTGAATGGGGTGAATTAAAAGATGAGTACCTTGGGCCAGCATTTATTCGCAAATTTGAAGAAGGTGATATCTTATATGGCTCGCGTCGTACTTATCTGAGAAAAGTGGTGGTAGCTCCTTTTGATGGTATTACATCAAACACTACTTTTGTCATTAAAGCGAATGAGAAACTGATCGATAGACGGTTGCTGCCATTTATAATGCTTTCTGAAGGGTTTACTCAGCATTCAATAATTAACTCTAAAGGCTCTGTAAACCCTTATGTTAATTGGAAAGATCTGGCAGGATATGAATTTCTATTACCACCTGAAGCTATTCAAGCTGAAATTGTTAACCTGCTTGAATCTCAAGGTCATTACTTTGAGAATATCAAGAATAGCTTAAAAAAAGTTTCTACTTATTATGAATCGTTGTTGAATGATTTTTCTTCAGAGTTAAAAAGTGGCTGGTCTCTTAAGCCGTTGAAAGACATATCTAAAATAAATAGAAAAACTCTTGGCTCAAAAACGCCAAAAAATTATCAGTTTAGATACTTAGATTTAACTTCAATTACCGCTCCAAAGATACTTGGCGAAATGAAAAAAATTAAGTATGCAGAAGCACCAAGTAGAGCTAAGCGAGTAGTAGAAAATAAATCTTCGATAATAGCTTTAGTTCGACCTTATCAGAAAAACATTGTGTTTATTGAAGATGCGTATGATGTTATTTCTTCGACTGGAACAGCAGTTGTTGTGGCTGGTGATAGAATAAATAGTAGGTTTTTGTTTCATCAATTTTTTTCTAATAGATTTTTAAGATTCTGCGAAAGAATGATGACAGGAACAACTTATCCGGCAATAACTTCTGATGACTTGGGGTTGTTCAAGGTTGCGTTGCCCAACAATAAAGATGAACAGGATAATCTTGCAAAACTATTGGACGAAGTCGAATCTAATATATCAAGGCTTCACAAATTAGAAGAAAAAATATTCAGTTTGCAAAAATCAATAATTAATCAGGTGTTTTAGTTATGGGGTTTACCGAATCAAATAGTGTGGAACACTACATCATCCATCAGTTGAGCGGTGTTAATTTAAACACCAAACAGGTGCAAGAACCTCATAAAGCGTTTGGCGTGAAGTGGCAGTTTCAGTCTGCTGAAGAGCTAAAGCGCGGCGTTAATGAGGTACTGGTTGAAGCTGAATTGGTTAAAGCGCTAATTAGCCTTAACCCTGAAATTGCAGCTACCCCCAGCTTAGCGGATGAGGTAATACATAAGCTCCGTGCAATTTTAATTTCGGTAAGTCAGATTGGTTTAGTTAAGGCCAACGAAGAATTTTTTGCTTGGATGACAGGCGAAAAGACCATGCCTTTTGGTGAGAATAATCGCCATGTGCCTGTTAAACTCATCGACTTTGATGACCTGACCCAAAACAGCTATATCGTTACCAATCAGTTTCGGGTTCATCACCGGGAAACCAAGATACCTGATGTCGTGTTGATGATTAATGGCATTCCTGTGGTGGTTGGGGAAGCTAAAACCCCTATTCGGCCCTCGATTAGCTGGTTAGATGGCGCACACGAGATACATCAAGTCTACGAAAACTCTGTTCCGCAACTGTTCGTGCCAAATATCTTGTCTTTTGCGACGGAAGGCAAAGAGTTGTTCTACGGTGCTATTCGCTGCCCATTGGAGTTTTGGGCACCGTGGCGCATAGAAGATAACGATAATCAGCTGTCAAAAGCCCTTGGCTTGGCAGAAATTGGTCGCGAGTTAAGTGATCTTCTAAGCCCTGCCCGCTTGCTGGATATCATGCGTAACTTCTCGTTGTTTAACACAAACAAAAAGAAGCAACGCATGAAGGTAATACCGCGTTTTCAGCAGTATGAAGGGGCGAACAAAATTGTTCAGCGGGTTATCGACGGTAGAATTAAAAAAGGCCTAATTTGGCACTTCCAAGGTTCTGGCAAGTCTCTTCTGATGGTATTTGCGGCGCAAAAACTGCGCCGCGCGCCAGAGCTTAAAAGCCCCACCGTTATTGTGCTGGTAGATAGAACCGACCTAGATACACAGATCAGTGGCACCTTTAATGCGGCAGATATTGCCAACGTCGAGACTACCGATAGCATTAAAGAGCTACAAAATATGTTGGAGCGGGATACCCGTAAGATCATTATTTCGATGATCCACAAATTCCGTGATGCCAAACCCAATATGAATGAGCGAGAAAATATCATTCTATTGGTGGACGAGGCACACCGCACGCAGGAAGGCGATTTAGGTCGGCAAATGCGTGCCGCACTGCCAAATGCATTCTTGTTTGGTTTAACGGGAACCCCGGTAAACAAAGCGGATAAGAACACTTTCTGGGCCTTTGGTGCTGAAGAGGACAAAGGCGGCTATATGTCGCGCTATACCTTCCACGACTCTATCCGTGACGAGGCTACACTACCCTTGCACTTTGAGCCGAGGCTGGTTGATGTGCATGTAGACAAAGAAGCACTTGATAGAGCCTTTGAAGAGTTTAAAGAAAGTGCGGCCTTAACGGACGAAGAAGCAGATGAGCTTAATAAAAAGTCTGCCAAGATGTCGGCGTTTTTAAAGTCGCCCGAGCGTATTGAGAAAATAGTTAAAGACATTGCAGAGCATTTTAAAGCCAAAGTAGCCCCGCATGGCTTTAAAGCGATGATAGTAACGCCTGATCGCCATGCCTGTGTGCAGTATAAAGAAGAGCTGGATAAACACTTCCCTACCGAAGCCAGTAAAGTGGTGATCTCCACTACCGCTAATGATGCCTTTGAATTCAAACAAAAGTGGGCATTAGATAAAAGCCAGCAAGAAAAGGTGGTGGATGAGTACAACGATGCCAAGTCAGAGCTGAAATTCATCATCGTAACCGCCAAGCTGCTAACCGGCTTTGATGCACCGATTTGCCAAACCATGTATTTGGACAAGTCGTTAAAAGACCATACTCTTCTTCAGGCAATCTGCCGTACTAACCGTTTATATCCGCAAAAGACATTTGGCTGCATTGTCGATTACTTTGGTGTGTTTGATGATGCGGCGAAAGCACTGGAATTTGATGAGTTAAGCGTAAAACAAATCATTACTAACCTTGGGGAATTACGCTCTCGGTTACCACAGGCGATGGCTGAGGCATTGCAGCATTTTGACGGAGTAGATAGAACCCTGGAAGGGTTTGAAGGTTTAGAGGCTGCGCAAAATGCTATCAACACCGATGAAAAAAAGGATGCTTTCGCCAAGGACTTTAAGTATCTGGCAAAGCTTTGGGAATCACTCTCTCCCGATAGCGTGTTGGACATCTACAATGAAGACTATAAGTGGTTGGCCCAAGTGTTCGAGTCAGTTAAACCTGCGTCGGATAATGTTGGGAAAATGCTTTGGCTAGCGCTTGGCGCACAAACAACACAACTTATCCACGAGAATATTCACGTTGGCGACGTGCATACGCTTGAAGAGTTTTCATTGGATGCTGACGTTATAGAGAGTATTTTCAATAATCCAGACCCCAAAAAAGTTAAGCAACTTGAAAAAGATCTTATCCAGCGCTTCAAAAAGCATTCGGGTGGAGAGTTTAAAAAGCTGAGTGAACGCTTAGAGGCATTACGTGACAAAGCAGAAAAAGGGCTTATCAGCTCGATAGAGTTCGTTAAAGAGCTCTGTGCAATAGCAAAAGATACCGTTAAAGCAGAGAAGGCGCTTGAAGAAGAGCTTCAGCAGAAGTCGCCTAAGGCGGCGCTAACAGAGCTATTCCTCGAACTTAAAAACGATCAAACACCAGCAGTTGTAGAACGAATCGTAACTGATATTGATGCGATTGTTCGTGTGGTGAACTTCCCCGGCTGGCAGGACACGGTTGGAGGTGAGCGGGAAGTTCAAAAGTCGCTGCGTAAGGCGTTACTCAAATATCAACTTCATAAGGACCAAGTGCTTTTTGATAAGGCCTATGCATACATCAAAGAGTATTACTAAAGGAATAGTATGAAAACGGACTTTAGTGCAGCCTTTTATTCAGCTGATCAAGATAAAATAACCTTAGCAAAAAGAATCACGCTTTTGAAAGAGCAGGTTGACGGTGCACGGCAAGAAAAAGACAACTTGCTGAAGTTCCTGAAAGCAGAGCTAACGGATCGCTTGGGTATAAGCGTTGGTTATTGGATTCAGGGCTCTTTTAAAAATCATACGGTCATAAGTATTGAGCGACAATTACGGTGGCCGGTCTAGCGGCAATTATCTTGGCCGGTTGATCTGATAAGGTTCGGCACAGCAGAACGGAGGGAGTTCACTGTGCCGGGAACACGAATCACGGATCAACAGTGGTAAGGCCTGATTTTTCTCGACACGTTGTATCAGGGTAAACAGGCCGCTCGCACTATTTGAATATCAGTTGCGGTGAGCTTAGGGCTATTCGCCTGAGCGTACATAATGTCCGATGAAGCCGACGGGTTCTACCCAGATTTTACGGACACATCCATAAAGAGGCATAATATGCCCATAAGGAGTGTTCATGACCAAACGAAGAAAGTACAGTACAGAATTTAAACGAGAAGCCGTTGAGCAGACTCGACAACCTGGCGTCAGCTGCCGACAGGTAGCATTAGAGATTGGTGTTAATCCGAATATGCTGTCCCGCTGGAAGCGTGAGTTAGAAGAAGCGCCCGGTAGTGCTCACAAAGGCTCAGGCACGCCGCGTGATGAAGAGGTTGCCCGGCTTAAACGTGAACTGGCACGAATAAAAAAGGAGCGTGATTTTTTGCGCGAAGCGGCAACGTTCTTCGCAAAAGAGTCGTCCTGAGATATCAGGCGATCGAACGTTGTCAACGGCAGTTTAAATTTGACCCCCTTTGGGGTTAATTCGGCAATCTAATTTTGACCCCCCTTGGGGTTAAATTTCACCGAGTATCGGTGCAATACCTATCTTCTTTTTGTCCTTCAACCGATAGCTCTCACCACTAATTTGAATCACATGGCAATGGTGCAACAGGCGGTCTAGCATCGCGGCTGTTAATGTTGTGTCGTTCGCGAATGCACCTGCCCACTGGCTAAACGGTAAGTTGCTGGTCAGTAATGTGCTGCCGCGTTCATAGCGTTTTGCGACCACGTTAAAGAACAGATTTGCTTCCTCGCGGCCGAACGGTAGGTAGCCGATTTCATCGATGATGAGCAACTTTGGACTCATTACAACGCGCTGTAGGTACGTTTTTAGCTTGCCTTGATTATGCGCTGTCGCCAGTTGCAGCATCAGATCTGCCGCGGTTATAAAGCGCACTTTCGTGCTGGCCATGATGGCCTTGTACCCAAGCGCAATGGCCAGGTGCGTTTTACCCACGCCACTTGGCCCGAGCATTACTACGTTCTCATGCCGTTCGATAAAGCTCAGGCCAGACAGCTCTGTCAGCTGTGCTTTGGGTACGCCGCTGGCGAAGTTAAAATCATACTCCTCAAGCGTTTTTATGTTTGGTAAGCCAGCGAACTTGAGCAGAGTCGCCTTGGTGCGTTGTGTTTTGGCTTTAAGCTCTTCAGCTAAGAGCTTCTCGATGAAGTCCGCATACGAGCCCTCTTGGGCGATGTGATGCTCAGCTATCGATGGCCAAGCTTCGGGCAAGGCGTATAAACCAAGTTGCCGGCAAGCATCGGCAATGCGCTCAGACTGTAAGTTCATGGCCACCTCGCAACATCTGGTCATAGACACTGAGCGGATGCTGCAGGCTCTCGTAAGGGGTTGGCACGCAACGCGATGCTTGAGGCTGGTACACGCTGCCGATCTTCACCGGCAACGGCAATAACGCCTCTTGCTCCATTATTAAGCGCTGGTTTGGGACGTCTCCGGTCGTACCATGTACTCGTGCATTTGCCACCTGCGTCAGCCAGCGACCGACATAGCCATTCGCGGTCTGCACATCTAGGCGTAAGCCTGAGGTTCTTAAAGTAGCCTGCAGCGGCACAACGAAGCTTGATTTAAGGTAACGGTTAAAGCGCTCAACTTTGCCTTTAGTTTTCGCCCGATAGGGACGACAAACGCGCGGATTAAAACCGAAGTCCTGAGCAGTTGATAGAAGCTTCGGGTTCCAGCGATGCTCTCCGTCTGAATAAGCGTCTCGCTCAATCATGATGGTCTTAGCGTTATCGAAAAGCACTTCGTGTGGCACACCACCGAAGAAGTCGAAGCTATGCTCAAGGCCGTCGATCCAGGCTTCTGTGCGCTCGTTATCATAAAACCTGACATAACTTGCACGTGAATAACCCAGCGTCGCCACGAAGGCTTTTAGTGCGTGGGTTCCACGGCGAATAATGGTGAAATCTACCTGTAGCTGCTTACCTGGCTCGGTTTCAAAACGTACTAGTGGATCGGCAGCCTGCTTTGGTTTAAACGTGGCGACATACTCACTGAGTATCCTGATTTTTCCTTGGTATCCACGAGCCAGTATCTCTTCGTAGAGCACGGCTGCTGGTATCCAATCTGGATGAGCGGCTTTGATTCGCGACTGAATATAGTCTTTGAAGGGGTCAAGCTTGCTCGGCCGCACAACACTGCGTTGGTACACCGGCGCACTCTCAGTTTGCTGCAGATATTTTTTAACGGTGTTGCGGGCCAGGCCGGTTTCGCGCGCTATCCCTTTAATCGACTTACCTTGGTGTTTGAGTACTTTAATGGTCACAACCATCTCCTGAGTTAACATCGAAAGCGGCCTCTTGAGCAAAACCGCTAGTTTACTTCAGGGGGTCAATTTTCAGTTGCCGTTAGGGGGTCATTTTTACACTGCCGGTAACAACGTTGTCGCGAACAGTTTCCGATACGCTTAATGTGCCGTTGTATGAAAGTCTCAGCCAGCGGCTATTATGACTGGGTGAATCGCCAACCATCTCGTCGTTCCATCGAGAATGAACGATTACTGACGCGTATTAAAGAGATCCATGAAGATAGCGGCGGTATCATTGGTGCGCCACGCATGCATGAAGATCTCAGAGAAGAAAAGGAAACAGCCAGTCTGAACCGTATTGCCCGATTAATGGCGGAGCATGGGCTTCAGGGCTGGCCGCGCAAAAAGGGACGTGGGCGCAAAGCACCATCGCAGCGCCCGGATGGTATTAAAAACCACCTGGGACGAGACTTCAAAGCTTTTGAGCCCAACACTAAGTGGGTGACAGACATAACCGAATTAAAAACGGACGAAGGAAAACTTTTTCTGTGTGTTGTCTTGGATCTGTTCAACAATGTCGTTGTGGGCTGGTCAATGCATCACCGGCAGGATAGAAAGATGGTGCTGCGAGCGGTGGAGATGGCTGTCTGGCAACGCCCTGAGTCGACCCAGGCAATACTGCATTCGGATCGTGGAACGCAATTTACCAGCGGTGATTATCAGCGCTACTTAAAAAATAATGAGTTGGTGGGAAGCATGAGTGCTGTCGGCCATTGTGCCGATAACGCTGCCTGTGAAGGATTTTTCGGTATGCTCAAACGAGAGCGCGTGAATCACCGAAAATACCGAACCAGAGATGAAGCCCGTGCGGACATATTTTTTTATATCGAGCGGTTTCATAATCCAAGGATGCGACGTAGAGTAGCGAATCAAGACAAGAAGTTTACAACCGTTTTAAACCGTCCGTGATAACGGGGTAGAACCCCGCTGGAGCTTCTCAGAGGAAAGGTCATGTTCGTGCCGCTGTGCTCGAGCGTCAACGTCTGCTCTTGGCACAAAGCGGAAGTAAACACAAAATTAACGGGCTTCCGACTAATCTCCATGGCCTATTCGACTCTCAATATAAAAGTTGCTGGGGTCACTACGAATTCCAAAGTATGACGTCGAATATTTTCAACGCCTGAACTCAGGTTTTTCTGGCTCTGATTTAAAAATTGTAGGTAAAGGTCAAAATTTGGCTGAGGCAAAGTTAGTCCGAAAATGTTGGCCACATTCTGGACACAATTTGGACACATTAGACTTTTAGTAAGTGATTACTATCAAGGAAAGTCGCACAGAGATGGCGCGCCCGAGAGGATTCGAACCTCTGACCTCTGCCTCCGGAGGGCAGCGCTCTATCCAGCTGAGCTACGGGCGCATATTCAGGTTTTTACTGCTGTTGCTCTGAAAAAGCGTGGGCATTATAGGGCCATCAGCCAGCCATGTCCATACTTTGCAAGTTCGATGTTTATCTTGTGGCAATGTCAAAAATCTCTTTTGCGTATTCTGCTGGGTCGATTTATAGTTCAATCGAACCAATTACTTAGTTAACTACAACTTAGGATGCCGTTATGTCACTAAAGCAGTTTGTCGGCGCTGTTACGCTTTCGTCAGCGTTAGTCGCGCCAGCTCTTGCAGATAACCATCTGCACACCAGTACTGTTTTTTCTGATCAGAATAAAAACAGTGAAACGCGTGTTATTTTTGTTCCGGAAGACCAGAATATTAGCTTTTCTAACTGGTCCTCTGCCGTCAATAATGCCGTTAGCCGCGCAGCAGCTATCGAAGAGTTTACCGGAAAGGCTGCGCAATTAACTTCGGTTGTTGCCCCGGAAGGAACTCAAGCGAATCATTTGCTGTTAGCTGGTGTCGGTAATCCAGCTGAAATGTCGCGCTTCGAGGCTGAAAAATTGGGGGCGGCGATTGCTGCGGCCTTGAACTCTGAGTCCGAAACGGTGGTATTCGATACTCGTTTGATTGGCAACCCCGGATTAGCTGCTGAAATTAGCGCCCGAGCTGCGCATGGTATTGATTTAAGAAACTACCGCTTTGACCGTTATCAGTCCGAGCCAGAAGCGCGGCCGCAAACAACTTATCACTGGTTAGTTAATAGCCCGGACAGTGCCGAAAAGCACTACCAGGCTAGTCGTGCTATTGCCGAAGGTGTGTTTGTCGCCCGTGACATTACCGCGCTACCCGGCAGCGACGGCTACCCAAAAGCTATTGTTGAGCTGGCACAAGAGGCGATGAAAGATCTTGATATCGAAATAACCGTTGTAACGCCTGAGCAGGTTGAAAAAATGGGCATGGGCCTGTTGCACAGCGTCAGCCAGGGTAGTCAGCATGGCTCGTACTTACTGGCTGCGCACTACAAAGGCAGTAACGACGACCCTGTTGCCTTAGTTGGTAAAGGAAACACTTTTGATACCGGCGGATATAACTTAAAGACCAGCTCGTCTTCTATTGTCCGCATGCAAACCGATAAGGCAGGTGCCGGTGCCGTCATTGGTACTGTCATGGCGTTAGCGGCGCAAAAGGCTCCCGTTAATGTAGTGGCTGTGGCGCCCCTGTCTCATAATCTGATTTCAGGCTCTGCGACCTTACCTGGAGATGTGGTAAAAGCTGGTGATGGCACCTTGGTTGAAATCGTCAATACCGACGCCGAAGGCCGCTTGATACTCGGTGATGGTAACTGGTATGCCAATGATACTTACCAACCCCGTGCTATTGCTAACATTGCCACCTTGACCGGTTCTAAGGTTCGCGCTCTTGGTAATGAGTACGGTGCTTTGTTTGCTTCGGATAAGGGATTACGTGACTCCATTATTAAAGCCGGCGAAACCACCGGTGAAAAAGTCTGGGAAATGCCGCTGGACGCGTACGAGGGAATCATCGACAGTTCACTGGCTGATATCCGCAATATCGGCTCACCGGGAGTTCAGGCTGGTGCGGCATTTTTGAAGCACTTTGCAGGTGACACGCCCTGGGTTCACGTTGATATGGCCGGCGATGCAATGGTCAGCAGTGCGACCGGCATTCACCCGGCAGGGCCTACGGGCTACGGTGTCCGCTTGCTAACCGAATGGGTTTTGCAACTGGATTAATAACACCACAATCACGTGCGGCTTAACGATAAGCCGCACGTATCTCTGCCAATTTCGCATCGATATCCTGTCGCGCCAGCCAAGTACCTCGCACCATAACCCCTTGTGGTTCTTTTAACGCGTCAGCCGAAACCAGCGGATTATTTTTAAGCAGCATAAAATCGGCGCGATGACCTGCGGAGATTTTGCCAAATTCATCTTCGGCAAAGTAATCACCTGCGGCAACGGTTGCCGATGCATAGATGTCTTTTAGCGGAATTCCGGCCTGCTGCATTTTATTGATTTCATGATGGATGGAATAACCAGGCACGCTGAATAACTGAGGTGCATCGGTACCAAAGATAATTTCGGCTCCGCCCTCGTATAACGCTTTTAACAAGCGCTGTCGATTAGCCTGCTGTGTGGCAGCATGCTCTGTATTAAAATAGCCCATGCTGGGCTGTTGATAATAGTTCAGCCAGCCCTCGCGCACGACCTGAGGTACCAGATCCAACTCTGGGTAGGTTGCCAGCTGCTGCGGATCTTCAGCACCAATCAAGGTTGCCCACAATGCCTGCGTTGGTACTACCGCAATCTGGTGTTCAATGGTCAGTTGCACTAACCGCTGCAGCTCGTCATCGGTAATTGGCCGATTTATTGCGTCAACGTATTCAAGGTAACCATCGAGGTGATCAATGGTCCGCTGGCCCTCAGTCATTGCCACTTCTAATCCAACGTCAGCGGGTACATGCCCAGCAAAGTCCATCGCTTCAGCCCGGGCCGTGGCGGCTAACGCCTGGTATTCGCTTAAGCTCAGACCGGGATGAATTTTTAGCAGGTCCCAGCCCTGGGACCGGTGTTCAATAACTCGTTGAGTTGCCTGTTCAACAGACTCAATGGTATTGCCGTTAAAGCTTGGCCCGGCAAGATACAGCGTGGGGCCCATGCGCTTGCCCTCGGCGATATCCTGTTTTAACTGCAGCTGATGAGGGTAGCCCAGCATACCGCGCACCGTTGTCACACCGTTTGCCAGGTACAGGAACAACATGTCATCAGCATAACGTTTCGGAAACTGGCCGAAATCGGTGGCCGGCGGAACATGGCCGTGCATTTCGGTAAAACCCGCCAGCAGGTAACCGTCATTCGCATCAATGATCCGGGTGGACTCCGGCAGCTGCTGAACGGCGGCCATGGGCACGACTTGTTTTATTTTGTCATCGCTAATCAATACTGCCCGCTGCGATAAAATCGGCGTGTTACTCTCGCCAACCCTAACCACGTTTGCATTGATCACCGCGATATCAGCGCTCAGCGATTCGGACTCAGCCGGGACTGTTTGTTGACAGGCGGCTATCAAAACCGTGGTTGCTATGGCGATAAAGCCTTTTAGTTTGCGCATGACGAATCCTCTTTGGGCCAGGTCGTTAAAGTGTCTGTCACTGGACAAAAATTAGCAACTGTTAGTTCTGGGTCACGACAACCCGGGGTACCCGCACACTGGTCGCTGTCAGCAAGTGCCAGGATATCGTATCTGCCTGCCGTGCCACCTCGCGTACATCAATGTGTTGTCCCCACAATTCGACATCGTCGCCGGGTGTTACGTCACTGATATGCCCAACATCGATGGTAATCATATCCATGGAGACCCGGCCGATTAACGGCGCCTGCTGACCGCGAATAAAGGTTGGAGTGCCATTTTTACACTGCCGGGGATAACCGTCTGCATAGCCAATTGCTACCGTCGCGATACGAGTGGCTCTGGTCGCCACCCAACTACTGCCGTAACCTACAGCATCACCCTTTTTTAATTCATTAACGGCTATCACCGGCGCTTTTAAACTCATCACCGGCGTTAACTCCTTTTGGATGTCACTAACCGATGACGGATTAACGCCATACAGCAATAACCCGGCGCGGACCCAATCGGTGACCGCCAGGTCTCCCTGTAATTGAGGGCTTAATACGGCGGCCGAGTTATGCAAAGAGTAGGAGTAATCCGGGTATTTTTCTTTTAGTGCCTGAAATTGCTGCAACTGTACCTGATTTAATACCGCCAGACTGTCCGCGTTAGCCAAATGGGACATTAAAGTGATTTGACCGACATTACGACACTGTTCTAAGCGCTTAATGCACTCATCCGCAGCGCTAAGCGGTATGCCCAACCGATGCATGCCGGTATTAACTTTCAACCAGATATCCACCGGACTGTCCAGTTCGGCAAGCTCTAACGCTTTTAGCTGTTCATAACTGTGTACTACGGTTCTGAAGCCTTCAGCTCCGCACAGCTGCAGCTCGGCGATACTCTGACAGCCTTCGAGGATCAGAATGGGAGGCCGGCAGTTTGGGTGTGCCTCTTTTAGTGCTATCGCCTCGTCGGTAAAGCCGACAGCAAAACCGTCGATACTGTCCGCGATGGTTGCGCAAACAGGTCCGACACCGTGCCCGTATGCATCGGCCTTTACCACAGCCAGCAACGATGCCGGCCCTATCTGGCGGCGTAGCCAGTTCGTATTTGAGCGCAGTGCAGCAGTATTAATTTCAGCGCGGGTTTTCCGGTAATTCATAGGCGTTGTCGCATTGTCCGTATTACGTCGAGTTTACCGCATTTTTTCGCAAGTTTAACGGAAGTCTTTGCACTTCGGCACCGGCTTAAGTAACGTTAAGCCGTGACTTACAAATTACAAAAATAAACAACAACACTAAGGATTCGGTTATGTGGTTAAGAGCATCCGCACTGGCATTAAGCCTGAGCACCATAATAGCAGCACCACCGACACTGGCAGAAACATTCAAAGCTGAGGATATTTTCCAGCTGGAACATGCCAACCAGGTCACCATCTCGCCAGATGGACAGTATATTGCCTATATCCGCAATAGCTTCGACGACATGAGCGACTCAACCCGTCGATCATTATGGCTGGTTGAAACTGAAACCGGCAAGGCCCTGCCAATTTTTGACGATGGCCACAGCTATGGCAGTTTAAGCTGGTCAAACGACAGTAAACGCCTGGCGTTTACTTCTAACCGCAATGACAAAAACCAAATACATGTGTACTGGATAAATGAAAAACAGGTCGCCAAAGTCACTAACGTACACCGTTCACCTTCCAGTTTAAGCTGGTCTCATGACGACTCGCACATTGCGTTTATGATGTCGGTTAAAGCGCCAAAAACGGACTTTGCCAAATCCGTAAAAATGCCGGCTAAGCCCAGTGGCGCCAGCTGGTCAGAAAATCCAATTATTGTTGAAGAAGCTTATTACCAAAGAGACGGCCGCGGCGTGATTGAGCCTGCGCATAACCAGGTTTTTGTGGTTCCTGCCCTCGGTGGCTCGGCCCGTCAGTTAACCGATGGCGATTACAGCCACCGGGGCCCGTTAAGCTGGAGTTCTGATAATCAGCACATCGTTTTTTCCGGCAACCGCGATTCAGACTGGGCTTATCAAATTAACGAGAGCGACCTGTTTGCCGTCGCGCTGGCTGACAAAGCAGTTACTCAGGTTACCGACCTACCGGGCGAAGAGCACTCAGCTCGGTTTTCTCCGGACGGTGAACACTTAGTTTACCTGCACAGCAATAATGAGCCGGTTCCTTACCATAAAAACGAGCTCTGGGTTATGGACTGGCAAGAACGCGACAGTAACGAGCTGCAGAGCCAGCTAGACCGTTCATTCAGTAACCCTCAATGGAATGGTGATGATCGCATTGCAGTGCAGTTTACTGATCGTGGTAAAACCGTGGTTTCAACCGTTTCATTAGATGATGAGATGATGCGCCGTGCCGACGATGTCGGTGGCACTTATGTTAGCCGCCCGTACACCATGGGTTCATTCAGCGCCGCCTTAGATGGCTCTATTGCCTATACCCGCGGCACTCCGCACCGCCCTGCTGATGTGGGTTATCAAAGTTATGGCGAAGAGTCGCGTTCGCTGACACGCCTTAACGAAGACCTGCTTGCCCACCGTGAGCTTGGCGAAGTCCATGAAATTGAATTTGAGTCTCGTTACGATGGCGAGCCCATTCAAGGCTGGTACATTACTCCGCCGAATTTTGACGACAGCAAAGACTACCCTCTGCTGCTGGAAATTCACGGCGGCCCGCACCTTTCTTATGGGCCGCACTTTGCTGCAGAGCATCAACGCTATGCGGCAGAAGGTTACGTAGTGCTTTATGTTAACCACCGGGGCAGTACATCTTACGGCAAAGATTTTGCCATGCTGCTGGATGGCAATTATTCCTCACCCTATGACTTTGCTGACCACATGAGTGGTATCGATGCCCTTATCGACAAAGGCTTTATTGATTCGAACAACTTGTTTATCGCCGGCGGTTCTGCCGGAGGTATTGCAACCGCTTATGCTGTCGGTATGACCGACCGCTTTAATGCTGCAGCAGCGACTAATCCGGTTATCAACTGGGTCAGTAAAGTGCTGACTGCTGACAGCTCAATGGGGCAGATTCATAACCAGTTTCCGGGTATGCCGTGGGAAGAGCTGGACCATTACTGGGAACGTTCACCCCTCTCGCTGGTGGGTAACGTAACAACTCCGGTAATGCTATTTACCGGGGAAAAGGATCGTCGTACGCCAATTTCTGAAACAGAGCAGTTCTATCAGGCCCTTAAGCTTCAGAAAGTTGATACAGCAATGGTTCGGGTACCTGGCGCTTATCATGGAGTCACCGCACGGCCTTCAAATATGATTGCAAAAATTGAACACGCCCTGGCCTGGTTCGATCAGTACAAAAAAGACTAATGCAAATCAGTGAGTCTTCGCTGGTTACGTTAGGGCCTGCCGGCACGTTCTCAGAACTTGCTGCGCAGGCCCTGATAAAACAGCAGTCACTTAGGCTGGCAACAACATTACAGGACTCTGTCGCCAGTGTCGTCGAAGCCATTAGCCCGACACAACTGGGTTTGTTACCAATAGAGAACTTAACAGAAGGCTTTGTTTCGCCGGTGGTTGATGCACTGGTCGTTCGGCCGCTGACGATCTTAGCGGAAATAAAGCTGCCAATTGCCTTTAAGTTACTGGCGAACGATACGCAGCCGCAAAGTGTCTGGGCGCAGTTCGTGGCCGCTGGCCAATGCCGTGCGGCCTTAACTCGGCTGTCCCTGCCGATCATTCACACCAGCAGCAATGGCGAATCAATGCAGCAGCTCGTTAATGCAGATAAACCTGCCGCGGCATTGGTGCCTGCTCACATTAAATGTCCTGCCAATTTTTATCACTTGTCGGATAAGGCCGCTGATACTGAACACAACGAAACGCGCTTTGTGTTACTCTCAGCAAATTCATCAGCCGTGGAATTCGATCCCCAGCAGCGATGGAAAAGTAGTGTGTTGTTAATCGACGATAATGACCACCCGGGCCTGTTAGTAGACAGCCTGTCTGTTTTTGCGCGTCGCGGAATTAACTTAACTTCGATTGTCTCGCGGCCCACGGGCGGTGGCTTTGGCCAGTACCATTTTTATATTGATTTTGACGGTCATAGGCAACAATCCCACGTTGCTGAAGCGCTGGAGCAACTCGCAAAACTTAATCAGATACGCTGGCTGGGTAGCTACCAGGCTGCATAAATTTTTATAAGGAGAAACTATGGCGCTTGATGTAATAACGCACGAACCGTCAGCCCCCGCTGACGCCGTCATTATTTGGCTGCATGGTTTGGGCGCATCAGGTAATGACTTTGTCCCGATGACCGAGCATTTGCGCTTTGAGAGGGCCAATATACGTTTTTTATTTCCCAATGCTCCCCAACTACCGGTGACCATTAATCAGGGCATGGTTATGCCCGCATGGTATGACATCACTGATATGAGTATTGACCGGACTATCGACAGCGCTCAATTACGACAGTCTGCGGCAGCAGTACATAAACTAATTGATGAGCAGCTGGCCGCCGGTATCAGCAGCCAGCGCATTATTATCGCAGGATTTAGCCAGGGTGGTGCGGTCGGCTACGAGGCGGCGTTAACCTATCCTCAACCACTGGGCGGCTTAATGGCTCATTCTACTTATTTTGCCACTGCGGAGGATATTAAACCCAGCACGGCCAACAGCCAATTGCCGCTGTTGATCCAGCATGGCACTCAGGATCCTGTGGTACCCGAATTATTGGGACAAAAAGCCGCAAAACTTCTGCAGCAACGGGGTTACCCGGTAACTTACCAGACCTACCCGATGCCACATTCGTTGTGTCTGGAGCAAGTGGAGGATATGAAAAAGTGGCTGGGCGATCGCTTCGCTGACTAATTGCCAGCAGCTAACCTTTAGCTACCAACACTTGAAGCTCGTCGCACCATTGGTTGGCGAGCTTTTCTGCCCGCTCAGAGGTATCGACCATAAAATTAACATGGCCAACCTTACGCCCGGCTCTTGCTTGCTTACCATACCAGTGACAATCAGCGGCAGACGCTTCCCACAAAACTTCCGGCAAGCCTTCTATTCCGATCGCATTAATCATCAGCGTTGGTGCAACCAATAGGTCAGGTAACGGTATCCCCGTTATACAGCGGATGTGTAAATTAAATTGATCGCAGCTGGCGCCGCTCATTGTCCAGTGGCCTGAATTGTGTACTCGTGGTGCCACCTCATTGACCAGCAACTGCTGCTCATCTCCCTCACCAACGACAAAAAATTCGATAGCCAGTACACCGACATAGTCAATTTCATCGGTGAGTTTATGGTGATACTGCTGCGCTAGCGCTTCCAGCTGTTCCGAAAACCGGTTAGCGCCGGCAACACTGTAAGTTAATATGCCGTCTTTATGGATATTCAGGGTTAACGGGTAACCGCGCTGCTCGCCGTGATGATCACGGGCAGCTACAACCGACACCTCGTCGGTAAACCCAATCATATCTTCGACAATACCCGGGCGTTGCCCTGCCTCTGCAGCTATTGCGCTAATATCCTTGCCTGGTTGCCAGCGCCATTGGCCCTTACCGTCGTAGCCGCCACGAGCTGATTTAATCACCACGGCTTTGCGGGTGTTTGCCAGAATTTCTTCTAGCTGTTGCGGAGTTTCAAAGGCCTGCCATGGCGAGGTAGGTATACTGAGTTCATCGCAAAGCGCTTTTTGGGTCCGGCGATCCGTTAACTGCGTAAAGCGCTCGGCTTTTAAAAGAAACTTGTCGTGGCACTGAGCAACTAGCTCATCGGGCAAGTGCTCGTGCTCCCAGGTAACGACATCGGCCCATTCTTGGGCCTCTTCAAGTGAAAGTGATAACGCTTGCTCACTACCTAGCGCCATAACTTGCTCTAGCCGGTCGCTGTATAAGATGCATTGGTGGCCCTGCTGGATAACCGCTTTGCCCAGCATTTGGCCTAACTGACCGTTACCCAGTATTAAAATTTTCATTTCGGTAACTCCAGCTCAGCGTTTGCCATAACCTTATCGCGCTGCTGTTGTCGAAAAGCAATCACCTTTTCGCGAATTGTACTGTCAAAGGATCCTATTATTTGCCCAGCAAGCAGGCCTGCATTAGCGGCTCCCGCATCACCGATAGCCAGGGTTCCGACAGCAACCCCTTTAGGCATTTGCACAATCGACAGCAGGCTGTCCATTCCTTTTAATTGTTTACTGGCAACCGGAACACCCAATACCGGGATAGCCGTGTAAGCTGCCAACATTCCCGGTAAATGGGCCGCTCCTCCGGCGCCTGCAATCACCACTTTAACCTGCTCTGCTTCGGCTTGTTCCATGTGGAACTTCAGGAGATCGGGGGTCCGATGTGCGGACGCCACTTTTGCTTCCCAGTCGACACCTAATTGATCAAGCATTAATGCTGCTTTTTGCATGGTTGGCCAGTCGGACTGGGAGCCCATTAAAATAAGAACAGAAGCCATGTGGCACCTTTGCGATTGAGGGGTTTGCAACCGTTTGAAAAGCACAGAATTGTATCCACCGGCGCCTGAAACTGCAAATTTATTGGGCGCTTTTTGGCCATTGGGTTACACTTTAAAAAAACAAGTAACAATAGCTGGATTAAAAAAATGCTGTTATCTGCTAAAGACTCTTTATTACTGATTGTTGATGCACAAGAAAAACTACTGCCCGTAATCCATCACTACGACCAGGTGTCAGCGCGGATTCGCTGGTTAGCTGAAGTTGCACTGCAACTTGAGGTTCCACTACTCATCACCGAACAGTACCCAAAAGGTCTTGGCTACTCCCTGCCAAACTTAAAAGAAGTGGTCGAAGCCGCGGAAGTAATCGAGAAAACACATTTTAGTGCAATGAAAGAAGAAGGCTTTGCCGGGGTACTTGAGCAATATGGAAAACGGCAGATTGTGGTGATTGGTATGGAGGCACACGTTTGTGTTTTACAGACCGCACTTGATATTAAAGCACAAGGCTATGATGTATTTCTGGCAACGGATTGTATTGGTTCACGCCGGCCTGCTGATAAAGATGCGGGTATTGAGCGCATGCGCGATAATGGCGTTAATATCATTACCTCAGAAATGGCTGCGCTGGAGTGGGTAGAAAAATCGGCAACCGAAACATTTCGCCATATTAGCCGGAACTGGTTGAAATAATTTGGTATTTAATTGACAGGGCTATATTAAGGTATATACTGAAAGTCGCTGAGAAAATTTCGGCTATTGATTTGAGATTTGTGTACGAAGTCCTCCTTTTGCTGTACCTCGTTTTGTAAGTCCAAGTAATACCAAAGTTTCTGAGCAATTGACTTTTAACATGCACTACGAGGAAATATCAGCATGTCTACTACTACTGGTAAAGTAAAATTCTTTAACGAAGCTAAAGGCTTTGGTTTCATCGAACAAGAAAACGGCGCAGACGTATTCGTACATTTCAGCGCAATTCAATCAGACGGTTTCAAAACTTTGGCTGAAGGCCAGCAAGTTTCTTTCACCGTAGCTCAAGGTCCTAAAGGTCCTCAAGCTGAAAACGTTGTTCCTATGTAAGCAACGCTTTTAAATAATTCTTAAAAACGGCACACTAATTCGTTAGTGTGCCGTTTTTTTATGTCCAAAGACTTAAATTTAAGTGTCATATAGCCGATACTGTTAGCTACTACAGTATTATTGGAGCAGCGCTTCTAGCTAAGTTAGTTACCTATGAGAGATAACGGTCCAGTTACACAAAAGGAAAAGCAAGTCCCTGCGCACTATCGGTTAGTTTCATCGACTGACCTGAAAGGCGTAATCACTCACTGCAACCAAGACTTTGTCGATGTCAGTGGATACACAGAGGAAGAGCTAATTGGCACCCCCCATAATATCCTGCGACACCCGGATGTTCCTGCCCCCGTGTTTGAGAACATGTGGAAAACAATTAAACGCGGTAAACCATGGATGGGGCTGGTAAAAAACCGCTGTAAGAACGGTGACCACTACTGGGTTAGTGCTTATGTCACGCCGATTATGGAAAACGGTAAACCGAAAGGTTTTGAATCAGTCCGTGTACCGGCAAGTGATGAACGTAAACGTCGGGCAATGGCGATTTATGAGCGCATAAACGATAATAAGAACCCGTTATCCCTGGCCAGTCGACTGGCCTTTACAAGCAAAGATTTAGCGCCTGTCGCCGTGCCCGGGCTGGTCGCCTCGGCAGTCGTGGCCGGTGTATCAGGTGCGGTACCGGCGTTAATTTCCCTTGCCGGTACCCTGGTAGCTGCCGGCTTCTATCATCGCTACGTAGCCAATACTATGCAAAAGCTGTTGGATAGCCGCCCCGAAGCCTTTGATTCTGAATTAGTCGGTATGACTTATTTTAACGCTCATGGCCGCGAAGCTCAGCTTGCTATGGTCCTGCATAGCGAAGCAGCCCGTAATTATACCGCTTTAACCCGCATTAAAGATGCGGTAGGTGGTATTCTCTCTGTGGCCGAGGATACTGAGCATCAGGCTCGCGAAAGCCGCGAGCAAATCAGTCGACAAACGGAAGCGACCACGCAAACAGCTACCGCAATGCATGAAATGTCGAGTGCTATTCAGGAAGTCGCGCAAACGGTTGAGCAGAATGCAGAGCAAGCGGGATCGGCCCGCAAAAACGTTGAGCGAAGCGTTGCTTTAGCCCGCGAAGCCAGTGAAGTTATTGTCCAGTTACACGATGCAGTGGAACAAATTGCAAAAACTGTACAGGCACTGGATGAATCTACCGGCTCCATTGGTGAGGCCGCAGATTTAATTTCTTCTATTGCCGATCAGACTAATTTACTGGCACTGAATGCAGCCATTGAAGCAGCACGGGCCGGTGAGCATGGGCGGGGCTTTTCGGTTGTTGCCGACGAAGTGCGTAGCCTTGCGCAGCGTACTACCCAGTCAACCGACAGCATTCATCAGGTTATTGCTCAGTTAAGAGAGCGTGCCAAAGAAGCCGTCGAGGTTTCCCGGCAAGGCGAGCACGCCGCTTCCGAGGGTGTCACTAAAGTCAGAAAAGCCGATGAGGCACTTAATGAAATTGCCGGAGCGGTTGAGCAAATTGCTGATATGTCTACTCAAATGGCCTCAGCAGTCGAGGAGCAAAGCGGTGTTGCAGAACACATCAGCGAGCAGGTGAGTGAAATTTCAGATATAGCAAATCAGTCGGAAGAGGTGGCTAAAAAGAATGAGGCCTCTAGCCAGGAGCTGGAGAAAACGGTTAAACAACTGTACGAGCTTATCGAGCGCTTTAATCTGAAGAATTAGACTGACTGGACTCGCGTCGCTCTGCGGCGCGGGCTGTTTCTTCAAGAAACTCAACATCCTCAACATCAACCTTGGGTATTTCCCCACACACATCGCCCCCCAGTTTATTAACCGCCTGGCAAAGATCAGCCACTCGCTGATCCAGCAAGTCGACGTGGTCTAACATTCGCCCGATAGAGGTTGCGACCGGATCAGGGTTATCGGCGGCTATCGCATAAGCGTCAAAGCCATAAGCTTTCGCCATCTTTTTCCGTCGCTCTGAGGTCTTTTTATCGACCCCTGACTTGGCTACGCGGGCGGGGATACCCACAACGGTGGTTTTAGCAGGGACATCACGCACGACCACAGCATTTGAACCAATGCGCGCTTCCTCGCCAACGGTCAGTGGGCCTAATACTTTAGCACCAGCCCCAATAACCACATTGTCTTTTAAGGTGGGGTGACGTTTACCTTTATTCCAGGTCGTTCCGCCAAGAGTGACACCGTGATAGAGGGTTACATCATCACCAATTTCAGCGGTTTCGCCAATGACCACACCCATTCCGTGATCAATAAAAAACCGTCGGCCGATTTTCGCACCGGGATGAATCTCAATGCCGGTCAGCCAACGGGCGATGTTGGAGAAAAAGCGGGCAAGCCAGTACCATTTCCATTGCCAAAGTTTGTGCGAAAAGCGATGACACCAAACCGCGTGCAGTCCGGGATAATGAAACAAAACCTCAAACGTATTGCGAGCCGCAGGGTCTCGTGCAAACACACTGTGGATGTCTTCCTTTACTCCTGTAATAAAACCCATACCGGCTGCCTGTAGTTAACTGAATTTTTGCAAAAGTTTTTCAACATCAGCAATTATAGTGTCTTTCATACTACTTTCATAACCCTCGCGTTCTTTGTCCATTTCGCGGATTTTCTTTTTCGGAAATTTCTTGCGATTTTCATGGGTTGGCATGTGTTTTATCTTTTCATACATCTCGTGCATTGCTGGATAGTCACCTGCATAATCGTACTCTACCGAATCCGGCCGATGATCCAGCAAAACAACAATCCGCAGGCAACCCTCGGATAATGGACACTGATCCTGATGCATAGCTTTAGCAATAGTAACTATGCTCTCATCAATTCGGTCGATGCGTTTCTGTACCGCGTCACGACGCAGTTGGTTCTGCTTTTTAAGCCGGCGTAATAATTTATTGGCGTACAGAGCTAAGGCTATGATAATCAAGACACCGATGGTAATTACCAGTAACGTTATAATGGACATTAAAACTCCTCTTCATCCCAGTCGTCGTCTAGTTCAATACCCAATTGTTCCGCTAATTGTTCATAACGCTCTGACTTTTTATCCAGGTAGGCCTGCTCAGTCGTTGATAACTCATCGCCTTGTTCAAAACGTTCGAGTAACAGCTGTAGCTGCTCGTCCTGTTCCAGCAGCTTTAGCTCGTCTGCCGGGGATAACTCCGATGTCTGATTTACCGGACTGCTTATCAGAGTGACTTTTCGGCGGCTGCCTTTACGCGGGTCGTCGGTTGCTTTTTCAGGATTTTCTGTGACTTTGACATGAGCCTGAGAATGGCGCAGGCCCGGCTTATGCCCCTTGCCTTTCCTTTTGCCTTGAGGAGTATTGTTTGCGCTATCACTATCACGTGGTTTTTGAGTCGGAGCCAGGGGGCCCGGCTTTCTGGATTTTTTTCGGCGAGTCATGCTCATTCCTTATTAAGGGTAATAAGGGTATTGTAACGCATTGAGGGGATAAAAAGAAAAAAGGCGATGTTTCCATCGCCTGTCTTTCTCATATAATGCAGCGCACTGCGCTATGAGAATGGTTGTCACTGCTTCCGAGTTGTTATTGCGATCTTCCGTAACCTATTTATTATTATTGTTGTTATATCGGGCGTAATTGCGCAAAGCACATACCCCTGGATTATCGAGTTATTTTTGTTGTTGTTACGATAATCAATGCGACGTATTGTTATTTTTTTGTGTCGCTTTTTGTCGTTTTTCTAAAACGATCTTGTTATTTTTTGCCTTCGCTAGATTAGCTTATAAAACTAAGTGCCCTCGAAGACGTTGTTAAGACTACCCTAATGGTATTTTTAAGCAACAATTTTATTGCTCTAAAAAAAGATTTTTTTATTACTTTTTGTTGTAAAGCCTTCAAAACTATTCTTTTTGTTATAATTCCTTACACAAAAAAAGCGACCCTGAGGCCGCTCTTCACATTTTCTTTCATAACAATCGAATTAATAAAGCCCGTGCAGGTATTTTGACAACAGCTCGATTTCTTCATCGGTCATTTTTTCCGCAACGCCTCTCATCATGCCGTTGGGGTCATTAGCACGCTCGCCGCTGCGAAACATTTTAAGTTGAGACTCGGTGTAGGCCGGGTATTGCCCTGAAATATCCGGAAATGCAGCCAGGCCCATACCGGCACCGCTTGGGCCGTGACAGGCAGCGCATGCCGGAACGTTAGTTTCCGGGTTACCGCGGCGGTAAAAATCTTCACCTTTGGCGATTAAATCTTCTGCTGTTTCGCCTTTCGGCTCGTCTAAAGACGCATAAAACGCCGCCAGATCAGCCATATCCTGCTTTGATAAGTTAGCAACCTGACCCATCATAATAGCGTTATTACGGCCTTCTTCACCGCCAGTTTCAGCAGAGGTCTTAAAATCCATCAACTGCTTGTACAAATACTTTTCGTGCTGTCCCGCCAGGTGCGGATACATGTCGGTAGGTGACACACCCTGAGGGCCATGGCATGCGGCGCAAACCTGTGACTTACCCTTGCCGGCTTCAGGATCACCTTGCTGTGCTAGTGCCACACCGGTTGATCCCAGAAATAATCCCAAAATTATCGCGAATTTTTTCATATTTGCTTCTCTTGTATCTCTGGTGGCGAGCGTCGCCAACATACATCGCTGGTTACAGACCACTATTTTACACAAAACTCATGGGGATTAAACGATTAAAACGCATTCAATAAGGATTTGATCATTGGCTGATAGCTCGAATTCCTTCATAATGGTCATGAAGTTCCCCTTTTTTCATCAATAGAGCGAAACACGCACCGTGCCGGATAATAAACTCATTAACTATCAGACTGCCAAATTTATTACCAGTGCGCCAAATATCACTAAACTGCCGCCCGATGAAGGCATTGAAATTGCCTTTGCTGGTCGTTCAAATGCCGGCAAGTCAAGCGCTCTTAATACCCTTACCCGACAGCGAGCGCTGGCCCGTACCAGTAAAACGCCGGGGCGTACCCAATTGATCAACGTGTTTGAGCTGGATACGGGTGAACGTCTTATTGATCTTCCCGGTTATGGTTTTGCTAAAGTGCCGCTGGAAGTCAAAGAAAAATGGCAGCGCTCGTTATCCGAATATTTGCAAAAACGTGACTCGCTAAAGGGCCTGGTTATTTTAATGGATATTCGTCACCCGTTTAAAGAAACCGACCAGGAGCTGATTTACTGGGCGGTTAGTTGCGACTTACCCGTGCTGGCCCTTCTCACTAAGGCTGATAAATTAAAGCAGGGAGCCAGAA
The DNA here is from genome assembly GCF_044797955.1 of Idiomarina seosinensis. Classification (GTDB taxonomy): domain Bacteria; phylum Pseudomonadota; class Gammaproteobacteria; order Enterobacterales; family Alteromonadaceae; genus Idiomarina; species Idiomarina seosinensis_A. Next base: position 81,151 of record NZ_CP085211.1, on the reverse strand, counting down.
AGAATATGGTTCTGCAAGCCCAGCAAGCTGCTATTGCTTTTAACGGTGATGTGCAGGTTGAAGCATTTTCTTCTCTCAAACGCATTGGCGTTGATAAAGTTGAGCACAAATTAAATAGCTGGTTTGGTTATGCACCAGACGCCCAGTAAGGCTCCGCTTCAGGCTTGGTTTTTACTGGGACTGTTAGCGCTAATCTGGGGCAGCTCTTTTTTACTGATAAAAAAGGGCTTAATCGCCTTTGGTGCAATGGAGGTTGGTGCCCTACGTATTGCCTCAGCCGGGATTGTATTAGCGCCTCTGATCGCCAGACGGCTACGTCATATTACTAAAAAACACTGGGCTAAATTAGCAAGTGTTGGCCTGGTCGGTAGCCTAATCCCGGCTTTTATGTTCTCTATTGCACAAACCCAACTTGAAAGCGGTATTACCGGTGTGCTTAACGCGCTTACCCCGATATCTACCTTAGTTATTGGCGTTCTGTTTTTTCATCAGCAAGCTCGCGTAGCTCAGGTAGTTGGTGTTTTAATTGGCCTGTTTGGTACAGTATTACTGATGACCGCCGGCTCTGGTGGTGGCTGGACATTTAATTCCTATGCCTTGCTAGTGCTAATCGCCACCATTTGCTATGGCATTAATTTAAATCTCATCAAGCACAAAATCTCTGATTTAAGGCCATTGACGATAACCGGTATTTCTTTGCTTATGGCAAGCATTCCAGCCACTTTGTTTCTGTTTTTTGCCACTGACTTTGTAGTACAGGTTCAGCAGCCGGACGCTCTGCTATCTCTGCTCGCGGTTTTGATTTTAGGTGTCGTCGGAACGGCAGGAGCACTGATTATTTTTAATCACCTGGTGCAAATGACAAACACAGTGTTTACCAGTTCGGTTACTTACCTGATTCCAATCGTCGCGATGCTGCTGGGAATTTTGGATGGAGAGGACTTTTGGCTTCAGCACGCCGTGGGTATGACGGCGATTTTGGTCGGCGTCTGGTTTGCTAACCGTCGCGGCCGCAGTGGTCTTGCTGGTATCCCCAGGCGCAAAGAAAAAAGCCCGGCTAATCAGCCGGGCGAAAACTCTTAATCCAGGGAGAACAAATTTCGAGGGCAATGACCAATTCACCACTTGCCCTCACTTATTACGACTGAGGGCTGTGAAAAAAGTTCAGCTTTTTTTTTACTTAATGTGCCTGGTCCCAGTTATCTCCCACGCCGGCCTCTGCTATCAATGGCACATCAAGGGATGCAGCGCGCTCCATAACCTCGGTGAGCGCCACAATGTAGTCATCGGCTTTTGCTTCGCTAATCTCAAAAACCAGCTCGTCGTGCACCTGCATCAGCATACGGACGTCTTGCTGACATTGGTTTTCTGCTATCCATTGATCTACTAAAATCATCGCGCGTTTAATAATATCAGCGGCGGTACCCTGCATTGGCGCATTAATAGCTGCGCGCTCGGCAGCCTTACGTCTGGCGCCGTTAGACGCTTTAATATCGGGTAATGGCAGACGGCGCCCAAACAAGGTTTTTACATAACCCTGTTGCTTAGCCTGCTCTCTGGTCTGCTCCATATAATTGAGCACCCCGGGAAACCGTTCAAAATACTTATCCATATAGTGCTGTGCTTCATGCCGTGGAATGTCCAGCTGGCGAGCCAGACCAAAAGCCGACATGCCATATATCAGACCAAAATTAACCGCTTTAGCCCGTCGCCGTTGCTCTCCTGACACCTCATCCAGACTACATGAAAAGACTTCGGCAGCAGTTGCCTGGTGGATATCCTTGCCTTCGGCAAAGGCTTTTAACAGCGCTTTATCCTGAGATAAATGCGCCATAATTCGTAACTCAATCTGGCTATAGTCAATGGCTACCATTTTATAGCCGGCCTGCGGTACAAACGCTTGCCGGACACGGCGCCCCTGCTCTGTGCGGATAGGAATATTTTGTAAGTTAGGATCCGTTGACGATAAGCGCCCGGTCGCGGCTACTGCCTGTTGATATGAGGTATGAACGCGGCCTGTTGCCGGATTAATCATCTTCGGCAATTTATCGGTGTAGGTTGATTTCAGTTTTGACAAACTGCGGTGCTTCAAAATGACGTCCGGTAAAGGGTAGTCGTGCGCCAGTTCATGCAAAACATCTTCCGCTGTAGAGGGAGCGCCTTTGGGGGTTTTTTTAATAATCGGTAATTGCAGCTTTTCGAATAAAATCTGCTGCAACTGCTTTGGCGAGCCTAAATTAAATTCCTGCGCTGCTATTACGAAGGCTTCTTTTTCGTACTCAGCCAGCAATTTACTGATTTCCTGGCTTTGCTGGGCCAGCATACCCGCATCAATCTTAACCCCATATTGCTCCATATCCGTTAATACCGGTACCAGTGGAACCTCGATGTCAGTTAAAACAGCCAGCAAATCCGTATCTGTTTGCTCCAGTTGCTGCCATAAAATGTTATGCAGGCGTAACGTCACGTCTGCGTCTTCTGCCGCATAAGGAGCAGCTTGCTCCAGCGCGATCTGGTTAAAGGTCAGTTGTTTGGCCCCTTTACCGGCAATTTCTTCGAACTTGATCGGCTTATGATTAAGGTATTGCAGACTTAACGTATCCATGTCGTGGCGCGAAGCAACGCTGTTGAAAACATAAGATGCCAGCATGGTATCGCTTTTTATGCCCGCCAGGCGGATATCGTAACGGCGTAAAATATGAGCGTCGTACTTTAAATTCTGTCCAACTTTAGCCGGTTTTTCGGCTTCCAGTAGTGGTTTTAGTTGCTCGAGTAACCAGCTACGGCTAACTTGTGCCGGAGCTTCCATGTAATCATGGGCAACGGGTATATAAACACCTTCGCCCTCCTCAGCCGATAAAGATACCCCTACCAACTCGGCATTCATATAATTCAGGCTAGTGGTTTCTGTATCGAATGCAAAACACTCGGCGGTGGCTATTTGAGTCAGGTAGCTTGTTACCTCGGCTTCTGTCAGTAAGGTTTTATAACCATCGCGGGTGATTTGTGTCTGCGGAGCATCATTTTGCGATTGCTCGACACCCAAAGCCTGATCGGTTGCAGCCCCTTTTTCTAAAAGTTCGCCTAGCCAACGGCGGAATTCACACTGCCCATACAGCTCTGCCAGCCGGTCGCTGTCGGCGGGAGCTATGGTTAACTGCTGCGGCGAAAAATCAAGTTCGACGTCGCACTTAATGGTCGCCAACCGGCGCGATAGCAGCAGCTGATCTTTATAATCCTGTAATTTTTGCGGCATGGTCTTGGCGCCACGAAAGCCTAGTCCACTCACCGCTTCCAAATCCTGGTAGATTGCATCGATGGACTCAATACCCTGCAGTAATGCCTGCGCGGTTTTTTCACCAACTTTGGGTAAACCCGGAATGTTATCTGAGCTATCCCCCATTAAGGCAAGGTAATCAATAATTTGGGCCGGGCTCACTCCAAACTTATTTTTTACCCCGTCAACATCAAGCAAAGTGTCGGTCATGGTATTAATCAGCATGACATGCTCATTAACCAGCTGTGCCATGTCTTTATCGCCGGTGCTAATCAGTGTAAAACGGCCTTCATCGCCCGCTTCTTTAGCCAGGGTGCCAATTACATCGTCTGCTTCGACACCATCGATACATAACAAAGGCAGTCCCATGGCTTTAATGATCTGATGCAGGGGCTCTATCTGCTGTCGCAAGTCATCAGGCATCGGCGGCCGGTTGGCTTTGTATTCATCGTATAAATCATTCCGAAAGGTCTTGCCCTTGGCGTCAAAAATCACTGCCATATTTTCTGGCTTATAACGCTTTAGTAGGCTTCGTAGCATATTGACCACGCCGTAAATGGCTCCGGTGGGCTCTCCTTTAGAGTTGGTCAGGTGCGGTGGAGCATGAAAAGCGCGAAATAAATAAGATGATCCGTCAACAAGTACAAAAGGATTTTCGGGAACAGATTGGGTCATGGGTATGGCCTCTGAGCGATTTGTCAGCAATAAGCGAGAGCATGCCACAGCTGGCTAAGCAACGCTAGCAACTGCCTGTTTAATTGCTGTGGATAAGTCTGTTAACAACTAGCTACTCCACAATGAAAATTTATATTTTCAACGTGTCGCGTTTTTTTGTAAGTTTTTGATGTGGTGGGCTTTTATTACTGCAGGTATCCCAGTGTACCCGTCTTATTATATTATCATTTTAAGTGTGGAAACTTTATTTTTTGTTATCGCTTGGCCTGTTATCTAAAACCTGCAATACGTGGATAGCTCCTGCCTAAAACGACTGATAGATTAGCATAAAATTAACCTGGATCTAGCGCTATGTGCTATTCCTTTAGACCATTTTGTAATCTATTCTGGGCTTCTTTATATAACAATTAAATTTTTATTATTAAATCAATGCATTGGGATATTGCCGACGTAAACGATCCGCTCTACTACTGGAAGAATTTTGCTCTGGTCAAAAGCTGGGTGCAGGAACACCACAGTGAGCTGATGAATTCTGCTCTTCAGTCTATGATCAACCAATACGACCTGCTGTCGCCTGACGCTCAACGGCTTTGGCTGCGTTTATATTCACGCAAGGGCGAATTTTTCCGTATTGACCGGCTAAATTATCCGGAGATTGATGTGCCTCTGGCCATTAGTGAGCTAACCCGGCAAGGCTGGATACAACCGGCAGATAAATCCAGCCAGCCGCACTGGTTAGCCTTACTGACTAAAGCAGAGCTGTTAGCCCTGCAACCCGGCGCTCTCAAAGCATTGAGTAAACAACAACTGCTGGAGCAATTAAGCAGTACCAGGGTGACGAGTGACATAGAAATCGTTCAGCTGCTAAAAAACAGTCAGTTTAACCAGCTGGCTTTACTGTTTTTTGGCAACTCCAGACAGCAACTGTCAGAATTTGTTGTTACCGCTCTGGGCCATATCCAGTATGAGTCTTACCTTGCCAGGCCAAAGACATTATTTAGCGGCAAAGACGAAATGGCGCTGTTTTTACAGATAGAGCACTGGCAAACAGAATATGCGGATTTAAATACCCCGCAGGAGCGTATTGACTGGATCCGTCGCTGGCAACAGGACACGGTGTTAGCGTCTTTTCCTGAGCGCCTTACCGGTAAACTCAGCCGCTTTTTAAATCGTCTGGCGCGGGACTGCGAGCGCCAGCATGCGGTGTTCCTTGCCCATGTTTTATACCGTAAGTCGCAACGGCCACCGGCCCGCGAAAGGCAAGCCAGAATGTACTTTAAGGACAGACCCCTGCAGGCAAGACGGTTATTGTTTCAAATGTACCAGGACCCGGCGGATGAGACGGAATTTGAAGTTGCAAGACAGTTGCTGGGCCGCTGGTTTAAGTGTGACTTTAGCCAGCAGTCGCAAACCATTGCATCGCAATCTCTGACGCTGGGTTATACCGTCAGGCAGGTAGAAAAAGCGGTACTGGCGTATTATAAAAGCCTTGGCTGGCATGGCAGCCATAGTGAGAATATCATCCCTCAGACGTTATTCGGTTTGCTGTTCTGGGATATCATTTTTTATGATATCGAAGGGGCGTTTATACACCCTTTCCAGCGCGGCCCGCGAGATCTGCGCTCACCCGCTTTTTACCAGCGCCGTAAAGCGCTTTTTCAGCAACGTATCAGCATGATCCGACAACAGCCTGGTGCAGCCATTGCTTTAGCGGCCCGGCACGCCGAGCAAAAAAAGGACATTGCCAACCCCTTTGTTGCCTGGAAAATAAACCCGGTTGATGAAGCGCTGACATGGTTCCGTCAATTACCGGCCACCCTGTGGGCAGATTTATTCGACCGGATGGCTTTCGATACAAAAAATAATGGCAGCGGATTTCCCGATTTGTGGTTATATCACCCCGACCAGCAACAAGTGCAGCTAATCGAGGTAAAGGGCCCCGGCGACACGTTACGAACCAATCAGTCGCGATGGCTGCAGTTTTTTCAAACAGCAGAGGTGCCGGTGACTCTGCTTAATGTGAAGCCAGCTGTTGCCGAATCTTAGCAATTACCGGAGCCATTTTCGGTAGCTCACACTGCCACCACAGGCGGTAACTTTCAGCAGCCTGGCCTACCAGCATCCCCAATCCGTCAAAACACTGAGCGGAGCCGATTAGCCGGGCATGCTGCAAAAACGGTGTCGGTCCGGCACCGTACATCATGTCATAAACGGCGGAGGCCTCACTGAAGAGCCGCTCCGGAACAGACGGCAACTGACCGCTAAGTGAGGCACTGGAGGCATTAATGATGACATCGATACCATTTACGTCTGACCAGCGGGTCACTGCCCTGGCCTTATCGTTAAGGTCGGCCAGAGCCTGCGCCTTACTCGCGGTGCGGTTATAAATCCACAGTACGTCGATCGGCGCATTCAGCAGGTTAGCCAGAACGCCGCGGGCGGCACCGCCCGCGCCGATTAACAGGATTCGTTGACCACTCAAAGGTATTTGTAAACGTTGTAAATCACGGATTAAGCCGGATCCATCGGTATTTGCCCCCAGCAACCCTCCGGCACGGTCTTTTACAAGAGTATTAACCGCGCCGGCACTTTTTGCCTGCGGCGTAAGCCGGGTGGCCAGTTCAAACGCCTGTTGCTTAAAGGGCGCCGTAACATTGGCTCCCCGCAAGCCAAGCCGAAACTGCCGGGCAACGCAGCGCTTAAAGCCAGGTATGCTGGCCAACTGTTTATAATAATCCAGCCGGTGGCCAAATTGTTCGGCGAAGCACTGATGGATTTGCGGCGACAAACTATGCCCCACAGGGTTGCCGAAAACACAAAACCGATCAGTCATCGGCCATCGCTGCCCAGTCGCGGGGAATTAAAAAGTGTTCGGTCAGTTGTGCCTCGGCTGAATCAGGCTGCGGCTGCCAATCGTATTCCCAGCGCACCATCGGCGGCATCGACATTAAAATGGATTCGGTGCGGCCGCCCGTTTGTAAACCAAATAAGGTGCCACGATCCCAGACTAAATTAAACTCAACATAGCGGCCACGCCGGTAAAGCTGAAAAGCTCTTTGCTGCTCCGTATAGGGAGTCTCTTTACGACGCTCAACAATAGGACAGTAGGCATCACAAAAAGCGTCGCCAACCGCTTTTACCACGGCAAATGCCTCCTCAAAGGACCGGTCGTTTAAGTCATCGAAGAATATTCCGCCGACACCGCGGGCTTCGTTTCTGTGCTTCAGATAAAAGTAGTCATCGCACCAGGGTTTGTACTTCGGATATAAGGATTCATCGACGGCATCCAACGCAGCCTTAGCCTTCTGATGCCACTCGATAACGTCACCTTCGACCGCATAAAACGGAGTTAAATCAAAACCGCCGCCGAACCACCAAACCGGTTCATGACCGTCTTTTTCGGCAATGAAAAAGCGCACATTCATATGAACCGTTGGCACGTGGGGATTCTTAGGGTGGAACACCAGCGACACGCCGCAGGCATTAAATTCACGCCCGGCCAGTTCAGGCCGGTGCGCGGTTGCGCTATCGGGCAGGCTTTCTCCGTAAACATGCGAAAAACCAACCCCGGCCTGTTCAAATACCGCACCGTTTTTCAGCACTCTTGAACGACCGCCGCCGCCCTTTTCCCGTTGCCATCGATCTTGTTGAAAACGGCCTTTTTTATCGACAGTTTCGATTTGATTACAGATGCGATCCTGTAAATCCATAAAATAAGCAATTACAGGTTTTAAATATGCGTCATTCATTATGTCGAAAAACCTTTTCTGTCAGCGGGTCAATGATTTTACTGGGCGATCTTGCGCCACCCGTTTCGGCATCCCACACCCAGCTTAGCTGATCGCCAAAGTAACTTCTTACTTCGTCTGCAGTCCGGGCTGGTTCTTCGCCCGCCGGGTTGGCGCTGGTTGATACCAACGCCGTGCCTAACTTCCGGCATAAGGCACGGACCGGCTCAAATGCGGTGACTCTGACAGCAATAGTATCGCGGCCACCCGTTAACCACTCAGACACACTCTTTCTTGCCGGCAAAATTAAGGTAACCGGCCCAGGCCAGTGTGAAAGCACTTGAAAACGCTTATCCTGAGGTATTGCCCGATCATCGATATAGGGCAGTAACTGGCTGTAATCCGCAGCAATAAGAATAAGACCCTTTTCAACCGGTCGTCGTTTTAAAGCCAGAATTTGTTTAATCGCCGTATCATCTGTCGGGTCGCAACCGAGGCCAAAAACAGCTTCTGTAGGGTAAGCGATAACGCCTCCCAAAAGGGCTTCTCTCGCAGCAGCCAAATCTAAGGTCGTCAAATGGAGTTCTCCTTCACCGATTTTGGCAAATTATAACGGCTCTGATTTGTAATCACAGTTTTTTTGCGGACAGAAATGCCGCGTGACGCCGCTTTGTTTTTTTCTTAACAAAATCGGAAACTGACAGCTTGGGCAGGCTTCATTTACGGGGGGGAAATTGACCGAGTAATCGCATTGAGGGTATTCGGTGCAGGCAAAAAAAGAGGAGCCGCGACGGGAGGTCTTTTGCACCAGTTGTCCGGCCCGTCCAGCCTGATGACAAAGCGGGCAGATAACACCCTGATCAGCATCGCTACTGTTCGGTTCAGTGACAAAGGCGCATTGCGGAAAACCGCTGCAGCCAACAAATAAGCCAAAGCGGCCGCTTTTTAACTGTAACTCGCGGCCACACTCCGGGCAGTCGACACCCAGGCTTTCAGGCTCAATTTCAGACTGCTCTCTTAAGCCTTGCGTAAAATCACATTCGGGGAAGCCGGTACAGGCATAAAAGCTCGTCTGCCCTTTATGCTTAACCACCAATTCCTGACTGCACTGCGGACACTTTGGCATTAGTTTGTGCGCTGCTTCAGTGCAGGGGACCCTCGGCCTGCTCAAATAAAAGGCCTTCCATTTGATCGTAAGCCGCTTCGTGACCCGGTAAGTTGAACAACACCATCAATACCACCCACTTCAGGTCGTCCAGATTAAAATTTGTGGCTTCCAGCTCCATCACCCGATCAAGCACCATCTCCCGGGTTGCAAAATCCAGCACGCCGAGGTTTTCCAGATAGATTAGAAAGCCCTGGCACTGGCTATCCAGCCGGATAGCTTCTTGCTCGGTAAAAACCCGGGTCGCTGTTGATGGCTGCGAGGTTAAATAGCTTTTCGCATCGCCATCCTGCAAATCGGCTAAACGCTCCAGCCAAGCCAAAGCTTTGTGAATTTCCTGACGGTGAAACCCTGCCCGAGTCAGCTCATCGGTTAACTCATCAGGATTAACAATGACCTCTTGCTCCGAATGAATATAATTTTCAAACAAGTACATGAGGATATCAAACATAATTTAGCGCCTCCCCACTTTGATGTAACCGCCTGCCACTGCTTTTACCAGGCCCTGTAGCTCAAGAAACAAGAGTTGTTCTGTTACTTCTGCAGCCGATAACCCGGTTGCCATGACTAGCTGCTCTATGGTCGTCGGCTGAAACCCCACATTAGCGGACAATGCCGAGTTTGCCAAGCTTTCTTCAGTGGCTGGCTGATCAGTCACCGACAACTTATTGGTTGTCATGGCAAACCAGTTCAGCACATCGTCAGGGTGGCTAATCAGCTCGGCACCCTGCTTAAGTAACCAATGACAACCTTGCGCCTCGGTGGCAAAGACATTGCCCGGCACGGCACCAACATTCCGGCCTTCGTTAATAGCGGCCAGTGCCGTTGACAGTGAACCGCTGCGCGGGGCAGCTTCGACAACCACAACGCCGGTGCTCAAGCCATTAATAATACGGTTACGACGGGGAAAATGATCCATTCGTGCGGCAATTCCGGGGGGAAACTCTGACAGCAACAGGCCTTGATGGGCAATTAAACGGTGCAGCTGCCGATTTCGCGGTGGATACACTTTATCGATACCGGTACCCAGCACGGCAATGGTTAAACCCTGCTCAACGGCCCGCTGATGAGCCTGGGAGTCTATCCCCATGGCCAGCCCACTGACCACTGTAATGCCATGCAGAGAGCACTCCTTTGCTAACCAATCGGCCATCTGTAAGCCACTATGCGAGGCTTTTCGAGAGCCGATAATGGCCACTTTAGGGCTTTCCAGCAATTCTTTACGGCCTTGCCAGAACAATAACCACGGCGGGTCGTCAATGGCTTTTAAGTGAGCCGGATAAGCCGGATCAAAAAAACCAACTAAGCCCTGATTTGGGTTGCGTTGCCAGTCCAGTGCGGCGGTAACCCAGCGACTGTCTACCGGTTTTAACGATTGCGCCCATCGTTGTAGCACCTCTTCAACGCAGGAAAGCTGCCGTGCGGCCCGCTTAATCTCCCGTTTGGCCCGATTTAATGCCAGTAACACACACACATCTTGCTGTTGCATAGACTGTCCTTAGCCCCCATAAATGCGTTAAACTAAGGGTAGTAAAAGCTAAGGAGTTACAGATATGTCAAAGTTAACGGTTCTAAAGTATCCGGATGAACGGTTACGCACCGTTGCCAAACCGATAGACTCAGTCGATGACGCGCTGCGCGCCACTATCGACGATATGTTCGAGACCATGTACGAGTCACAAGGGGTTGGTTTAGCCGCAACCCAGGTTGATGTTCACAGACGATTATTCATTGCTGACTGCAGTGAAGATCAGAACGAAGCTCTGGTGTTTATTAACCCTGAGATTACAAAGGCAGAGGGTCATTTCGCTAACGAAGAAGGCTGTCTCTCGTTCCCGGGCGTTTATGCCAAGGTTGAACGTGCCGAGCGGATAACGGTTACCGCCACTGATCGCAACGGCGAGCAGTTTAATCTTGACGCCGAAGGGTTGCTGGCCATTTGTATACAGCACGAAATTGATCACCTGAACGGAAAGCTGTTCGTTGATTACCTGTCACCGCTAAAGCAAAGCCGTATTCGCAAAAAACTGGAAAAAGAACAGCGCATGAATGAAAAAGTCGGCGCGGAAAGTTAATCGATGAACGAATCCTTGCGCATCGTTTTTGCCGGTACGCCTGACTTTGCGGCCCGGCACCTGCAGGCTCTTTTAGCATCGCAGCATAAAGTTGTTGCGGTCTACACTCAACCCGACCGGCCCGCCGGCCGCGGTAAAAAGCTGCAACCATCGGCCGTTAAAACTCTGGCGCTGCAAAATAACTTACCCGTTTATCAGCCCGAGAGCCTTAAGCCTGCCGAGCAGCAACAAATACTTGCCGGACTGAACGCGGATGTTATGGTCGTGGTAGCTTACGGTTTATTGTTGCCTCAGGCTGTTCTGGATACGCCGGGCATGGGCTGTATTAATGTGCATGGCTCATTGCTTCCGCGATGGCGCGGTGCAGCGCCCATTCAGCGAGCTGTTTGGGCCGGCGATACTGAGTCTGGTGTGGCAATAATGCAGATGGAAGCAGGCCTGGATACCGGACCTGTACTGTTAGAACGGCGTTGTGAGATTAAGGCTGATGAAACGTCGGCTTCACTTTATGCAAAGCTTGAAGTTCTGGGGCCACCGGCGCTGGTCGAGGCGCTTGATAACCTGGCTGAACTTCAGCAAAAGGCTCAACCACAAAACCACCAGCAAGCTACTTACGCAAAAAAACTGAGCAAAGAAGAAGGTCGGATTGACTGGCAGCAGACTGCGGATCAGTTAAACCGTAACGTGCATGCTTTTAATCCCTGGCCGACTGCCTGGTTTACCAGCACAACTCAGGATGACAAGCCGCTGGTTATTAAAGTTCTGGCGTCTCAGTCTATTGAACAAAACTCAAACGAACCAGCCGGCACCATCGTTAACACCTCTGCAGAGGGTATTGATGTTGCTTGCGGCACCGGTATTCTTCGCATTATTGCTGCACAAATGCCGGGCAAAAAGGCGCAACCTGCTGCACAATTGTTTAACGGCTACCGAACGATTTTCAGTAAAGGTAATCAACTGACTTAATGACTAAAAAAAACCGCCCCGCTTCGGGCGCGCAAAGCCGTGCCATTGCAGCAAAAATTGTGTTCCGGGTGCTTGAACAGGGCGAGAGTCTGTCAGCTGTTTTACCGGAAGAAACTCAGCCGCTGGAGGTCAGCGACAGACGTCTGGCCCAGGCAATTAGCTATGGTGTAATGCGCTACTTGCCCAGCCTTAATCAACTGATTGCCGGCAAACTAAAAAAACCACTGAGCGGCAAACTAAAAATTCTTAACAGTCTTTTGTTAGTGGGTGCTTACCAACTTTATTTTCTACGTACTAAAGACCATGCCGCAGTCAGTGCCTCAGTCGAAGCGGCTAAGTTCCTGGGTCGCAAAAACCATACTGGCTTAGTTAACGGTGTCTTGCGGCAGCTATTACGGGAGGCTCCGGAAAGGGGCGACAACCAGCAACGTGCGCTGCCGGAGGATAAATTACATAACCATCCACGCTGGCTGGCTGAGGCGATAAAGCAAGATTACCCTGATAACTGGCAGGAGCTTCTGTTTAACAACAATCAGCACCCGCCCATGTGGTTGCGGGTTAATGAAAACCAAGTGAGTCGGGCAGCGTATCAACAACTGTTAGACGACGAGGAAATTGAATCCCATCCGGATGATAGGGTGTCCAGTGCCTTGCGGCTAACGCAGCCGGTGGCAGTTGAGCGCTTACCGGGTTTTAGCGAAGGTTGGGTGTCAGTTCAGGACCGTTCGGCGCAACTTGCCGGTTTTCTCCTGAACAGTCACGAGAGCCATCGTGTGCTTGACTGTTGCGCCGCACCGGGCGGAAAAACACTACACTTGCTCGAGCGTCACCAATTTACAGAGCCGCTGACAGCTATTGATATTGATCAGAAACGCTTACAGCGGGTTGAAGAAAACCTGGCCAGGCAAAAGCAACCGGCGACCCTGATTTGTGCCGATATTACCGCTACTGATAAATGGTGGGATGGCGTCTGCTACGATCGAATCTTACTGGATGCGCCCTGCTCAGCCACGGGTGTAATCCGCCGCCATCCGGACATTAAATGGTTGCGTCGTGCTTCTGATATCGATGCCCTGGTAAAACTGCAGGCACAAATTCTGGATAGCATCTGGCCCCTGTTAAAGGATGGCGGAGAACTCTTATATGCGACCTGCTCGGTACTGGCCAGAGAAAACCAACAGCAGATTGAACATTTTCTGCGCCGCCAAAAGGATGCTAGGCTAAGCGATATAACAGAACAGCAAGCCACGCTGCAACTGCTGCCCGCGGCTGATGGCGGTGATGGCTTTTTCTATGCAAGGTTAAAGAAACAACAATGAAAATTATCATTTTGGGTGTCGGTCAGGTCGGCGGTACCCTGGCAGAAAACCTGGTCGGTGAACGTAACGATATCACAGTGGTGGACACTGACACCGACTTACTGGAGCAGCTGCAGGACAAACATGATCTGCAGATAGTTGTCGGTCACGCGGCCCACCCGGATACCCTAAGGCATGCCGGCGCAGAAGATGCGGACTTGTTAATTGCGGTTACGAATAGTGATGAAACCAATATGATCGCCTGTCAGGTCGCATACTCGATATTCAATACGCCCACTAAGATAGCCCGTATCCGTTCAGAAGAGTACATTCGCTATCGCGACCGCTTATTCCACAAAAACGATGCCCCCGTCGACTTCCTTATCTCGCCGGAGCAACTGGTCACCAACTACATCCGAAAACTGATCGACTACCCCGGGGCGTTGCAGGTAATGGAGTTTGCCAGTGGCCGCGCCAGCCTGGTCGCTGTGAAAGCCTACTATGGCGGTAAATTGGTTGGCCACGCAATTTCGACGCTACGTGAACATATCCCTAATATTGATACCCGGGTTGCCGCTATCTATCGTCAGGGGAAACCCATCCGGCCCACCGGCACCACCATAATCGAAGCAGATGACGAAGTGTTCTTTATCGCTGATACCCGCCATATCAGCACCGTTATGCAAGAGTTGCAAAAGCTTGAGCGTAAATACCGTCGTATTATGATTGTCGGCGGTGGCAATATTGGTTCCGGGCTGGCAAAACAGCTAGAGAGTGATCATCGGGTAAAACTTATTGAACAGGATGAAGACCGGGCAGAAGACCTTTCGCAACGGCTTCAGCACACATTAGTATTTAAAGGTGATGCTTCCGACCAAAAACTGTTAGAAGAAGAGCACGTTGAAGATATTGATGTGTTTATCGCCGTGACTAATGACGACGAAGCTAACATCATGTCGGCCATGCTGGCTAAGCGCATGGGGGCCAGAAAAACCATGGTGCTGATCCAGCGCAGCGCTTATGTCGATCTGGTTCAGGGCGGTGAAATTGATATCGCCATCTCGCCGCAAAGAGCTACCATCTCCGCGCTGCTTACTCATGTCCGGCGTGGTGACATTGTTAATGTTTATTCGTTACGCAAAGGGGCCGCTGAAGCTATAGAAGCCATCGCCCATGGCGACCAGAGCACCTCAAAGGTGGTCGGTAAGGCCGTTAATGAAATTAAATTGCCACCGGGTACTACGATAGGTGCTATTGTCCGGGGCAACGAGGTTTTAATGGCTCATGGTGAGACTATTGTGCAGTCGGATGACCACGTCATTCTGTTTTTACTGGACAAAAAATACATTGATGAGGTCGAGCGACTATTCCAGCCCAGCGCCATGTTCTTTTGATTTATCCATTAGCTTTATTCTTCCCTGCGTGGCGGCGTTCAGCTTTTCCTGGAGGCTGGCCACATTTTCCGGCACAGTCGCAAGGTGCTGGCTGACCAGCTCGGTAAAGTCACTGTCCAGAACCTGCACCTGATATTGTTTCCATAAAGCATCTATAGCACCCTGATCGCTGTACGGATAGTTAACCCGGAATTGTTGGCGATAAATGCAAAGCTCCGTTTCGAGCGCTGTCAGAGCCTCAGATACCGCCTGACTGTAGGCTCGCTGCAAGCCTCCGGTACCAAGTTTTATACCGCCAAAGTAACGCACCACGACAACAGAAATATCACCCAGGGGTGCATTGCGCAGCACGTTTAGCATGGGCCGCCCCGCCGTGCCTGAAGGTTCGCCATCGTCACTACAGGACAAGCCATCATCGCCAAACGGTGAGCCAATTACGTGAGCTGTGCAATAGTGATTTGCTTTGGGCCAGCGTTTTTGCACCTCGGCTAAAAAAGCAGCCGCATCAGCAGTATTGCGGCAAGGCGACAGACAGGCAATAAAACGGCTGCTTTTTATTTCTATTTCATGCTCACAGGCAGTCGTTGGCCGACGATAATCCTTACTAGTCATAGCTTGGCTGTATCATCATCCCTTCGAGGTTTTCAAACAGATTACCCTGATTGCCCTGCAGTAAGTAGTAGATCTGCTGGTAGGTTAAAACCGCTTTTAAATAATCACGAGTTTCATAATAAGGTACCTGCTCTATCCACTCATCGGCAGGCGTAGCTGTCGATGGTAACCAGTCCAGTACTTTGTAGTAGCCGGCATTATAAGAAGCAGTAGCAAGTACGTGGTTATCATTAAATCGATTTTTTAAGCGGCTTAAATAATAGGTACCCAGTTCTACATTGGTCTTGGGTTTATGCAGCTGACGGTAGCTGATGTTGTCATTGCGCAGGCGTTTAGCCGTATTAGGCAAAATCTGCATCAATCCACGCGCTCCGGCGCTTGAGTATGCATCAGCCCGAAAAGCGCTTTCGCGGCGTGTAACGGCCATTGCCCAACTGGGGTCAATACCAACCCGGTTAGAAGCGCCGGTTAGCAGGCTGCCATAGGCCATCGGAAAGCGAATATTGACTGCATCAAAGTAGCCAATTTGAGCCAGCGTCCAGATGGCCTGGTCATGCCACTCCCATTCACTGGCCAGCAATGCCGCAGCTTTATGCTGCTCTCCGTTAAGCTCAGAAAGTAAATGATTCCATTCCCGCCGGGCGTCAACAAAACGTTCTAACTGAATAAACTCGTACGCCCGCAGCGCGCTGGGATGCTGTTTTACCTGCTCCAGTTCAACTGGACTCATTTCGATAGGATCGGTATCCAGGCTCACCGCTTGCCCAATCCTGGCGGCCGACAAAAAGCCGTAAAAATTACGCTCTTTTGCCAGTTCCTGATACAGCTCGTTTGCCGCCAGCTTATCCCCGGTAATTTCGCTGGAACGCGCCAGCCAGTAGCGCCACTGAGCGCCGTTAGCTATCGCCGGCGGTAAGCTTTCGATGGCTAATTTTAAGGTGCTAAAATCGCGATCCCGTAAATAAGTGGCCAGACGCCACTGCAAAGTCCTTTCATCTAACGACGACGGTGGAACACGCTGATGCCAAATTCGCGCTTCCGGATGTTTCTTCAAGCTTAGCGCAACCGCAAATTCAGACGCCACTTGTTGGCGCTGCTCGCTACTAAAAGGCAGTTTCTGGCTAAGCTTTTCAAAGGCTTTTAAGGCTAAGTTTTCGTCCCGCCAAATCAGCTTTTTCAGGGCGTAAGTTGCTATTTCAGCTTCTTTTTGTCGATCCGCTCCCTGCCAGCGTTTGTCGGAATATATCGCCGCCGGCGAGTAACGTACTTTATGGTAAAGTTCAGCTAAATACTGGTAATTATCCGGTAGTAAGCTTTTCAGATACGGGATCATCGTCGGGTTGCCGCCGTCGGCCGCCAGCCCTATCCGCTGCCAGACTTTTTCGCTGGTACGTGCACCCAGCTCCGCCCACTCTGCGAGAATTCCGTCACAGGCTGAGGGAACTGAAAATCCATGCGCCCAGATGCCGTCAACCTTTTGTATAAATGCCTGATTTTCCAGCCCCTGGGCGCGCTCCGCTTCAATCAGGTGGCACTGATGGGTCAGAGTCCCCGGATAACGAAAATCACGAATAAAACGTTCTTGCTCGCCGTGTCCGGCAAGATAGGTAAGCCACTTGCGTCTTAACTGCCAATCAAGGGGAGTACCTTCGTATTGTTGCAAAAATGACAATACCCGATCCTCATTGACCAGGTAGCCAATTTGTTGCAACCGCTCAAGTTCGAGGTAAGGCGCTAAAGGATAATCTTCCAGCTCCTCGCGCAGTAAACGGTACTCAGCAAGACGGCCCCGCTTTGCTGCATACTCTGCTTTTAAAAACAGTTCGCGTTGTTCAGCGCGCTGGTCAGAAAGCGGTTGTGCCGCAACAACAAAAGGGGCAGCTAAGCTGACGATAACGGCTATCAGGCCGGTTCGCACTTTATACTTGTAACGCATGATAAACGACTGCTTTTTCATTAATTCAAACGCATGTTTAAATAACCGTTGAAAAATCGACGCTTTCGCGCCAAACTCTCTCTACCATAACCTAAAGCTATCTCAGAATCAGGTTCTTTGTAGCAAAAATTTAATGGATGTCATGGGAGACCCAAAATGATTTACCAAGGTGAAAACATTCGGGTCGACTTTATTGAACCCGGCTTCGCTGAACTGCAATTTGATGCGAAAGGCTCGGTTAATAAATTCGACCAGGCAACCTTAGAAGAATTCAGTGAGGCGTTAACAAAAATCAAACAAACCGATGATTTAAGAGGCTTGATTGTTACCAGCAGCAAATCCACTTTTATTGTCGGCGCGGACATTACTGAATTTCTTTCGTTGTTCTCTGATGCAGAAAAAACCCGTACCTGGGTAGCCAAAGCGTCCCGGGTTTTTGACCAGTTAGAAGACCTGCCGGTGCCAACAGTCGCTGCGGTAAAAGGCTTTGCACTTGGTGGTGGCTGTGAGGCCTTATTGGCCTGTGATTATCGAGTTGCCGACAGCACCGCGACCATTGGCCTTCCCGAAGTTAAGCTCGGCTTGATACCCGGTTTTGGCGGAACCATGCGCCTGCCCCGTGTTATCGGTCCTGACAATGCGCTGGAGTGGATAACAACCGGTAAAAACAATAATGGCGAAGCCGCCTTAAAAGTTGGTGCTATCGATGCGCTTGTGGCCCCGGAGAAGTTAACTGAGGCGGCATTAAACTTAGCCAAAGCCGCTGCAGCAGGCGAGCAGGACTGGCAAGCGAAGCGGCAGCCCAAGCTGGAACCGCTAAAAGCAAATGATACCGAACTTACCATGACGCTGGTCACAGCTAAAGGCATGGTTGCAGCTAAGGCCGGCAAGCACTACCCAGCCCCGCACAAGGCAATTGAGGCGATTGAAAATGGCGCCCGCGAACATCGTGAAGGCGCCTTAAAGGCTGAAAATAATGCCTTTTTTGACCTTACCCAGACCGATGCCTGCCAGGCTCAGGTAGGTATATTTTTAGCCGATCAGGCTGTTAAAAGTAAGTCGAAAAAATTTGCTAAAGCTGCCAAAAAAGAAATTAAGACAGCCGGAGTATTAGGCGCCGGTATTATGGGTGGTGGTATTGCTTATCAGTCAGCACTGAAAGGAGTGCCGGCGGTAATGAAAGATATCAAGCAGGATGCCCTTGATTTAGGCATGAAAGAGGCAGGCAAAATCCTTAAAAAAGGTGTCGACCGCGGTAAGGTCAATAACGACAAAATGATTAAGGTGCTGTCCTCTATCACCCCGACTTTACTGAACGATGCAGTAAAAGATGTTGATATTGTGGTAGAAGCCGTCGTCGAGAATGCCGACGTGAAAGGCTCAGTATTAGCAGATATCGAATCAGTTATCAGCGACGATGCTATCCTGACATCCAATACATCGACTATCTCAATTACTGAATTAAGCAAAAATCTTAAACGCCCTGAGAAGTTCTGTGGCATGCATTTTTTCAACCCGGTACACAAAATGCCGTTGGTCGAAATTATCCGTGGTGAAAAAACATCCGACGAAACCGTCGCTGCCGTTGTTGCTTACGCTCTCAAGTTAGGCAAGACGCCTATAGTCGTTAACGACTGCCCGGGTTTTTTGGTTAATCGCGTCTTATTCCCGTATCTTGCTGGCTTTTCGGGGATGGTCGACGAAGGTATCGACTTTGTCGCGATTGATAAAGTCATGGAAAAACAGTTCGGTTGGCCAATGGGTCCTGCGTACTTAAGTGATGTTGTCGGTATCGACACCGCAGACCATTGCACCGTTGTGATGGAAGAAGGGTTCCCTACCCGGATGAAACGAGACACTTCCAGTGCTATTGCACAACTTGCTGAAGCCGAACGTTACGGGCAAAAAAATGGTAAAGGGTTTTACGTTTACGGTACCGATAAAAAAGGCAAACCGACTAAACAACCTGCCGAAGAAGCTTATCAGCTGACCGGCTCCGAGCAAGGAAAAACCCTGGATGCAGACGAAGTGATCGCTCGCTGTATGATTCCTATGGTGAACGAAGCAGTTCGCTGCCTGGAAGAAGACATCGTTGGTTCAGCCGCTGAAGCGGATATTGCTTTGCTCTACGGTCTCGGCTTTCCCCCTTTCCGCGGTGGGCCTTTCCGCTACCTGGAGACTATGGGATTAAACAACTTTATTAATCTGGCAGACCAATACGCGCATTTAGGTGAAATATACCAGGTAACTGACGGTATGCGTGAGATGGCAGAGGCCGGTAAATCCTACTTTGAAACAACGAGTGCAAAGTAAGGGCATAGGAGAATTTTTATGAAAGACGTAGTCATTGTTGATTGCATTCGGTCGCCCATGGGACGGTCAAAAAACGGCGTGTTCCGTAATGTGCGGGCAGAAGATATCTCAGCCGAATTAATGAAAGGATTACTAAAACGTAATCCTCAAGTCGATGCCGGAGAGCTGGAAGACATTTATTGGGGCTGTGTTCAGCAAACCTTAGAACAAGGGTTTAACATTGCCCGTAACTCAGCTCTTATTGCCGGTATTCCACACACAGTAGCCGGCGTTACAGTGAACCGCCTATGTGGCTCATCGATGCAGGCGCTACATGATGCTTCGCGTGCCATCATGCACGGCGACGGTGATATTTTTATGGCCGGAGGCGTTGAGCATATGGGCCATGTTCCTATGGATCACGGCATTGACTTTCATCCGGGCATGAACAAAAGTGTTGCTAAAGCCGCCGGTAGTATGGGCATGACGGCCGAATTACTGGCGCGTAAATTTGGTATTAGCCGCGAGCAGCAAGACGCTTTTGGAGCCCGTTCTCATCAAAGAGCTCATGAAGCTACGGTAGAAGGCCGTTTCGCCAAGGAAATCTACCCAATTAATGGGCATAACGACAACGGCGAACTTGTTCGAGTGACTGCCGATGAAGTTATACGGCCGGAAACGACCGCTGAAGGGCTGGCGCAGTTACGGCCGGTATTTGACCCGGCTAACGGCACGGTTACCGCAGGTACCTCTTCGGCGCTGTCTGACGGCGCCGCCGCAATGCTGGTTATGTCGGCTGAAAAAGCTCAGCAACTGGGCTTAACTCCACGCGTTAAAATTCGCTCGATGGCTGTTGCCGGCTGTGATCCATCTATTATGGGCTATGGCCCGGTACCGGCAACAGAGAAGGCTTTAAAGCGTGCCGGCGTTAGCATTGATGATATCGACCTGGTGGAGCTTAATGAGGCATTTGCTGCGCAATCTTTACCAGTGCTTAAAGGTCTTAAGCTGTTCGATAAAATGGACGAAAAGGTTAATCTGAACGGTGGCGCTATTGCTCTAGGCCATCCGCTGGGTTGCTCGGGCGCCCGCATCTCAACCACCCTGATACACTTGATGGAAGAAAAAGACGCTAAGCTGGGTCTTGCTACCATGTGTATTGGTTTAGGTCAGGGTATTGCGACAGTCTTCGAACGCGTCTGACACAAATTAAGAAAGAGCAGGAATAAGCCCCTGCTCTTTCTTGATGCCAACGAGTAACTTATGACTGCAGATAAAGAACTTGATACTTTGGGTCTTCGTTGCCCGGAGCCGGTGATGCTGGTCAGGGCTGCTATTCGCAAGATGTCCGTTGGGGACGTGCTAATGGTTATTGCTGATGACCCGGCAACCGTGCGCGATATACCCGGTTTTTGTGAGTTCATGGACCACCAGTTGCTTGAACAGCAAACAGATCAGGTGCCCTATCGTTACTGGATTGAAAAAAAGCACTAAAAACATGCGCCCGGGGCGCATGTTCTTTTATAGATACATTTCCCAAAACTCGGCCTGCCCGACATCACCAAGCTCGTAAGGTTTAAAGCCAAACTTTTCGTAGGCAACTTTAGCGCGGTCATTTTTATCAAGTACTTCCAGCGTTAGTTTTACGCAACCGCGAAATTCAGCCAGAGTTTTTACTTCCTCAAGTAATTTCTGCGCCACGCCCTTACCACGATAGTCGGGTACAACAGCGATATCATGAATATTCATTAAAGGTTTAGCCGCAAAGGTAGAGAATCCTTCTACGCAATTTGCGATGCCTACCGGCACGTCTCCATCAAAGGCCAGCAGCGAAAATACATGCTCACGCTTGTCCATCTCTTTAATCAAATTTTCTTTTGTGTCTTCACTGATACCCTCACCGCCGCCCATGGGGTCCTGTGCATAGGCATCAAGCATCAAAATAACAGCTTGCGCATGAGCCGGATTTGAGTAATCTGCTAAAGTAATTTCTATCATTATGTATCCATTAGCCTGTTAAAGAAAATTGCCGCATTTGCTGGCAAACTGACATGTAACAATGGCAGTCAACTAGGTGGTCATTCATCATACCGACAGCCTGCATAAAAGCATAACATATCGTCGGCCCAACAAACTTAAATCCTTGTTGTTTCAACGCCTTTGCCATAGCCCGGGAGGCCGCGTTTTCAGTTGGCACGTCTGCCATAGCCTGATAAGCATTAATAACCGGCCTGCCGCCGACGAACTGCCACAACCAATGACTGAACTCTAATCCTCTATCCTGCATCGCCAGATAAGCGCTGGCATTAGCAAAAATCGCATCGATTTTCTTACGGTTACGAATAATGCCCGGATTATCATAAAGATTAGCACGCTCAGAGCTGGGCATCGCCTGAATTTTAGCGGGATCAAAATGATAAAACGCTTGCTCATAAGCCGTTTGCTTTCGCAGAATAGTCAGCCAACTGAGTCCGGCCTGCTGGCCGTCAAGGCATAACTTTGCAAACAGTTCGACAGGATCAGCAACCGGCCTGCCCCACTGCTCGTCATGGTAAGCCCGATAGTCATCAGCTTGCTCACACCACGGACAACGCTTTGTTGCCGGATTTGTCATTAACGCCCCTATAACCTAACCCTGTCTGAGGGTATAATCTATGCATACTTATCAGTCATTGGTCAACAACCATAACGGTTTAAGAGAAATTTTATGTCCAACTACGATGTCAAAACCTTTCAGGGGCTGATCCTTGCGCTGCAGGATTATTGGGCTCAGCAAGGTTGTGCAATAATACAGCCGCTTGATATGGAAGTGGGTGCGGGAACCTTTCACCCCATGACTTTTCTGCGCTCGATTGGTCCCGAGCCGTCGAGCTTTGCCTATGTTCAACCCTGTCGCCGCCCTACTGACGGGCGCTATGGGGAAAACCCTAATCGCTTACAGCATTATTATCAGTTTCAGGTCATGATGAAGCCATCTCCTAAAGATCTGCAGGAACTTTATCTGGGCTCGCTGGAAATGCTTGGTTTTGACACTCTGACTCACGACATTCGCTTTGTCGAAGATAACTGGGAGTCGCCAACCCTGGGAGCCTGGGGTCTCGGTTGGGAAGTTTGGTTAAACGGCATGGAAGTGACGCAGTTTACTTATTTCCAGCAAGTCGGCGGCCTTGAGTGTAAACCAGTCGCCGGTGAAATCACCTATGGTTTAGAGCGCTTAGCGATGTACATTCAGGGCGTTGATAGTATTTACGATCTGGTCTGGACCGACGGACCCCGGGGGAAAATTTTCTATCGTGATGTTTTCCATCAGAATGAGGTTGAACAATCTACCTATAACTTCAAACACGCCAATGTTGATGTCCTATTTCGCCGCTTTGAAGACTGTGAGCGCGAATGTCAGCTGCTGATCGAACAGGAACTGGCACTACCGGCTTACGAACAAGTTATGCGTGCCTCACATGCGTTTAATCTGCTTGACGCCCGCCATGCTATATCGGTTACGGAACGACAACGTTACATTTTACGAGTCCGCACCATGGCTAAAGCCTGCGCCGAAGTTTATTACCAAGCTCGGGAGTCCCTTGGCTTTCCACTTTGTTTACCGCAGTCAAAAGGAGTTTAGGCCGTGAAAAAGGACAATCTGCTAATTGAAATCGGCACCGAGGAGTTACCTCCTAAATCGCTAAAAGCACTAAGCGAAAGCTTTGCCGACGGTATCAGCCAAGGTTTGAAGCAAGCGGAGCTCGACTTTCAGTCGATTAAAATATTTGCCACTCCCAGACGTTTAGCCGTGCTGGTTATGCAGCTGCAGGAGCAGCAACAAGACAAAGTCGTAGAAAAACGAGGCCCTTCCATTGAGGTTGCCTTTAATGATCAGGGCGAACCAACTAAGGCCGCAATTGGATGGGCTAAATCGAATGGTATTGACGTTGAGCAAGCCGAACGCCTGACTACCGATAAAGGCGCCTGGTTATTGCATAAAGCTGAAGTTAAGGGCCAGCAGCTTGATAGTCTGCTGCCGGACATTGTAGCCTCATCATTAAAGCAATTACCTATTCCACGTCCTATGCGTTGGGGGGAATCCGAAGCAGAGTTTATTCGACCGGTTCATACCCTTACGCTGATATACGGCACCAGGTTAATCGATGCTGAGATCATGGATACACCCAGCTCTCGCCACATTAAAGGCCACCGATTCCATTCGCCCAAAGGGTTTCAGCTGGAAAAAGCGGACGACTATGAAGCCCTGTTAAGGCAACACTACGTGGTGGCCGACCAGGAGCAGCGTAAAACAACCATCGAAAACGCTGTTAACACGCTGGCTGACGAGCTGAATGGTCAGGTCCAACCCGACCCTGAACTTTTCGAGGAAGTATCAGCGCTGGTGGAATGGCCCATAGCTTTGCAGGCCGAGTTTGATAAAAGCTTTTTAACCGTACCCAAAGAGCCGTTAATCGTCACGATGAAAGACGACCAGCGTTACTTCCCTGTTGAAAACCAACAGGGGGAGTTATTGCCTAGCTTTATTTTTATTACCAATATTGAAAGCAAAGATCCGGCTCAAATCATTGCCGGCAATGAAAAGGTCGTTCGACCAAGGCTTGCTGATGCCCAGTTTTTCTTTGAAACAGATAAAAAGCTGTCCTTAGAAACCCGTCTCGACAGCCTTGATAACGTACTCTTTCAGAAGCAGCTGGGTTCGGTAAAGGATAAAGCGGAACGTATTTCGTTATTAGCGGCCGTTATTGCAAATCAGCTTCAGACTAGTGAAGAGGACGCTAAGCGTGCAGGTCTTTTGTCAAAGGCCGACTTGGTCTCGGAGATGGTGCTGGAGTTTCCCGAAACTCAGGGTGTCATGGGTAAGCATTATGCACTAAATGACGGCGAGAGTGAGACAGTGGCTAATGCTATCGAGCAACATTATTGGCCCCGGTTCTCAGGCGATAAGCTGCCAGATTCTGATGTTGCCTGCGCGGTTGCTCTGGCCGATAAACTGGATACCCTGGTAGGAATTTTTGGCATTGGCCAAACTCCAAAGGGCGATAGAGACCCTTTTGCCCTTCGTCGCGCAGCCCTTGGCTTAATTCGGATTGTAGTAGAAAAGCAGTTAAATCTGGATTTGCATACATTAATTACCAGTGCCCGGGAGCAGTTTGGGCCGCGCTTAAGTAACCAAACCGTGCAAGATGACGTATTTAACTTCATCATGAGTCGCTTCCGCCCTTGGTATCAAGAGCAAGGCGTAGCCGTTGACGTTATTAAAGCCGTTAGCGCGCGAGCGCCCTCCCGGCCTGCAGATTTTGATGCCCGGATTCAGGCTGTCTCGTCGTTCAAAGGGCTAGAGGCAGCAGAAAGTCTTACCGCTGCTAATAAGCGCGTTAGCAATCTTGTATCCAAGTCAGAGTTGAGCCTTACTGGCACCATTAACCACGACTTGCTTTGTGAGCCTCAAGAACAGACATTGGCTGCAAAAATAGGAGAAGTTGAAAAGAGCTGCGAGCCTGAACTGGCTGTTGGCAACTACACTGGCGCATTAACTCGTATGGCATCGTTAAAAGACGATATTGACGCCTTTTTCGATCATGTCATGGTTAACGCCGAGGATGCAAAAATTAAAGAAAATCGGCTAAACCTGCTCCATCGGCTTCGGCAAATGTTTCTTAACGTTGCCGATATTTCGCTATTACAGTAATGTAAAAACAAAGAGAAATAAAAAGGCCTCGCTGCAAACTGAAGCGAGGCCTTTTTTGTTTGTGTTTGAGTTTTGAACTAAACGTCGAGGTTAGCAACTTTTAACGCATTGGACTCAATGAACACCCGACGGGGCTCAACTTCGTCGCCCATAAGGGTCGTAAACAGTTGATCAGCACCAATGGCATCATCAATAGTAACCTGCAACATGCGCCGGGTTTCCGGATCCATTGTGGTTTCCCACAACTGTTCAGGATTCATTTCGCCAAGCCCTTTGTAGCGTTGCACATACAAGCCCCGTTTAGACTCACCAATTAACCACTCAACGGCGTCAACAAAATGGTCAATCGAGTGCTTCTTCTCACCCCGGACTACATAACCACCCTCTTCAACCAAGTTAGCTATCTGATCACCTACAGTAACTATTTGCTCATAATCCTTAGACATTAAGAACTCATAGCTCATTGGGTACTCAGTATCCACACCATGCTGACGAATGCTTGTTGTGGGTAACCACATTGAACGCTCAGTGTCTTCTTTTAACGAGATGGTGTAAGTGGCAGAGTCTACCTCTCTTTCCGTTAAATCGTCGTTCAGGCTCTTAACCCAGCCTTCCATGTACTCCTTATCTTTCAGTCGCTCATCTGTCAGTCGCGGCGCATAAAACAGACGTTGCAGGAATTTTTCTGGAATACGCCGGCTTAAGCGTTTAATTGTTTCCTGTGCTAACTGGTAACCGTTCACCAAGTTTTCCAAATGCTCGCCTGTTATTCCAGGCGCATCAGCGTTAACGTGAAGTGATGCTTTATCCAGCGCAACACTGGTGAGGTAACGAATCAGAGACGGCTCGTCCTTTATGTAAGTTTCCTGCTTACCTTTTTTAACTTTATAAAGTGGTGGCTGTGCAATATAGATGTAGCCACGCTCTATAATTTCCGGCATTTGGCGGTAAAAAAAGGTCAGCAATAAGGTTCTGATATGCGAACCATCAACGTCGGCATCCGTCATGATAATAATACGGTGGTAACGGGTTTTGTCGGGGTTATATTCATCACGACCGATGCCGCAACCCATTGCGGTAATTAATGTACCGACTTCCTGTGAGGAAAGCATTTTATCAAAGCGCGCTTTTTCAACGTTAAGGATTTTACCTTTTAGCGGAAGGATTGCCTGGTTCTTCCGGTTTCGGCCTTGTTTAGCAGAACCCCCTGCCGAGTCACCCTCCACTATATAAAGTTCTGATAACGCAGGGTCTTTTTCCTGGCAGTCCGCTAGCTTGCCGGGTAGTCCAGCAATGTCGAGCGCCCCTTTTCGGCGCGTCATTTCACGCGCTTTTCTAGCAGCCTCACGCGCCCGTGCCGCATCAATAATTTTATTGATAATTGCACGAGCATCCTGAGGATTCTCCAACAGGAAGTCCGCAAGCTGAACGTTCATCGTTTGCTCTACTGCTGACTTAACTTCAGAAGACACCAGCTTTTCTTTTGTTTGCGATGAGAACTTAGGATCTGGAACCTTAACGGAGACAACCGCGGTCAAGCCTTCTCGGGCATCATCACCAGTTGCAGAGGTTTTAGTTTTTTTAGTAAAGCCCTCTTTTTCCATATAGCTGTTTAACGTACGAGTCAGGGCGGCGCGGAATCCCGCTAAGTGAGTACCGCCATCACGCTGAGGAATATTATTAGTGTAGCAATAGATATTTTCTTGATAAGAATTGTTCCATTGCATACTGACTTCGACGGATATTCCATCCTCGCGGTCTATTGAAAAGTGGAAGGTTTGTTCGTGAATTGAGGTCTTGGCCTTATTTAAATACTGAACAAAAGCTGCGATACCACCTTCATATTTAAATAAATCTTCGCGCTCATCGCGCTCGTCTCTTAACCGAATCGCCACGCCCGAATTCAAAAAGGACAATTCTCGTAACCGTTTAGCCAGAATGTCATAATGAAATTCCGTGCCGGTAAAGACTTCATCGCTGGGCCAGAAACGTAGATCAGTTCCTGTTTGATCAGTTTCTCCGATGGCTTGCACATCGCTTTCGGGTACACCCATGTGGTAGGTTTGTTCGTAAACTTTACCTTGTCGACGAATCGTTAGTGTAAGCTTTTCTGATAATGCATTGACTACAGAAACACCGACACCGTGCAGCCCACCAGAAACTTTATAGGAATTGTCGTCAAATTTACCACCGGCGTGTAGCACTGTCATAATGACCTGAGCAGCTGAAACGCCCTCTTCTTCATGGATATCTACCGGGATTCCACGGCCATCATCTTTTACAGATACTGAGCCATCCGAGTGGATGGTGACCATTATTTCAGAACAATGTCCTGCCAGGGCTTCATCGATAGAGTTATCAACAACTTCAAACACCATATGGTGTAAGCCTGTTCCATCGTCTGTGTCACCAATATACATTCCCGGACGCTTGCGAACTGCGTCTAGCCCTTTTAGTACTTTGATACTGGACGAACCGTAGTTATTTTCTTCCATAATTAGTTCTCAATATGACTTTGTAAGATACCGTGTTCCACGTGGAACATTTTGGGTTCTTGTTTAAATTTATCACGTATGTCGTCAGGATTAACGCTGGTGATAAAGACTTGATTATCAGTATTTTCCAATAATCTACAAAAAATTTCTTGGTTGAGCTGATCAAGCTCCGAGCTCAAATCATCAACCACAATGACGCAATTCTCATCTCTTTTTTGCCGATAGAATTCAGCCTGTGCCAGTTTTAAGCTCGCCACAACAACTTTTAGTTGCCCTCGTGATAAGCGTTCCTTGGCTGGCGAACCGTCAGCGCTAACGGCGAGATCGGCTTTGTGAGGACCTACGGATGTATGCCCGTAACGCGCATCCGTCACTAAAGCACTGTCTAAAGCTTCTGGTAAGCTTTTTGCGCTGTCCCAGCCAACTCGCAACGAAACATCTAGTGTAACATCAGGAAGGAATGATTGGGTCATTTCCTGAAGATATTTAGTAAGCTCGAGGACATAGGATTGACGCAGCTCGGTGATTTGCTCGCCGTAATAACTCAACTGCTCGCGCCAATAACGATCTTCCGACGTCTTTTTATCCTTTGTGCGCTTTAGCAACTGGTTTCGGTGTTTTAATACCTTGCTATAATTTGCCCACAACGAAAAAAATGAATGTTCCACGTGGAACACTCCCCAATCGAGCAGCTGTCGTCTACTGCCCGGCCCACCCAAAATAACTTCAACAGACTCAGGTGTAAAAAGCTGGACTGGAATATTACGCGCCAATTCAGCCAAGCGCACATTGCTTTGGCCATTAATACGCAACTGTTGCTGACCCTGTAGATGACGGCTCAAGCCGAACCTGGACGCTGATTTGTTACTTCCTTCCGACATGACTTCGGCAAACAACGTAAACTTATCAGTCCCTTCTTTGATTAATGGCTTATAACCTCCAGGCCGGAAACTACGCCCAAAACCAAACAGATAAATAGCTTCTAATAAACTGGTTTTCCCTGACCCATTAGGCCCATAAATCAGATTTATTTTTTCACTCGGGTCCAACGCAAATGAAGAGAAATTCCTAAATTCGTTACCGACCAGCTTTTTAAAGCGCATAAGCTAACGCGTTATAACCTCATGGGCATAACGACATAACAACAGGCATCATCGTTTTTTGGTTCAATTAATGCACTGCTATTTGAGTCAGCCAATGTCAGAGTAATTTCGGAATCATCAACGTTATTAAGTACGTCCAGCAGATAACTGACATTAAAGCCAATCTCAAGGTCATCGCCGTTATAGTTTATTTCGATAACTTCTTCAGCTTGCTCTTGCTCTGGATTGGTTGCTGTAATACACAGCTCGCTGTCTGAGATATTTAAGCGGACACCTCGAAACTTTTCATTCGACAATATTGATGCTCGTCCAAACGCTTGTCTTAGCAAGTCTCTATCGGCGACTATGATCTTATCGCCGCCGCTGGGAAGCACTCTGCGGTAGTCCGGAAAACGACCGTCAACCAGCTTACTGGTAAAAACAATCTTGTCGGTTTCTACTCGAATATGGTTATTGCCGATGGCTACTGAAACCTCGGACTCATCGTCACCCAGCAAACGCAGCAACTCTACAACGCCCTTGCGGGGAACAATAACCTGACGTTGCGCTAAATTTGGCTGCTCGATAAAGCAACTACTCATTGCTAAGCGGTGGCCGTCAGTAGCAACCGAACGCAACATGCCGGCGTCAGTTTCAAATAACATGCCGTTCAAGTAATAGCGGACATCCTGATTTGCCATCGAAAAATGTGTTTTTTCCATTAGCCGTTTTAATACTGACTGGTCGGTAACAAAGTTAATTTCGCTCGTCCAGTCATCAATATTCGGGAAGTCATCAGAACTCAACGTACTCAATTTAAATTTACTGCGGCCAGACCGCACAAAGGCTTTGTCTTCTTCTGCCGATAGTTCAATGGTTGATTCATCAGGTAAGCTACGAACAATATCAAGCAGTTTTTTAGCCGGCACAGTGACGGACCCATCCCCACCGGTCGATTCGACGGTGACCGCCGAGATCAGTTCAACCTCAAGATCAGTACCCGTCAGGCGCAACTGGTTGTCATTAACCTGCAACAGCAGGTTTGACAAGATCGGCAGTGTGTGGCGTCGTTCAACAGCACCACTAACGACTTGCAATGGTTTTAAAAAGGCATCCCGGCTAACCGTAAATTTCATTTTGAGTATCCCCTGCTTTCAGCCGCTGCTCGCCCTAAGACGATAACGTACGGATAAGGTTTCGATAGTCTTCTTTAATGTCGTTTTGTTCTTCTTTTAATTTTTGAATCTGCCGGCAGGCATGTAACACCGTCGTATGATCTCGCCCGCCAAAAGCATCGCCAATTTCCGGCAAGCTATGATTGGTTAGTTCTTTTGCCAGCGCCATAGCCAGTTGTCTGGGCCTGGCCACTGATCGGCTTCGGCGCTTGGATAAGATGTCCGCCAGCTTTATATTGTAATACTCTGCTACGGTCTTTTGAATATTATCAATAGTGACCAGCTTCTCCTGCGCAGCAATTAAGTCGCGCAGCGCCTCGCGAACAAAATCGATCGTAATCGCTTTACCTGTTAGCGAAACATTGGCAACAACGCGATTCAGAGCCCCCTCAAGCTCGCGGACATTAGATCGCAGGCGCTTAGCAATAAAAAAAGCAACTTCGTGGGGCATATGCAGCCCCCGCTCTTCGGCTTTACGGATCAATATCGCTACCCGAGTTTCAAGTTCAGGAGGTTCGATCGCGATGGTTAAGCCCCAGCCAAACCGTGATTTTAGCCGATCTTCAACGCCGTCGATTTCTTTCGGATAAAGATCGCTGGTCATAATGATTTGCTGATTACCTTCCAGCAACGCATTAAAGGTATGGAAAAATTCTTCCTGCGAACCTTTTTTATTGGCAAAAAAATGAATGTCATCAATAAGCAGCGCATCCACCGACCGGTAATAGCGTTTAAACTCAGTAGTGGAGCTATTACGGATTGAGTTCACCATATCCTGAACGAAACGTTCGGCACGAATATAAAATACCTTCGCGTCTTTTTTGTGGGCCATGATGCCATTGCCTACTGCATGCAGCAGGTGAGTTTTACCCAGCCCGGTACCGCCATAGACAAACAGCGGGTTATAAACTCCGCCGGGATTTTCAGCAACCTGGATGGCCGCCGCGCGGGCTAACTGGTTAGATTTACCTTCGACAAAATTATCGAACGTATATTCCGGATGGATATTACTTTCAAAGACTTCCTGTTCACTAACCGACGAGCTGCTGCCAAATGTTGGGCCTGAGCGTCTGGCGGTGCTTCTGCTGCGGCTGGTCGGAGTGCTCGCGCGGCTGGTAGGTTGGCTGACATTGCCCACCTTTAACACAATCTTTGGTGGTTTGTTGTCTGTCAACGATGTCAACAGGCTATTAATTGACTTGAGATATTTATCTCTGACCCAATCGACTGAATATATGTTCGGTGCGTATAAGGTTAAGGTGTCGCCAGAATGGTCCGCTTGAATAGGACGAATCCATGTGTTGAATTGCTGCAAAGGTAGCTCAGACTGCAAACGTTCAGCACACTGTTGCCAAAGCGAATTATTCACACCCACGTCTCCGTTCGTTTTATTATTTTCAATGATCTGATTGTACTGCAGCACACTGATTAACGCTACCTTTTGGGAGCATTTTAAGAGACAATAGCTTACTGTTCGCAAAACGCGATTTTGTGAGTAACCTTAACTTTTATCCACATATAGCCGTTGTACGGCGGGGGCCGTGTGGATTATTATAAATAACTTTTGTGTATTTATCGTCCTGATAATTGTTGACTGCCGCGCTAAAGATCGGTAAGATCCGCGCTCTAAAATTTAAGCCTTGACTGATGGAATTAACGTTATGAAAAGAACTTTTCAACCCAGCGTATTAAAGCGCAAGCGTTCGCACGGTTTTCGCGCTCGCATGGCGACCAAAAATGGCCGCAAACTGATCGCTCGTCGCCGTTCACGCGGTCGCAAAGTATTGAGCGCATAAAGTCTATTAGCGGTCACACAGTGACTCATTATGCGTATGGAAGGGAGTTACGCCTGTTAACTCCCTCTCACTTTGACAGTGTATTTTCAAATCCTCCCGTAAAAGCTGTCACTGCACAGATCACTATGTTAGCTGTGCCCAATCATCTCAGTAATCCCCGAATCGGTGTTACCGTTAGTAAAAAACGCGCTAAAACAGCGGTTCAGCGTAATCGAATCAAGCGTCAAATACGCGAAACCTTTCGCTTACGGCAGCACAAAATTCCCAACTTTGATATTGTCGTCATAGCAAAGAGCGGTATTGTTGACCTTAATAACTCAGAACTCAGTAACACATTGAATTATTTATGGCGAAAATTGGCAAAGCGCTGCGAACAGTACCAATCGCACTAATCAAAATCTATCAGTGGGTTATATCCCCCCTGTTAGGACCACGTTGTCGTTTTTATCCAACGTGCTCGCATTATGCCTGTGAGGCAATCGAGAAACACGGTACAATCAAAGGAGTTGGTTTAGCAATCAGACGCGTAGCCCGTTGCCATCCTGGTAGCGAAGGCGGCTTTGATCCGGTGCCTGAGAATAATTCAGCACAAACTAAATCGAATCATTCACACGAACATTAGCAACCTAGAGACGAAATCACTATGAATTCGCCACGTTCAATACTTTTTATTGCTTTCTTAGTGGTGTCCTTTTTCCTGTTCCAGACTTGGATGGTGGATACTGCACCGGGAACACAGGCACCAAGCAACAACAACACGACTTCAGTAACCTCAGAAGCGGATACTAATGTCGTGCCCGAAGCTCAGGGAAATGCGGCAGGTGATTCAACCGTTCCGGATAGTGATCAGCCCGCTGCAGCGCGCAAGACGGGCCAACTCGTAGAAGTTAAAACCGATGTGTTAGATATAGTCATCGACGCCAAAGGCGGCGATATCGTCTCAGCCAAATTATTGCAGTTTGCTGAGTCACTGAATGCTGAAGACCGTTTTAAATTATTAGAGCGCAGCCCGGGCAAACTCTACATTGCCCAGTCAGGACTTATCGGACCCGACGGCATTGACTCCGCGGGCGGCCGGGCTCAGTTTTCGGTGGAAGAAACCGAATACAGTCTCGAAGGCAAACGACTTGAGGTTCCTTTAACCTACGTTACTGAAGACGGCAGTCAAATCACCAAAGTGTTTGGCTTTGAGCGCGGCAAATACCACGTTGATGTGCGCTACGAAATAGAAAACCAAGGCCAGCAAGCGAAACAAGTTCAGTTTTATGGCCAGCTTCAGCAAACCATGACTGCCGGAGAAGGCGGCAGCATGATTATGCCGACCTACTTTGGTGCGGCCTACTCTCATGATGACGACAAGTTTGAGAAATATGACTTTGACGACATGCAAGACCAACGCCTGAACGTCGCCACTCAAACAGGCTGGGTCAGCATGTTAGAGCATTATTTTGTATCGGCCTGGATACCTACTCAGCAACAGGATAATCGTCTGTTTTCCCGCGTTGCCGGTAACTCACAAGCGATCATCGGGGTAATTTACCCTATGCAACAAGTCAATGCCGGCTCCAGCCATAGCATTGAATCAACGGTTTACCTTGGGCCGAAAGACCAGGACTCGATGGCCGCCTTAGCCGAGAACCTGGATTTGACCGTCGACTACGGCTTCTTGTGGTGGTTAGCGCAGCCTATCTTTAAGTTACTGCAATTCTTACAGAGCATTGTTCTTAACTGGGGTCTGGCAATTATTTTAACCACGGTGGTTGTTAAAGCAGTCTTATTCCCGCTAACCAAGGCACAGTATGTGTCGATGGCCAAAATGCGCATGCTGCAGCCTAAAATGACGGCGCTACGCGAGCGGTATGGCTCTGACCGGCAAAAAATGTCGCAAGCCATGATGAAATTGTATAAAGAAGAGAAGGTCAATCCGCTGGGAGGTTGTTTACCCATGCTGTTACAGTTACCTATCTTCCTGGCGCTGTACTGGGTATTGTTAGAGAGTGTTGAACTGCGTCACTCGGAATTTATCTTCTGGATTCAGGATCTCTCTACTAAAGATCCCTACTACATCTTGCCTATCTTAATGGGCGCCAGCATGTTCTTAATGCAGAAACTGCAACCAACGCCTACTGCCGACCCAATGCAGCAGAAGTTGTTCCAGTACATGCCGGTTATCTTTACCGTATTCTTCCTCTGGTTCCCATCCGGCCTGGTACTGTACTGGCTGGTCAGTAACTTGATTACCATTGCTCAAATGCTGATCATATACAAAGGGCTGGAGAAGAAAGGCATAAACGTACGCGGTAAATAACCTTTATGCTTACTGATGAACACAGCAGTGACACCATCGTCGCCCAGGCTACACCGCCCGGGCGGGGTGGCGTCGGTATTGTTCGGGTTAGTGGTAAAGCCTGCACTGATATTGCACAACGCCTACTCGGACACTGCCCGCTACCCCGAAAAGCCGAATATTTACCCTTCCGGGATGTCAACGGCGATCTACTAGACGAGGGTATAGCCCTTTATTTTCCGGGTCCTAACTCGTTCACCGGTGAAGATGTATTAGAATTTCAGGGCCATGGCGGTCCTGTACTCATCGATATGATTATCAAAGCGATATTGGAGATTCCGGGTGTCCGCCCAGCCCGTCCGGGTGAGTTCAGCGAACGTGCTTTTTTAAATGATAAGCTGGATCTGACTCAAGCCGAAGCGATTGCCGACCTAATTGAAACCAACTCGGAACAAGCCGCTAAAGCAGCCTTACAAAGTTTAAAGGGCGAGTTTTCCCACAAAGTTGATCAGTTGGTTGATGCCGTTATTCATTTGCGCATGTACGTTGAAGCCGCAATTGATTTCCCCGATGAAGAAATTGATTTTCTTTCTGATGGAAAAGTAACATCCGACCTAACCGACATTCTGGAATATTTATTCCAGATAGAAGATCAAGCCCGCCAGGGCGCATTAATGCGTGAAGGCATGCGGATCGTAATAGCCGGACGCCCTAATGCAGGCAAATCCAGTTTGCTTAATGCACTGGCAGGCCGCGAGTCAGCCATTGTAACTGAGATAGCCGGCACAACTCGTGATGTTTTACGCGAGCATATACAAATCGACGGTATGCCGTTACATATCATTGATACGGCCGGTCTTCGCGAGTCACCCGACCAGGTCGAGAAAATTGGCATTGAACGGGCCTGGGAAGAAATCCGTCAGGCCGACCGCGTTCTATTTATGGTCGACAGCCAACAGACTCCGGCCACTCACCCTGAAGATATATGGCCCGAGTTTTTTGCTCAACTACCGGACAACATGCCATTTACTGTTATCCGGAATAAAGTTGATTTGACGCAGGAATCGGTTCGTGTTGATCAACATAACGGTATTCCCGTGCTTCAGCTCTCCGCCAAAACAGGAAACGGCATTGAGCTTTTACGAGAGCATCTGAAGCACTGTATCGGTTACACCGTCAGCGCAGAAGGCAGCTTTATGGCTCGCCGGCGGCATCTGGATGCTCTTGCCAAGGCCAAAACCCACTTATTACAAGGTCAGGAACAACTCGAGCTGAATTTAGCTGGTGAATTACTGGCAGAAGAATTACGCTTAGCTCAGCAGCACCTTAATGAAATTACCGGAGAATTCACCTCAGATGATTTACTGGGGCAAATATTTGGATCTTTCTGTATCGGCAAATAGCCTCACTTACCGACAACAAAAAATCATTCTAACAACTATCGGAATCTACTATGTCACTCATCATTAAGTTAATAGCCGGAATAGCCGGTGGTATTGTCATTGGTTTATTTGCTCCGGATTGGCTCAGCCAGCTTCTTATTACCTTTAAAAGCCTGTTCGGCCAGTTATTGTTTTTCACTATCCCTCTACTGATCCTGTTTTTCATTACCAGTGGGATTGCAAGCCTGCCCAGTAAGTCCGGCAAACTCCTTGGCAAAACTCTGGGGATTGCTTACCTATCAACCGTAACGGCTGGTATTTTAGCGTTTTTTGTTGCCAGCTTGCTGGTCCCTTTATTAGAAGCCGATACACGAACGGTGACTGACACTGCGACCAGAACCCTGGAGCCCTTTATCACCCTTGAAGTTCCTCCTTTGATGAGTGTCATGTCGGCATTAGTACTGGCATTTATTTTTGGTCTTGGCATTGCCAGTACCCGCGCGCAACAACTGAAACAACTGTCTGATCAAGGGCGTGATATTATTGAGCTGTTACTCGTCAAGGTCATTATTCCGCTACTGCCCTTCTACATTGCCGGCGTCTTTACCGAAATGGCGGTTGCCGGAAATGTGTTTACCACCTTAAAAACGTTTGGCGTTATTCTTATATTAGCTGTTGCTTTGCACTGGGTTTACATCACCAGTATGTTTATTATTGCCGGAATAAAAAGCCGCCAGTCGCCGTTAAAACTGATTAAAAACATGTTGCCTGCCTACTTTACCGCGTTAGGTACTATGTCCAGCGCAGCGACGATACCGGTTACTTTGCAAAGTGTTCGCAAAAATAATGTAGACGATAACGTCGCTAATTTTTCCGTGCCCCTGTGCGCAACGGTTCACCTTGCCGGTTCAACCATTACCATTGTCAGTTGCACAATCGCCGTAATCGTGTTGCATAACGCCTTGGTTATTCCTTCTTTTCTGACCATTTTGCCTTTTATTATGATGCTGGGCGTTGTCATGCTCGCAGCACCAGGCGTACCGGGCGGAGCTGTAATGTCAGCAGTTGGTCTGCTGGGTTCAATGTTAGGTTTCGGCGAAACCGCTATTGCTTTAATGATTGCGCTTTATATGGCACAAGATAGTTTTGGCACGGCCTGTAACATTACCGGTGACGGAGCCATTGCTTTATTAGTCGATGACAGCACTAAAAAGTAAGTTTTCTCAGCTTGGTTTTGATTACACCCGATTTCGCTTCGGCTTCCGGACCGGGCTAGCAGCCTGCCTGTCACTACTGATAGCCTGGTCACTGGGTCTTGAGCACCCGCAATGGTCTGCTATGACTGTCTGGGCTGTATCGCAGCCCACCCGAGGGCTACTGCTCGAAAAAGCCGCTTATCGGGCGCTAGGTACCCTAATAGGCACCGTCATCGGTATGCTGTTGGTTGTCACCGCCGGTGATAATGTTTTACAGCTAGCTTTAGGACTCACCTTTTGGGTCGCTGCCTGTGTTTATGTTGGCAACCTGCTACACGGCCTGATTTCCTATGGTGCCATTTTAGCCGGATACTCAGCATCAATGGTTGCTTTACTCAGCAGAACCCCCGATGCCTGGTTACCACTGGGAATCGACCGCTTGCTGACGGTTTTTGTCGGCGTTTTAACGGCTTTGCTGATTGGCTGGCTGTTTACCTATTCACGTGCCGAGCAAACTCTGGTTAACCAATTCCGGCGACAAACTGCAGAAAACTTGAAGCTGCTGGCAGAAGCCTATCAGTCAGGTTCTTTACAGCATTTGAATAGTCATGATCGGTTATCAAAATTAGCCCTGTTAGAGTCTCAGCTGGTAGACCATGGCAGCGGTTCACCCGCAGCACACCGATCGGCAAAAACTATCCGCCAGGTGCTTAATGCTCAAATGGGGCTGTTTGCTCAACTGGAAATCAAAGGTATTATTCAGTCTGATGAGCTAAGTGAATACTTACATAAATGCTCACAGGCACTGATCAGCAATAAGACATCACGGATCAATGCGCATTTACAAGATACGTTAACTAACTTTGACCATGCTCCATTGTATCCATACTGGCATGAATTTGTTGACGCAACTCGGGCGCGGCTGGAATTCAGGGATACCGGCAAAACGGCTAATTCAGTGCGCCAACTATCGGTGCTGTTGCACCGGGACTGGCGGGGAGCAAAACAAGCAGCCATTAGAACTCTGGTTACAATGTCGATAATCAGTTGTATCTGGGCCTATACCGGCTGGTTTCAGGTGGCGTATTTATTACTGGGGGCATCAGTAATGCTGACCCTATTTTCGACCGCCGACAATCCCGCTAAAACCATGTATTACGTTTTCCTTGGGCAATCAGCAGGAGCCATTACCGCCTTATTGATGCAAGCCTTTATCTGGCCTCAAACTAATTCAGTGCTCACTATGCTGCTGTCTTTGATGCCGATTATCCTGTTAGCCGGGTTACCCATGTCACATAATAAAACCGCGGCCGGAGCAATGGACTTTAATCTGGTTTTCTTACTGTTAATGCAACCGGCTTTGCATTATCAGTTTAACGTCAGTGAAGCGACCAGTATCGCCCTTGCAGTGATCACCGCTCCACTAGTCGCAATGGCCAGCTACCGTTTAATGTTTCCAACAGATTTACGCAGCCGCCAACAACAGTTACTGTTATCGCTTGAACACGACTTAAAAAACTTAAATAACCAACTTGTTTCCACTAACCAGTTACAACGCTACCGGGCCAGGCTTTATCACCGTCTATTTAAGCTTTACGCAATGTCCGGTTCTCTTGGCGTGGAAGCCAAAGTCATAGCCGCGCAATACCTGTTGCGTGTCCAACACCAGGTCAGCCAGCATGAATGATGAGTGGATTGTTGCCTATTATGCAAAGGACCCAATCGAAGCCGGGCTACTAAAAGGTTTACTTGAAAGCCAGTCCATCACGGTACAAATGCAAAATAACGGTATGATCGGGGGTATCGGTGAATTACCTGCCGATGCTATCGAAACACCCCTAAAAGTTAAGCCAGAAGACTATGATAAGGCTCGCGAAATTTTACAAGCTTACGAACAGGAAGAAAGCGTCGAGCAGCTCTGTAACCACTGTCATGAGATAAATTTCAGCAACTTTGAACTTTGCTGGAATTGCGGCAAAGTGCTCGTTTAGCATTTACCGCCAATTGTTTTATCTGATATTCACGTTTGGCCGCACAAGAACGACTGATGCATTGCTCATAATAAGCAAGCTTTACCGGCTGACGTGTTCTGGTATACCGTGCCCCGCCCTTAATTTCACCATTGTGCTGACGGACACGGCGTACCAGGTCAGTGGTAATACCACAGTAGTAACTGCTGTCAGAGCACTTCACTAAATAGACATACCACATACCCGGCTACCAGACCCTGCTGTTTGTTTATTGCGCCAGCATCTCAGTTACGTGCTCTTCCAAATCTGTTAACCCATGGCGGCGGCCCAGCGCTAACGCATCACTTGTCGATTTACCATCAAGCCATGCAGCTCTGAGCGCAAACAACGCGCCTACACGGTTTGCCGAAGAGCAGTGAACCAGGATATTTTTTTCGCTGTGCTGCAACAATAGTTTATCTAACAATCGGGCATTAGCGAAGGTTACCCCCTTGCTGCCGTCAACCGGGATATTATAAAACGCTAAGTTTTGCTGGCTGTACCAATGCAAATCGGTCATATCATGCACCTCGTCTTCACTTAACAGGCTAATAACGATTTGGCCCTGGTGCTCAGCAAAGTGCTGAAGATCTTTCTGGTCCGGTACGCCCATAACCCATAATTTATCGTCAACCTGCTTTGGTGCTTCAATACCTTCTGCCTGTGTCGTTGAAACATGGCCAAACGTCAACACCAAGGCAAAGACTATCAATGATCTGAACATAGCTTCTCTCCTGTACACTGTTATATTAGTCCGCTCTGAATCTGCATTGGGTATCC
The DNA here is from genome assembly GCF_044797955.1 of Idiomarina seosinensis. Classification (GTDB taxonomy): domain Bacteria; phylum Pseudomonadota; class Gammaproteobacteria; order Enterobacterales; family Alteromonadaceae; genus Idiomarina; species Idiomarina seosinensis_A. Next base: position 41,839 of record NZ_CP085211.1, on the reverse strand, counting down.
TTCAGTTTATGAAAACAATACAAATACTTGTCGGCACTACTTCAGGCAATACTGAATTTCTGGCTGATTACACGGCTGACCTGCTCCAACAACAGAATATCCTGTCTCAGTTGCATTACCAGCCTGATTTAACTCAAATTTCCCAAGACCAACCCTGGTTAGCTTTGTTAGCCAGTCACGGTGCCGGGGATTACGCCGAATCAATGACTAAGTTCTACCATCAACTAGAACAGCTTGATCAGCTTACCCCGTTACCTTATTCAGTGATCGCTATTGGTGAATCGTGCTATGACACCTATTGTGCAGCCGGACACCATTTAGACAAACGGCTGCGCGACCTTGGCGCCATCCGTTTATCTCCTCCACTGGAGATCGACATGCTTAAAGATGATCCGGAAACCAGCGTTAGTCAGTGGCTACCAAACTGGATCCAGTTATTAGGATCCTACCCACAAGACGGATCATAGTTGATAAGGCCTGAATTTACACAGGATGATCCTATCCACTAACTTACACACAGTTTGCGGCAACTGTGATTAGATCCGGTATAAACTCGGTTAAGGGCTGTCCTCTGACTGGGTATAGCTGTGGGGATAAGTCACCCTGTGCATAAAGATCGACTTATCCACGATCTATGATCCGGTCTTAAGGGATCTTACGCACATCTTTTGATCCCGCTACACTGCTTATAAAATCTGGCCTACAACGATCTATTCACAGAAAAACGCTACTAAGAAGTAATAATAATAAAAGATCTTTAAAGATCTAAAACTGATCTTCTTTTATTTATTTTCCTTTATTAAACGATTATCTAATGAACAAAAAATAACCTTTTAGATCCACCACGATTCGCGCTAAAATAGCCGGCTGTATTTCTCCTTAAGTCATAGGTCTAAACCACATGTCAGGAACCCGTTCACAACATTTTGACGTCATTATTGTTGGCGGCGGCCATGCCGGTACCGAAGCCGCCTTAGCAGCGGCCCGCAGAGGTAGCAGAACCTTATTGCTCACGCACAATATTGATACTCTGGGCCAAATGTCCTGTAACCCGGCTATTGGCGGAATTGGCAAAGGACATCTGGTAAAAGAAATTGATGCATTGGGCGGGATCATGGCTAAAGCAGCAGATCGTTCCGGTATCCAGTTCAGAACATTAAATTCGTCCAAAGGCCCTGCTGTCAGAGCTACCCGGGCTCAGGCCGATCGTCAGCTGTACAGGCAGGCGATCCGCTATACTCTGGAAGTACAACCCAACCTGACGTTATTTCAACAGGGCTGTGATGATCTTATTGTCGAAAACGATCAGGTGAAAGGTGTTGTAACCCAGATGGGATTAACCTTTTACGCTGACAATGTCGTTTTAACTGTAGGAACGTTTCTTGGTGGTCAAATCCATATTGGTCTGGATAATTACCAAGGTGGCAGAGCCGGCGATCCTCCAGCCAATGCATTGGCTAAAAGACTGCGGTCTCTGGACTTACGGGTGGAGCGGTTAAAAACCGGGACACCACCGCGAATAGCCAGTCGCTCTATTGATTTTTCAGTTATGCAGGAACAACCCGGAGATCAGCCGACGCCGGTATTTTCCTATATGGGCTCACGAGATGATCATCCACAACAGATCTCGTGTTATATCACCCATACCAATCAACAGACTCATGATATTATTCGTTCGGGGCTGGATCGTTCGCCAATGTACTCTGGCCTGATTGACGGGGTCGGCCCGCGCTATTGTCCGTCGATTGAAGATAAGATCGTACGCTTTGCTGACAAAAACAGTCACCAGATCTTTGTTGAGCCAGAAGGGTTAAACACCTTTGAGGTTTATCCTAACGGAATCTCGACCAGTCTTCCCTTTGATGTTCAGGAGCAACTGGTACGCTCAATTAAAGGCTTTGAAAACGCAGTTATTACCCGTCCCGGATATGCTATCGAATACGATTATTTTGATCCGCGGGATTTAAAGCAATCTCTTGAAACCAAGCTTATTAGCGGGTTATTTTTCGCCGGTCAGATTAATGGAACAACCGGCTATGAAGAAGCCGGAGCACAAGGCCTGATTGCTGGCTTAAACGCTTCTTTGCGGGCCGAGGGGCAGCAGACCTGGTCGCCGCGTCGTGACGAAGCTTACACCGGCGTTTTAATCGATGATCTATCCACCTTAGGGACCCAGGAACCCTATCGCATGTTCACTTCGCGGGCCGAATATCGGTTACTATTGCGCGAAGACAATGCGGATATTCGGTTAACCGAAAAAGGGCGTCAGCTGGGTCTGGTTGATGATCAGAGATGGCATGCTTTTAACATTAAGATGGAAGCGATTGAGCAGGAAAAACAGCGCTTAAAAGATACTTGGGTACACAAAGACCATCAGCAGGTGGCAGCCATTAATGCCCTGGTAAAAAGCCCTATTACCAAAGAAGTCAATGGGCTGGAACTATTACGGCGGCCGGAGATCAATTATTCTGATTTGGTCAAGACCTGTTTTTTTGAACCAGGCCTTGAGGATCCGGCAGCGGCCGAACAAGTTGAGATCCAGACAAAATACGCTGGCTACATTTCACGACAGGAAGACGAAATAGCAAAACAGCAGCGTCACGAAAATACCCTGTTACCTGCCCGATTTGATTATGCAGGTATTAAAGGATTATCCAATGAGGTGGTTGCTAAACTGAATACTCATCAACCGGAAACCGTGGGTAAGGCAGCAAGAATATCAGGCATAACGCCTGCCGCGATTTCAATGCTGTTGGTACATTTAAAAAAACAAGGACTATTGCGTAAAAGTGCCTGACACTCAATTAAAACAACAGTTAGCTCAACTGATAAAAGAAACTGATATTGATAGCCTTAACGATTTAACGGACGAGCAGCTTGCGCAGCTGGTCGGGTTGGTTGAACAGTTAAATAAATGGAATAGTGCTTACAACTTAACCAGTGTCCGTGAACCGCAGCTAATGTTGCGGCGGCATATTATTGATAGCTTGGTGCTGGTTCCCTTTTTAACCGGCGAACACTTTATCGATGTCGGGACCGGTCCAGGTTTACCGGGTTTGCCATTGGCTATTGCTGAGCCAAATAAATCATTTGTGCTGTTAGATAGTCTGGGAAAACGGATCCGCTTTATTCGTCAGGCCTGCCATCAGTTAGATATCCGCAATGTCACGGCAGTACACAGCCGGGTCGAAGACTACCATGAACTGGAAGGTCAATTTGACGGGGTACTGAGCCGTGCATTTGCTTCGCTGGAGGATATGCTGAGTTGGTGTGCTCACCTACCGAAGCCAGCGGGCAAATTTTATGCGCTTAAAGGACAGTATCCACAGCAAGAACTGGACGAATTATCTCAACAGTATAAGATTGATGGCATTCACAAGTTAAATGTTCCTGGTGTTGAAGGCGAGCGACACCTTGTCACTATTTCATCTGCCCTTTAGCACCTGATAACAACAAGAGGTAAAACGCCCGTGGCGACTACCATTGCAATCGCAAATCAAAAAGGCGGTGTCGGCAAAACCACCACAGCAGTCAACTTAGCTGCTTCTATGGCGGCTACTCGGCGAAAAGTTTTGTTAATCGATCTCGATCCCCAGGGTAATGCAACCATGGGAAGTGGTGTCGACAAGTACGAAGTTGGCAATACCGTTTACGAACTATTAGTTGAAGAAAAGCCGGTTAAAGACGTCGTCGAAACCGACACAAACGGCAAGTATCACTTAATTGCTGCTAATTCTGATGTCACCGCCGCCGAAATAAAACTGATGGAGTTTTTTGCCCGCGAGGTACGCTTACGTAACGCTTTAAAAGCGGTTCAGGACGATTACGACTTCATTTTTATTGATTGTCCCCCATCCCTGAACCTGCTGACGGTTAATGCCATGGCCGCTGCGGATACGGTGTTAGTGCCAATGCAGTGTGAGTATTATGCTTTAGAAGGCTTAACAGCATTAATGGAAACTATCCGCCAATTGGCCGATGTGGTTAACCCGGGACTTTCAATTGAAGGTATATTACGAACCATGTACGATCCGCGGAATCGGCTGGCTAACGACGTTTCAGAGCAGTTAAAGCAACATTTTGGCGATAAGGTTTACCGTACGGTAATACCTCGTAATGTGCGGCTGGCTGAAGCGCCTTCTTTTGGCGCTCCCGCGATGTATTATGACAAATCATCGACCGGGGCAAAGGCTTATTTGTCTCTGGCTGGTGAATTAATTCGCCGCTCGGAACAACAGGCAACTGCTGAAGCTAGCTCTTAGCGAGTTATTTAATTTAAGGAAATCAGTAACTTATGTCGGCTAAAAAAAGAGGGTTAGGTCGCGGCCTCGATGCTCTGCTAACCAATAATAACGCCAGTCAGGAACGACAGTCCCAGCAGTCCGCTGAGCAAATAGTTGAAGCGGCAGAAAAAGGTGAACTACAAAAATTACCGGTTGAAAGTCTCAAGCCAGGTCGTTATCAGCCGCGTAAGGATATGTCACCCGAGGCCCTTGAAGATTTAGCTGCATCAGTCAAAGCGCAGGGCATTATTCAGCCAATTGTGGTTCGTCCTCTGCCACAGGACGAGTATGAAATTATTGCCGGTGAACGGCGTTGGCGCGCTGCTCAATTAGCCAAATTAGACCTTGTCCCCTGTTTAATTAAAGATGTCTCCGATGAGGCAGCCGTTGCTATTGCGTTGATAGAAAATATTCAGCGTGAAGATTTAAACGCTATGGAAGAAGCTACTGCGCTGCAACGTCTGCTGGATGAATTTCAGATGACTCACCAGGATGTTGCGCAGGCGGTTGGCAAGTCACGCACTACAGTAACTAATTTGCTGCGTTTGAATAACCTGGAAACGCCGGTTAAAACATTGCTAGAGCGCGGTGACATTGACTTAGGGCATGCTAAATTACTGCTGGCATTGCAAGGTGACCAGCAGGCACAAGTTGCGCAACAAATCGTAGCCAAAGATTTAACCGTGCGCGAAGCTGAAAAGTTGATTCGCGTTACATTGGAGCCGGCAAAGGTTGCAAAGCAACCTGAACCTGATGCCGACATTCAGCGATTACAAAATCAGCTGGCCGAAACCTTGGGCGCAAAGGTTGCAATAAACCATGGCCGTAAAGGTAAGGGAAAACTCGTGATCAACTACAGCAGTTTAGATGAGCTTGACGGTATTTTATCCCACATTAAATAGGCGGGTATAAGCGCCCGAAAACCAGTGATTCAGAGCCAATTTTGTTTGCAATTAACCGGTAGATCTTTATACTAGCGCGAGTTTTATACTGGCTAATAACTATTGGGTTGTAGCAACAATCAATGACCGAAAGGAAGCTATGTGTCTGAACCAATGACACGAGCAGGTAGACAACTTGCTTTTAAAATAATTGCCGGTCAATTGATGGTTCTTGCTCTGTTAACGATAATCGTAACATTGAGCTTTACAGGAAGCGCTGCCGCTGCCGTCCTACTTGGCGGATTGTCGGCCATCGTACCCAATGCTCTGTTTGCCCTAATCGCCTTTTTGCATTCGGGGGCCAGAGCAAACCAAAAAGTAGTCAAAAGTTTTTTTATCGGAGAGGGTGTAAAGCTGTTGCTGACAGCAGTTTTTATAAGCGCGCTTTTCGTATTAACAAATTTAAGTCCATTGTGGCTGTTAGGCGGCTTTGTCGGCGCTGTTTTTGCGCAGTGGATAGCACCAATTTTGTTTTTAAAATCAACGTAACTGGGAAACAACATGATAAGTGGAGAGCAAACTCCGACTCAGTACATCCAACACCACCTTCAAAATTGGACGGTGGGCGAAGGATTCTGGGCGGTGAACGTCGATACTATCTTCTGGTCCGTATTACTGGGTGTGCTGTTTTTGTGGAGCTTCCGCAAAGTCGCTAAAAAATCCTCGACTGGGGTACCTGGTAAATGGCAATGCTTTGTCGAGATGATTGTCGAGTTTGTTGACAACAGCGTCAAAGAATCCTTTCACGGCAAAGATAAACTGATCGCACCTTTGGCATTAACGATTTTCGTCTGGGTATTCCTGATGAACCTAATGGACCTGGTCCCTGTCGACTGGTTGCCAACATTGGCAATGTACGGCGGTTACTGGTTAGGTTTTGTCGATGATCCGCATGATGTTTACATGAAAGTGGTTCCAACTACGGATCTGAACACCACCTTTGCCTTAAGCTTAAGTGTTTTTGCTCTGATTATTATTTATTCAATCAGATATAAAGGTATGAAAGGTTTTGCTAAAGAAATGACGCTGACTCCCTTTAACCATTGGGCGTTTATTCCGGTTAACTTTGTTCTGGAAAGCATTACTTTACTAGCTAAGCCTGCGTCTTTAGCATTGCGGCTATTCGGTAACCTGTATGCCGGCGAACTGATCTTCATTCTTATTGCAATGATTGGACTGTTCCAGCTGCCAGCGCACTTTGCCTGGGCTGTGTTCCACATTATGGTTATTACGTTACAGGCCTTTATATTTATGATGCTGACGATTGTTTACCTGAGCATGGCATCCTCTGAACATTAATTTAATCACTAAGAGTTTTTTGTTTTACTTTTTTAACTTTAATCTACTGAAAAACTGGAGAAATCAATGGAAACTGTAGTTGCTTTTACTGCTATCGCTGTATCAATCATGATCGGTCTTGCTGCACTGGGTACGGCACTTGGCTTTGGTATGCTGGGTGGTAAGTTCCTTGAAGCTGCTGCTCGTCAACCTGAACTGGCACCTCAGCTGCAAGTTAAAATGTTTATCGTTGCGGGTCTTATCGATGCTATCGCAATGATCGGTGTTGCTGTCGCATTGCTATTTACCTTCGCTAACCCGTTCTTAACTCAGTTAGCAGGCTAAGCGCAATCCGACGGTTACCAGATAAAGGAGGTCCGTTGTGAATCTTAACCTCACATTAATCGGACAAACGATCGCGTTTGCAGTTTTCGTGTGGTTCTGCATGAAGTTTGTGTGGCCACCGATTATTAATGCTATTGAAGAACGTCAGAAGAAAATTGCTGACGGACTGAATGCAGGCGAGCGCGCTCAAAAAGATTTAGAAAAAGCTCAGCAAGAAATTGCTGAACAGCTTAAAGAAGCCAAGCAGCAATCAGCTGAAATCATTGAGCAGGCGAAAAAACGTGGCGCTAAAATTGTTGAGGAAGAAACTCAGCGCGGCCACGAAGAGCGTGAAAAAATCGTTCAGTCTGGTCATGAGGAAGTTACTGCCGAGCGCAATCGTGCCCGCGAAGAACTACGCAAGCAGGTTGCTGTGTTAGCAGTAACCGGGGCAGAAAAAATCATCGAGCGTGAAATTGATAAAGACGCTCACAGCGACATTGTTGAAAAACTGGTTGCTGAACTTTAACTGAGGGGTTAGAGCTTATGTCAGAACTGACTACGGTCGCTCGCCCTTACGCAAAAGCAGCATTTGATTTTGCTTTAGAACAGGGAGCGCTCGATAAATGGGCCGATATGCTCGAATTTGCTGCAGCGGTAGCAAAGGATGAGAGGATGGCATCGTTTTTGAGTAGCTCCTCGACTGTTGAAAAAACATCAAAAGTTTTTATTGGCGTTTGTGGCGATGAGCTTGATGAAAACGCTGAAAATTTTATTAAGGTGTTAGCTGAGAACGAACGTTTACCAGCGTTACCAGCAGTCAGTGAGCTCTATCAGACATTCCGTGCGGAATACGAAAAAGAAGTTGTTGTTGATGTTAAATCAGCAGTAAAACTGCTGAAAGCGCAACAAACAGAGTTGAGTAAAGCACTGGAAAAGCGTCTGCAACGCAAAATTAAGCTGAACTGCAGTGTCGATAAGTCCATTCTTGGTGGACTGGTTATAGAAGCAGGTGACACCGTTATCGACGGTACCTTGCGCGGCAAGTTAGATCGTCTTGCTAACGCACTGCAATCCTAATTGGGGACTTGAGCATGCAATTGAATTCAAATGAAATCGCAGAACTGATCAAACAGAGAATTGAAAAGTTCGAAGTCACCAGCGAAGCCCGCAATGAAGGTACCATTATGTCCGTACAGGACGGTATCATTCGCATCCATGGCCTTGCAGACTGCTTGCAAGGTGAGATGGTAGAGCTTCCTGGTAATCGTTACGCTATCGCACTGAACTTGGAACGTGACTCAGTAGGTGCGGTTGTTATGGGTCCTTACGCAGATTTGCAGGAAGGCACCAAAGTTAAATCAACCGGCCGTATTCTTGAAGTGCCTGTTGGTGAGAAGTTACTGGGTCGCGTAGTTAATACGCTAGGTCAGCCAATTGACGGTAAAGGACCAATCGATGCCGATGGTTACGAGCCAGTAGAAAAGATTGCCCCGGGCGTTATCGAACGTCAATCAGTTGATCAGCCGGTACAAACTGGCTACAAATCAATTGACTCGATGATTCCGGTTGGTCGTGGTCAGCGTGAGCTTATCATTGGTGACCGTCAGACCGGTAAAACGGCACTGGCTGTGGACGCTATTATTAACCAGAAGAACTCTGGCATTAAATGTGTCTATGTTGCCATCGGCCAGAAAAACTCAACCATTTCAGCGGTAGTGCGTAAGCTTGAAGAGCACGGTGCATTAGAAAACACCATCGTGGTCGCGGCTTCTGCTTCAGAATCTGCAGCTTTACAATACTTGGCAGCTTATTCTGGCTGTACTATGGGTGAGTACTTCCGTGACCGTGGCGAAGACGCGTTAATCGTATATGATGACTTGTCTAAGCAGGCCGTTGCCTATCGCCAAATTTCACTGTTGCTGCGTCGTCCTCCGGGTCGTGAGGCATTCCCTGGTGACGTTTTTTACCTTCACTCTCGTTTACTTGAGCGTGCAGCGCGTGTTAACGCCGACTACGTAGAAAAGTTCACTGACGGTAAAGTTAAAGGCCAGACTGGTTCTTTAACTGCCTTGCCTATCATTGAGACTCAGGCTGGTGACGTATCAGCATTCGTACCAACCAACGTGATATCTATCACCGATGGTCAGATCTTCCTGGAAACTGACCTGTTTAACTCGGGTATCCGCCCGGCGGTAAACGCGGGTGTTTCAGTTTCTCGTGTTGGTGGTGCAGCGCAGACTAAAATCATTAAGAAGCTTGGTGGTGGTATCCGCCTTGCACTTGCTCAGTATCGCGAATTAGCGGCTTTCGCTCAGTTTGCTTCTGACCTTGATGAGTCAACTCGTGCTCAGTTGGAACACGGTCAACGTGTTACCGAACTGATGAAACAAAAACAGTACAAGCCAATGAGCGTAGCTCAGATGGCTGTATCAATTTATGCCGTTGAAAAAGGCTTTTTGAAAGATGTGGCTATCGACAAAATCATGGATTTTGAAGAGTCGCTGCAATCCTTCATGGCGAGTGAATACTCGGAGCTAATGGCTGAGATTGATAAAACTGGCAACTATAACGACGACATCGATGCGCAATTGAAAGCAGCGCTTGAGAAATTCAAGCAAACGCAATCGTGGTAATCGGACATGGCCGCTATCGCGGCCATTTGTCGTTGAGTTAACAGGAGAATCATCATGGCCAGCGGTAAAGAGATAAAAACTCAGATCTCGAGTATCGGTAATACTCAAAAGATCACCAATGCTATGGAAATGGTTGCTGCGTCGAAGATGAAAAAGGCGCAGGAACGCATGGAGGCCAGTCGCCCTTATGCGGAAACCATTCGTAAGGTGATTGGTCATGCGGCGCGTGGTAATCTCGAATATCGTCATCCTTTTATGGAAGAGCGCGAGGTTAAGCGTGTAGGCTACATCATAGTATCGACCGACCGTGGTCTTTGTGGCGGATTGAACGCTAACGAGTTCAAGAAAGTCGTAAAGCATGCAAATGAGTGGGAAGAGCAAGGTGTAGAAGCAGATTTTGCAGCCATAGGCAGCAAGGCAACGGGTTTTTTCAAGCGCTTCGGTCAGCTGAAAGCGCAAGTGTCAGGCATGGGTGAAAAGCCTGAGCTGAAAGAAATTACCGGTTCCATCCAGGTTATGCTGGAAGCCTTTGAAGCAGGTGAAATCGATCGCTTGTACGTTGTATTTAACAAGTTTGTTAATACGATGACCCAGGAGCCGACCATTCACCAATTGTTGCCATTGCCCCAAGCGGAGTCGGACGAAGAGGTGCAAACAGGTAGCTGGGATTACCTGTATGAGCCTAATCCGGAAAGTATCCTGGATACACTGATTCGGCGTTTCGTCGAAATGGAAGTTTACCAGGGCGTAGTGGATAACTTTGCCAGCGAGCAAGCCGCTCGGATGATTGCAATGAAAGCTGCAACGGACAACGCTGAGGATATTATTGATCAACTGCAGTTGCAGTATAACAAAGCGCGTCAGGCAGCAATTACGCAAGAAATTTCGGAAATCGTATCCGGCGCCGAAGCGGTATAACGCGGCAACGGTTAACAGAATTGAAGAGTTAGAGGAAACGTCATGAGTCAAGGTAAGGTCGTACAGATTATCGGCGCCGTTGTGGATTTAGAATTTCCACAAGACGCTGTACCAAAAGTATACGACGCACTGAAAGTGACCGAAGGTGGCTTAGAAGGTTTGGTTCTCGAAGTTCAGCAACAGCTGGGCGGCGGAATCGTGCGTGCCATCGCAATGGGTACAACTGACGGTCTGCGTCGTGGTATCACCGCGGAAAACTCCGGTGATCCAATCATGGTACCAGTGGGCAAAAAGACACTGGGCCGTATTATGGATGTTTTAGGTAACCCAATTGATGAAGCGGGCCCTATCGGTGAAGAAGAGAAAATGTCGATTCACCGAGCTGCGCCAAGCTACGAAGATCAGTCCAACACCAATGAATTATTAGAAACGGGTATCAAAGTTATCGACTTGATCTGCCCGTTTGCTAAAGGCGGTAAAGTCGGTCTGTTTGGTGGTGCTGGTGTTGGTAAAACCGTTAATATGATGGAGCTTATCCGGAACATCGCCATCGAGCACAGCGGTTATTCAGTATTTGCTGGTGTTGGTGAGCGTACTCGTGAAGGTAATGACTTCTATCACGAGATGAACGATTCAAACGTTCTGGATAAAGTATCTCTGGTTTATGGCCAGATGAATGAGCCTCCCGGTAACCGTTTGCGTGTAGCCCTGACGGGTTTGACAATCGCAGAGAAATTCCGTGACGAGGGTCGCGACGTACTTTTCTTCGTGGATAACATCTACCGTTACACCCTGGCCGGTACTGAAGTATCAGCATTGTTGGGTCGTATGCCTTCAGCGGTTGGTTATCAGCCCACCCTGGCAGAAGAAATGGGTGTTCTGCAGGAACGTATCACGTCGACTAAGACCGGCTCAATCACGTCGGTACAGGCCGTTTACGTACCCGCGGATGACTTAACTGACCCATCTCCGGCAACAACCTTTGCGCACTTGGATGCAACGGTCGTACTGAACCGTGACATCGCATCACTGGGTATTTATCCTGCGGTTGATCCCCTGGATTCAACTTCTCGTCAGCTTGACCCTCAGGTTATCGGCGATGAGCACTACAATACAGCTATGGGTGTACAGGAAGTACTACAGCGCTATAAAGAACTGAAAGATATTATTGCGATTCTGGGTATGGACGAGCTGTCTGAAGAAGACAAACTGTCTGTCTCTCGTGCTCGTAAAATTCAGCGCTTCTTATCACAGCCATTCTTTGTTGCTGAAGTATTCACTGGCTCGCCAGGTAAATACGTTTCGCTTAAAGATACCATTGCCGGCTTTAAAGGCATCCTGGATGGCGACTATGATGATTTGCCTGAACAGGCATTTTACATGGTTGGTACCATCGAAGAAGCGGTCGAAAAAGGCAAAAACCTGTAACCGACCTGGAGGTTTGAATGGCCACAGAAACATTAAACTTGAGCGTTGTTAGTGCCGAAGATGAGTTGTTCTCAGGCTCGGTACAGACGGTTCAGGTTTCTGGTAGCGAAGGTGAGCTGGGAATTTACCCAGGTCACGCGCCGTTACTGACAAAGATTAAACCAGGTATGGTTCGCTATGTCAGTGAAGCGGGTGACGAAGACTTCATGTACGTTGCTGGTGGTGTATTAGAAGTTCAGCCAGGCCAGGTTATTGTTTTAGCGGACGTAGCAGTGCGTGGAGATGATTTGGACGAGCAAGCGGCTAAAGACGCACGTAAGCGTGCGGAAGAAGCGCTGGCTGACCAAAGCACGGACACAAGCTATGCGGAAGCTATTGCAGAGTTGTCACGGGCACTGGCTCAGCTTGAAGTTATTCGTAAACTTAAACGTTAAGTTTATTTAAAACTGATGAAAAGGCCCTGTTGTCCCTACAACAGGGCCTTTTTTATCTGTAAGATAAAGTATTCGTTAGGCACAAGATAAGGACATAAACCGATGAAGTTACGCATTATCATCCTGGCTGCAGGCAAAGGCACACGGATGCGTTCGAAGCTGCCGAAGGTGCTGCACAAAGTTGCTAACAAGCCCATGATAGAACACGTTATCGAGTGCGCACGGGCTTTGAACCCTTCAGCCATTGATCTCATTTATGGCCATGGAGCAGAACAACTAAAACAACGCGTAACCGGTGATGATCTTAACTGGATTGAACAACAACAGCAGCTTGGCACCGGACACGCCGTGCAACAAGCCATACCTTTTATCAAGGATGATGAAAAAGTGGTTGTTTTATACGGCGACGTGCCCCTATTAACAGCCGAAACCTTACAAGCACTTCTGGATGCAAGCGCTGATACAGACCTGGGTTTGCTGACCATGTTTTTAAATAATCCAGTTGGCTACGGGCGCATTATTCGTGACCAGGACAAACAGATTCAGGGCATTGTCGAACAAAAAGATGCGAACCTGGACCAATTACGCATTGACGAAGTTAATACCGGTATTATGGTTGCCTCGGGAGCGCCCTTTAAATCCTGGTTAAAGGATTTGAGTAACGACAATGCACAACAAGAATATTACCTCACCGATGTTGTCGCTATGGCTGCCGAGCAAGGTGTTCAAATTGCCTCAGCGCAGCCGCAGCAGACCAGCGAGGTTGAAGGTGCAAATAACCGTCAGCAGCTGGCCAGCCTGGAGCGCGCCTTTCAGTGGCGTATGGCAGAGCAAGTGATGACAGCCGGCGCTACCCTTGTGGATCCGGCCCGGTTTGACTGCCGTGGCCAATTGCAGGTTGGTGAAGACGTTGTTATTGATGTGAATGTTGTGTTTGAAGGTAATGTGCAGTTAGGCGATGGTGTGATTATTGAGCCTAACTGCGTGATTAAAGACGCAAGCATTGGAGATGGCTCGGTTATACGGGCTAACAGCCACATTGAAGGAGCTAGCTTGGGGAAAAACTGCAAGGTGGGTCCCTTCGGCCGTCTGCGGGTTGGCTCCACGTTAGCTGACGAGGCGCAAATCGGAAATTTTGTCGAAATGAAAAAAAGCCGGCTGGGCAAAGGCTCAAAAGCTAATCATTTGACTTATCTGGGGGATACCGAAGTTGGAGAATTTGCCAATATTGGCGCCGGAACCATCACCTGTAATTATGACGGGGTTAATAAATCGGTGACTGAGATAGGTGATAATGCCTTTATTGGATCCAACAGCTCACTGGTGGCGCCGGTTTCTATTGGTGCAAAAGCGACCGTGGGAGCCGGCTCGGTAATTACTCGCACGGTAGAAGCTGAAGAATTGGCTGTAGGCCGGGCAAAACAACGTAATATTAGTAACTGGCAGCGGCCTCAGAAAAAAGGAAGTTAATCTATGTGTGGCATTGTAGGAGCAACCTCAGAACGTCGTGTAAGTGACATTTTATTAGAAGGCTTAAAGCGACTGGAGTATCGGGGTTATGATTCCGCCGGTGTAGCAGTTATCGATAAAGATAACGCATTACAAAGCACGCGGCGCACCGGAAAAGTGCAGGCGCTGGTTGACGCCATAAAGGCCGAGCCGTTAGACGGAACTATTGGTATCGCCCACACCCGCTGGGCTACTCATGGCGGGGTCAGCGAAGTAAACGCTCACCCGCATCAGTCAAATGACAGTATTGCCGTAGTACACAATGGCATCATCGAAAACCATGAGTCACTGCGTGAGCAGTTACAGGCTTGCGGTTATCAGTTTAATAGCCAGACCGATACCGAAGTGATTGCTCACCTTTTGCATCAGGAGCGTCAGACCCATCCAGACTTGCTTGACGCTGTAAAGGCGGCTGTACCGCAGCTGGACGGTGCTTATGGTGCCGTGGTGATGGACACTCAGGATCCTGAACGGCTGGTTGTCGCGCGTTCAGGAAGCCCGCTGGTAATCGGGCTGGGCATTGGAGAAAACTTTGTTGCCTCGGATCAGCTGGCATTGTTGCCGGTTACGCGTAAATTCATCTATTTGGAAGAAGGCGATATTGCCGATATTACGCGGACCACGGTTCAAATTTACGATCAGCAAGGCCAGCCGGTAGAGCGAGAAATCGTTGAGTCAGATGGCGTTTATGATGCCGGCGGTAAAGGTCAGTACCGCCACTTTATGTTAAAAGAAATTCATGAGCAGCCAACGGCCGTTCGCAATACTCTGGAAGGCCGCATTTCCGATCACAGCGTACTGGACGATGCCTTTGGCAAAGGCGCTGCTGAACTATTTAGCGCTATTGAGCATGTGCAAATTATAGCCTGTGGCACCAGCTACCATGCCGGTATGGTGGCGCGTTACTGGCTGGAATCGCTGGCTAACGTGTCTTGCAGCGTCGAGATTGCTTCAGAGTTTCGTTACCGGAAATCCTATGTTCACCCCAATAGTTTGCTGGTGACCATTTCGCAAAGTGGTGAAACCGCCGATACACTGGCTGCGCTGCGTTTATCAAAAGACTTAGGTTACAAAGGAAGTCTGACCATCTGTAATGTCGCGACTTCATCGATGGTACGGGAGTCTGATTTAGCTTTTATGACACGAGCCGGAACCGAAATCGGTGTTGCGTCGACAAAAGCTTTCACTACTCAGTTGACAGGGTTGCTGATGCTGACCGTAGCCTTAGGTAAATACCGTGGCATGGCGGAACAGCAGCAAAGTGCTATAGTTAAGTCACTGCAGGCGTTGCCGACCAAACTCGAAGAGGCTGTAGCCCTTGCTGAAGAAATAGAATCATTGGCGCCGGATTTTGCCAATAAAGAACACAGTCTTTTTTTAGGGCGGGGCAATCAGTACCCTATCGCTATGGAAGGAGCGCTTAAACTTAAAGAGATTTCCTATATTCATGCCGAAGCTTATGCCGCAGGCGAACTTAAACACGGGCCGCTGGCATTAATCGATGATAACATGCCGGTTATCGTGGTAGCGCCTAACAATGAACTATTGGAAAAGCTGAAGTCTAACGTTGAAGAAGTTCGCGCCAGGGGCGGTTTGATGTATGTGTTTGCGGACAAAAACGCGCGCTTTAAAAGTGATAAAGCACTGAATGTGCTAAATGTTTGTCATTGCGACGAGATTATTGCACCCATTGTTTACACAGTGCCGTTGCAATTACTGTCGTATTTTGTCGCTATTATAAAAGGTACCGATGTTGATCAGCCGAGGAATCTGGCAAAGTCTGTAACTGTAGAATGATAAAATGAAAATAGTTATTTGTGATGATTCAAAGCTAGCCAGGAAAAGCATCGAGCGCGCACTGCCGACTGAGTGGGATATCGATGTTAGCTTCGCTGAAAACGGTGAACAAGCACTGAAGCTAATTGAGCAAGGTGCGGCAGAGTTATTATTTCTTGACCTGACAATGCCCGTTATGGATGGTTTTGCTGTCCTCGAGGCAATAAATGAGCGGCAACTGGATTGCCTTACCATTGTAGTTTCCGGTGATATCCAGCAGGAATCCCGGCAGCGTGTTAAAAAACTGGGTGCTCTTGATTTTATCAAAAAGCCTATCGATAACGATGAGCTCAATAAAGTCTTAACAGAATATGGTCTCATTCAGGAGTTATTACCGAATCATCAACAAAGAGCTGAGTTACTGACCGATCCGATCGAAGCGACGGATATCTTAAAAGAGGTCAGTAACGTGGCCTTGGGCGACGCGGCTAATCTGCTCAGCGACATGTTGGGCACCTTTGTTCACCTACCCGTTCCCAAAGTAGTAGTGACAGCGTACGAGCATTTACCCAGAATTTTGCAGTATGACCAGAACCTTCACCTGAATGCCGTTTCGGAAGGGTTTGTGGGAAATGCCGTGGCCGGCGAAGCGATTTTGTTTGTCGATAATCGCACCTTAAATGACTTACCCGAAAAACTGGCTCATTATCATCAGCATCAGTTTAAAGATGATTATCAAAGTGTTTTTCTTGATATCGCCTCAATTCTAATTGCCACTTTTCTAGAGCGCTTTGCGTCCCAACTGGACTTAGAATTTAACATTAGCCAGCCGTCGGTTATTGGTATCAGTGAACCTGCTAACAAGTTGTTTAAAGAAGCGGTAAAAGACGAACAGGTCTTAGTAATTGATATCGATTATGATATTCCTGAATATCACTTGTCCTGTGATTTATTTGTCATTTTTACTGAAAGTTCAGTTGCGGTTCTGGAAGAGCGCGCGGGGTATTTGGTCGATGCGTAATACGACGTTAAATATTGACAATATGCACTGGATTTTGCAGATCCTGCAAAATATCGAAGTTGGTCTTGTGGTTTTTGATCGCGACTATAACGTCGAGGTGTGGAATGGCTTTATGGAAAACCACAGTGGCATCAGCAGCGGTGTGGCAAAAAATAAAAATTTGTTCAGTTTACTGCCAACCCTGCCAAAAAGTTGGTTTGAGTACAAAACCGATTCGGTGTTAAAGCTAGGTATTCAGGCCCACTGCAACTGGCAGCAGGAGCCGCACAGCTTGTGCTTTGAAAATACCCGGCCGTTTACTGCCCGCTCAGAATTTATGTTCCAGAATATCACCTTATTTCCGTTATTTTCTGCTAATAAGACCATTGAGCGAGTGTGCGCCTTAATTTACGACGTTAGCGAAGAAGCCAACAGTCTTTTGCAGTTACAGTCGATAAGCCGCACAGACGCATTGACTCAACTGCTAAACCGGGGTTACTGGCAAGAGCTATTCGAACAGGAATTTGCCCGCTCGCAACGGTACGACGATAATGCGGCGGTCATATTAGTTGATATCGATAACTTTAAGACGGTTAATGATACTTATGGACATCAGGTCGGCGACAAAGCGATTCAGTTTATTGCTGAGTTAATTCAGAAAAACCAACGAGAAACTGATACCTGTGGGCGTTACGGCGGCGAAGAGTTTGTTATCACGCTACCTAAAGCCACCACCGAAGATGCGCGTCTGGTGGCTGAGCGGCTGCGGCAACAAGTCGACGACAATCCGTTGACTGTGAATATGGATGGTCAGCAACAGCAAATTGACTTAACCGTTAGTGTCGGGGTTGCCGCCATCAAAAGCAGTATGGATTCGGCTGATGACTGGCTGAAACAGGCAGATTCGGCTCTGTACCAGGCAAAAGAGCAAGGCCGTAACCGGGTGGTGGTAGCGGACTCGTAAGCCTTATGCACCAGCACTCTGAGGAAACCTCATCGACCCGTATTGGCTGGGCATTTGTACTGAACCTGGTTTTTACCATTATTGAGTTTGTTGGTGGCCTGCTGACCAACAGTACCGCTATTCTGGCTGATGCCGTGCACGATTTGGGTGACACCCTCGCGCTGGGCATGGGCTGGCTACTGAATAAATTCAGCGAAAAAGAACCGACCGCTTCCTTTAGTTATGGCTACCAGCGTTTATCCTTAGTTGCAGCCTTAATGAATGCAGTGGTGTTGATTGCAGGTTCCGGCTGGATATTAGTTGAGGCCCTGCCCCGTCTTTTTAATCCTGTAATGCCGCAAGCTGAAGGTATGATGCTACTGGCTGTATTTGGCGTCGCTGTTAACGGTTTTGCCGCATTTAAACTAAGCAAAGGTAAGACGCTCAACGAACGTGTGCTCAACTGGCATCTGCTTGAGGATGTGTTGGGCTGGATAGCTGTGTTATTGGTGTCAATTGTTCTGATGTTTGTTGATTGGCCGATACTGGATCCATTGCTTTCCATCGCCTTTACCCTTTTTATCCTGATTAACGTTTTGCGCTCACTAATCTCAACAATAAAGCTATTTATCCAGGCCACGCCAAGCAAACAAAATTATCAAAAAATCGTCAAGCAGCTGAAAATGATAAAGCACGTTGAGGACGCCCATCATATTCACTTTTGGTCGCTGGACGGAGAACAACATGTATTAACTGCGCATATTGTGGTATCAAAGGAGTTAAGTAATACTGAACGAATACAGTTAAAAGACAGTGTTTCGCAAAAGCTGGCCTCTTTTGATTTAGCACACACTACCATCGAGCTTGAATACCCTGATGAGCCGTGTCGAGATCACTAAAATTTATAATAAGCGGAGACTATTAGCATGGAACTATTTGGCAGTTACACCTCACCTTATGTTAGGCATATACGCATTGCTTTGGCCGAAACAAAAACTAAGTTTTCATTTACCGAAGCAGATTATGCCATGAGCGCTAAGCTTTCTCCTGCCAAGAAAGTGCCCTTCTTGCACCACAATGATTTGCGTTTGCATGATTCCAGCAGCATTTTAAAATATGTTAGGGAAAAAGCCGGTGAACGTTACTTTGCTGATAAAAAGGACTATGACCAGTACTGTCTGGTTAATACCGCAATGGATGCCAGCATCAATATTTTTTTACTGGGCAAAGAAAATCTCACACCAGAAAACACTCAGTATCTTCAGCGCCAGCAGCATCGTGTTAACGATATTTTGAAACTGATGGAAAATAAAGATCATGCGGTCGCTTATGAAGGCCCTCATCCTTTTAGCGACGGCGAGTTACGACTAGGCTGTTTCTTAAGCTGGGGTCTGTTTCGTCAGCGCTTCTCTTTGGATGAGTATCCGCAACTGCTGGAGTTTGTTGATAAGCTTAACGACTACCCCACATTTGCAGAAACTCACCCAGAAGCAAAATCACAAATCACTGAATAAAACTAGTCAGTAATTTGTGCTGCCCGCTTAGGGATTTCCTGGTTTAACAGCTGGTTGTTCATGGAGTAATCAACGGGAACATCAATTAGATGGACACCGCCCTGCTCCATGCACTTTTTCATTAGCGGTTGTAACTCGCCTGTTTCGCTTAAGCGGTAGCCGCTGGCGCCATAGGCTTCGGCGTACTTAACGAAGTCCGGATTAGCAAAATCGAGTCCAAAGTCACTCAGCTGCATCTGTTGCTGCTTCCATTTAATCATGCCGTAGGCATTGTCATTTAAAATCAGAACGACCAGGTCAAGGCCCATGCGAACGGCGGTTTCTAACTCCTGCGAATTCATCATAAAGCCGCCATCACCGCAAACCGCAACGACTTTTTTATCAGGGAAAACCAGTTTGGCAGCCATTGCCGATGGCAAACCTGCCCCCATTGAGGCTAATGCGTTATCCAGCAACACGGTATTGGGCTGACGTGCTGGATAATTGCGGGCAAACCAAATTTTATAAATGCCGTTATCTAAGGCGATAATGCCGTCATCAGGCATGACCTCACGAACTTCTTCGACCAGACGTTGGGGCAGCAGCGGAAAGCGGTCGTCGTTAGCTCCCTCATCGGTGTGATCTCGCATCCGGTCGCGCACTTCATCCATAAAATTAAAATCCCAGTGGGGTTGTGGTTCTATGCCCTCTTTAAGCTGCCAGATGCTGTTGCCGATGTCGCCAATCATACTGGCGTGAGGAAAATAGACGGCGTCCACTTCGGCACTCTGAAAGTTAATGTGAACTACTTTACGAGAGCTTTCGCGCATCATAAAAGGTGGTTTCTCGATAACATCGTGGCCGACATTCAGTATTAAGTCCGATTTTTCGATGGCCCGGTGCGGGTAATCACCATCAGACACAGCCGCATTGCCCAGCCATTTGGGGTGGTCTTCATTAATAACCCCTTTGCCCATTTGCGTAGTAATAAAGGGTATACCGGTTTTATCAACAAAGGCGCGGAGCATTTTTGCGGTAATTTTACGGTTCGCGGCAGCACCGATTAATAAGACCGGATGTTTAGCCTGTTTTAAAAGCTCCAGAACATGGGTGACGGCTTTATATTCAGGAATGGGACGCCGGTAAAAACTGGCTTCGATAGGAGCAGCGTCAATCTCCTCGCGGGCAATATCATCTGACAGCTCCAGGTGAGAGGCCCCGGGGCGTTCTTCTTCAGCGCGGCGAAAGGCCTCGCGAACATGGGCCGGGATAGTTTTCGCACTGATAATCGGTTGCGTGTATTTGGTGATGGGCGTCATCATGTCGACTACATCAATAATTTGGAACTGCCCTTGCTGGCGCTCTTTGATTGGCTTTTGGCCGGTTATAACGACCATCGGCATGGCACCGAGTTGTGCGTAAGCAACCGGCGTTACTAAATTTGTCGCGCCCGGACCCAGCGTAGACAGGCAAACCCCGGGTTTACCTGTTAAACGACCATAAGTTGCTGCCATAAAGCCGGCGCCCTGCTCATGCCGTGTAATGATCAGTTTAATTGAGGATTTGGACAGGGACTCAAGTAAATCCAGGTTTTCTTCGCCAGGGATTCCGAACAGGTATTCAACACCTTCATTTTCCAGTGCTTTGATCATGAGATCTGATGCTTTCACGGCAAATACTCCTTGCTAGTGCACAGCTATTATCTGAATTTACGTAAAGCATAGTGCATATGATCAAAAAAGGCGGCTTATCGCTAAGCCGCCTTTTTTTTAAGCAATGCGAGAACTTACGCGTCGCCGGTCATTTCTTGCAGACGTGTACGCAATTCTTCATCGTTTTGCGCCTGTTGAATGATCATGTTGTATTGCTCTGGCGTCAGGCCTGCACTTTCAACTGCAGCAATCATTTCTTCCTGAGCTGCCTGTTGGATGGTTTGTGCTTCTTCCTGGTTTTCAGCGTTCTGGAATTTTGCGCGATATTCTTCTGTAACTTCCTGAACACCTTCCATAGCGGTTACGAACTTAACCAGCATACCTTCAGTAATTTCTACTGACTGTTGAGCCATTTGTTGCTCAGCACTTTCCTGAGCAATAGCTGTGGTTGAACCAAACGCCATAATTGCGGCCAAAGCGATCATTGTCTTTTTCATCGTAAACTCCTAACGTTTATTAGAACTCAATTTGTACACCATTAAAATTTTCACAGGTATCTTTGCTAACTTCGTGCCAACTTTGTAAGTAACTGAATTGTGAAGGTTTATTTTATATGGCGGTTTTTGATTAGGAAGTTATTTGAAAAAAGTGTATCGTTTATACACAGTCTAAGGAGATAAAGTGACAAAAAGATACAGCCTGAATCTTTCAAGCCTACAAAAACGCTTACTAATTTATGTCGTTATTCCGATGATCGTATTTTCGGGCGCGGCGATTTCTTTTGGCTTACAAATAGCTGCAACAGAGGAAGAGCAGCGATTAAAGGCCGATTTAGAGCTGCTGGGAAGAGCGATTAGTCTGCCGTTGAGTGATGCTTTAATAAGTGGTGACTTATCAGCGGTACAAGCGAATCTAGACTCAGTTTTTTCGATAGGTCGTGTCTACGGCGCGTCGGTATACAACGTCAGCGGGGAGCAAGTCGCTGAAGCGGGTATTACTGAAACCGACTTATCGAACAGTTTTTTGGCTCAGCAGACGGTGGAAACCGGTATTACGCAGGATGACTACCGAAAGGTTGAAGGCCAGGATGTTTTTTCGCAGTTTTTACCTATTATCGATCGTGGCGGACGCATCATTGGGCTGTTACAAATTAACCGAAAAGCCAGTGATTTTGATGATCGGTTTGCCCAGTTAAGCCAGGTAGCCTGGCTTAGCTGGGCGCTGTTTGCAGTGGTCACTATTGCCGTCCTGATTTTTGGCCATTATCGCGGTGTCGGGCGTCATGTGGTTGAACTTAAAAACGCCATGCGCCGGGTTGCTGAGGGTGATCGGAGCAGTCGCGTAAATCCCGATGGCCCCACTGAAATTGCCGAAATCAGTGAGGGACTGAATCGCATGCTCGATAGTATTGCCGAGGCAGAAAAAGAACTTCAGTTAACGCGCCAGCAGGAAGCTAAGCTGCAGCAGGCATTAAGAGAGCAGGAAAAAATGGCAGCTATTGGCAGCGTGGCCAGCGGTGTCGCTCATGAGCTTGGGGCCCCGCTGACGGTCATAGATGCTCGCGCAAAGCGCCTATTAAAAGAACAGACAACCGATAAGGATCGGCGCCAGTTAATGGCAGTTCGGGGCCAGGTTCAGCGTTTAACCGGCCTGGTCAATCAGTTGTTAGCGTTTTCCCGCACTCCGGTTCAGGAGCGGCGTTTAATTAGCGCTGCAACGCTAGTTCAGCGCGCTGTCGAGAATTTAAACTACGAACGCGACAATGATGCGCTGGTCATAACCGTTAAGGACGTTACCCCATTAACCTTAAATGTTGATGAGAAACGCCTGGAGTTGGCTTTAATTAATGTATTAAGAAACGCATTACAGGCGGCAACAAAAGAAGTTGTCGTTACAGTCATGCCGTCTGAGGGATTCGCAAAGTTTTCTGTCTGTGATGATGGCGAAGGCATTAAACCCACTATGAAAGAGCGGGCAACACAACCTTTTAGCAGCGATAAACCTCAGGGTCAGGGTACCGGCCTAGGATTGACCATAGTGAGCCACGTCATGGCTGACCATGGCGGCTCAATGCAGTTAAAAAATCAAACTCAGGGGGGATGTTGTGTGGCTTTATACCTGCCACTGCATCAGGAGCAATAAGTTATGTCGTATAAGTATGCTCAACTAGCGGTTATCGAAGATGATCCGGCGTTAAATGAATTATTAGTCGAAGAGCTGGAGGCGGAAGGCTTTAACGTCGACTATTTTGATAGTGTCGAATCTTTTCAGCAGCAACAGGCAACCTATGATTTAATCATTAGTGATATCCGCTTACCCGGGATTTCGGGTTTATCGTTACTGGACTGGATAAAGCAGCAGCAGTTACCGCCGGCGTTATTGCTGATTACGGCGTTTGGGACGGTAGATCAGGCGGTTGATGCTCTAAAAAAAGGAGCCGCCGATTTTTTGACTAAACCGCTGGATATTGAACACTTGCTGCTGAGTGTACAGCGTATACTTGAACACCGTACGGTAAAACAAGAATTAGAGCGGTTTAAAAGCCAGCAGGCAGGGCCCGGCGGAATTATTGGTCAAAGCCCCGCTATGCGAAAGCTGTACGAACAAATTGAACAGATAGCAGCGGTAGATGGCAGTGTATTGATTCTCGGCGAGAGTGGCACGGGTAAGGAGTTGGTCGCTAAAGCGATACACCAATACAGCCCCCGGGCAGAACAACCCTTTCAGGCAGTTAATTGCGCGGGTATTCCGTCTGAGTTAATGGAAAGCGAGTTTTTTGGTCACGAAGCCGGCTCTTTCAGTGGTGCTAAGGGTAAGCGCCAGGGACTGTTGAAGCAGGCGGATGGCGGTACACTGCTGTTGGACGAAATCGGTGAAATGCCAATGTCACTGCAGGCAAAACTACTGAGGGTTCTGCAGGAAGGGACAATTCGTGCCGTAGGCAGCGATAAAGAAGAAACGGTGGATGTGAGAATTTTAGCAGCGACCCACCAAAATCTTGAGCAGAAGGTAACCGAGGGAAGTTTTCGGCAAGATCTTTTTTATCGTCTGGAAACTTTTTCGATAACGGTGCCACCACTGCGTGACCGGGGCGAAGACATTGAACGCCTGGTGCGGCATTTCATTGCCCTAATGCAGCAACAGAGTGATAAGCAGTTAAAAGATATCAGCAGTGATGCCTTAGATGCGTTATTTAATTATCCCTTTCCGGGTAACGTGCGGGAACTGCAAAATGCCATAGAACGGGCTGCCGCTTTCAGCACTAACGGCCTGATTAACCAGCAGGATCTTCCGGCCCGCATTGTTGAATACGATGCCGGGGGACAGGTGCAACAGCCTGCGGCCTGGCCGACACTACAGCAAGTGCAGCAGGATTACGTTGACCAGGTTTTAAAACATGTCGACGGTAACAAGTCAAAAGCCGCGGAATTATTAGGTGTTACACGCAGGACACTGTACCGTTGGCTGGATGATACGGGTGATCAAAGAGACCCGGAGTAACGTAATTTATTTTTATAAGTTAATGTTTTAAGGAGTTAAACGTGAATATTTTAATGGTTTTAACATCGCACGATAAGCTTGGCGATAGTGGCAATAAAACAGGCTTTTGGGTAGAGGAATTTGCTGCTCCTTACTACGTATTTACTGATGCTGGTTGTGAAGTCACGCTAGCTTCTCCAGCGGGAGGTAAACCACCCATTGACCCAAACAGTCAGGCTGAAGAGGCACAAACTGAGGCCACAAAGCGTTTTGACCATGACGAAAAATTACAGAATAAGTTGTCTTCAACCTGTAAGCTTGACGAAATTGACGTTGATGACTTTGATGCGATTTTTTACCCGGGTGGCCATGGTCCGTTGTGGGATTTAACCGAAGATGCCAAGTCAATTCATTTAATCGAGCAATTCTGCAGCAAAGGAAAACCGGTTGCTGCGGTCTGTCATGCACCGGCAGTGCTGCTTAATGCAAAAACTCCAGAAGGCGATCCCATTGTGCTGGGCAGAACTGTTACCGGCTTCAGTAACAGCGAAGAAGAGGCAGTCGGCTTAACGTCGGTCGTTCCTTTCCTGGTGGAGGATGAGTTGAAAGAAAAAGGTGCTCATTACCGTAAAGTTGATGACTGGCAAGCCTATGTCGTACAGGATGGCATGTTCATCACGGGTCAAAATCCCGCTTCATCAGAACAGGCAGCAGAGCGGCTTTTGGATGTATTAAGAGCGACAACTTAAGCTGCCGCTCTTAATAGCAGGTTTAAAAGCGTCGGTGCCAGTTCAGGCCGACGCTGACCTCGCGGCCGATACCAGGCTCAAAAGCCCGTCCACTGCCCTGGTTAACAACTACCGCACCAACGTACTCTTTATCCGTTAAGTTATCTACCAGCAGCCAGCCATTGAACTGATGTTTTCCTAAATTCCAGGTTTTTTCTATGGCGGCGTCAAACAAGGTATAGGAAGGCGCTGCAACCATATTATCGTCAGAACTGTAGGTGTCTCCCCGGTAACGGGCTGACAGCTTGAATTGCCACTGCTGCGGCAAAGTCCATTTTAAACGCCCAAACAATTGCTGATCTGAAACACCGGGTAAGCGATTACCTGCCAGCGACCCGGAGTCAAATTCGGCGACGATATCGGTATAGGAAAAATAAGCTTGCAGGGTATCAAAAATATCTCCCTCAGCAGAGAACTCGGCGCCGTAGCGGCTTGTTTTGGTCGCATTGCGATAGGTCGTCCGGCCATCGATTGAGCGGTCTACCAGTATTTCGTTATTGCTACGGATATCAAATAAAGATAAGCCAAGACGCCAGTTCTGAAAAACAAGGGCTTTCAGGCCAATTTCCAGTTGCTCGTTGGTCGAAGGCGATAGCTGCTCGTTTAAGCCACTGCCTTCGTTGCGATAGGCAAGCTCTGTTAAGGTCGGAGTTTCAAAACCTTCGCCATAACTCAGATAACTGCTCAACCGATCATTGATTTGCCAGGTTAAGGCTCCGGCAAATGACAGCTCATCAAATTCTTTAGAACCACTATCGTCAGGGTTTTGTTCGTTTATGTAAAAGTCGTTAACCTGGTAATCCAGCCAATTATAACGGACCCCGGCATCGACCGACCAATTACTGTTTAATTCCCACTTAGCCCGGCTGTACAGGCTATGGCTTTTTATATGGTTAAACTCGTCCCGTCGTAACTGACCCTTGTCGCCCATTTCGTTAACAAAACCTTTTCGATGATCCTGTTGGTTTTCTAACATCCAGCCAGCGGACACGGCCAAGGTTTCAGCCGCCTGCCAGCGACTGTAGGCGTGCAGACCTTCAAACTGGCGCGACAAGTCGATAACCGCCCCGGAACTGGTCATGCCGTCGCCGCTAAAGGGTAAGAATTGCTCAATGTCACGGTCGCCCTGCCAGACGGACACCCGGTGATTCACCGAGTCGGCTTCGTAAAACCAGCTGAGTGAGCCCTGCCGATGATGGATAGATTTCCGCGTATTAAAATCAATAGCCCGCTGTACCGTTTGTTCAGGGTTTTGCCGAAAAGCTGAAGGTGTCAGCGCGCTGGGGTCTTGCAGCAAAGGGGCGTAATTATTGTCATAACGAAACACCAGCCGTTGATGTTCAGTTACCTGACTAAACCAGCGAAAAGCCTGTTGCTGGCGCTCAGCGCTATTGTGTGGTCTGGGTCCGTCAGTGGTAAAGTCTGAGGCTAACAAGCGCAACTGTTGGTCGTCATTAACATAGCTACCATCGACCGTGTAGCGTTGTAAATCGTTAGCCGATTGCTGTGTGGCCAGGCTGAACTTTGAGTCCCGGGGAGCACGACTTTGCCATTCTACGACACCGCCGGCGGCATTTCCGTAAAGGACTGCTAAAGGTCCACGTAAAACCTCAAGGGAGTTAATTTCGTCCAGTAAGATGCTTGAGGTTTGTGCCTGCCCGTCCGGCATCGATAGCGGGATTCCGTCGACATTTAACTGAATCCCCCGCACACCAAACGCGGCTCTTGCGCCAAAACCGCGAACGACCAGGCGCGAATCTTGTGCGTAATTATAACGGCTATCTGCCTGGATGCCCGGGACACCTTCTAAGGCGTCGCCGGCATCGATATTCAGTGACGGCAACTGCTGCTCTACGTCAATGCGGGTGATACTGGCTGGGGTTGTTAACCAGGGACTTTCTGTTTGTGTGGCGGTAACCACGAGCCGTTCGTCAATGCTTTGTGTTTGAGCAAAAGCCGGAAGGCCATAATAAAGAGGAGCTGTCATAAGTGACAGCCCCAATAAGTTAGAATACTTCATTGTCATATCTATTCGGTTGGTGAAAGCTGAATAAGACGACCATTGTCTTCGTCGGTGAGGATATACAGGAACCCGTCCGGACCTTGTTCAATATCGCGAATACGGAAGCCAATATCATCATTAAACATGCGCTCCTCGTGGATCATTCTGCCTTCTTCCAAATCCAGTCTGGAGATCATTTGACCTCTAAGCGCGGTGACCAGTAAATCACCCTGCCAATGTTCAAACTTGTCACCCGTATAAAAGATAGCTCCTGCAGTTGCTATAGAAGGAAGCCAGTAGTAAAAGGGTTGTTCCATACCTTCTTTATGGGTACCAATGCCGATTTTACCGCCACCGTAATCTTCACCATAGGTAATCGTAGGCCATCCGTAGTTTTTGCCGGCTTCAGGAATATTCACTTCATCGCCGCCCTGAGGGCCGTGTTCGATCGTCCAGAGTTCTCCGGTTTCCGGGTGGATGTCGGCGCCCTGAATGTTACGGTGGCCATAGGACCAAATTTCATCCAGTGCATCCGGATCATCAACAAAAGGGTTATCTTCCGGTACTGAGCCATCAGGCCAGATCCGCACCACTTTCCCGATATGATCATCCAGAGTTTGGGCCTCTTCCATCAGCGAGTAGCGATCACCTAAGGTAACAAATAGATGACCTTCGGGTGAAAATACCAGCCGCGAGCCAAAGTGGGCTCCGCTTTCATATTTTGGTGCCTGGCGAAAAATAACTTCGCCGTCAGTCCACTGCTCATCGTCTACTTTACCGCGCATCACGGCAGTGCTATTGCCCTTACCGCCGTCCTGGTCGGGTTCAGCATAGCTAATATACACCCAGCCGTTTTGCTCGTAATCGGGATCGATATTAACATCCAGTAATCCCCCCTGGCTTCGGGAAAAAACTTCCGGGGTGCCGGAAATCTTAGTTCGTTTTTCGCCGTCAGCTGAAATGTGGTTTAGGGTTCCGGAGCGTTCGGTAACCAGCAGACTGCCGTCAGGCAAAAAAGTCATCCCCCACGGGTGAGTCAGGTCTTCGGTCATGGTTTTCATGGTCACTGTATGGCGTTCTGTGCTGTACTGATCGGCAACAGCTGGGGCTGTTATGCCCAGCGATAACGCTACTAACAGACTAAGTTTGTAGGTTTTCATAAGACTCCTTGTTTGTATTTTTTTGTCGGGCTTATCAGTCAGTATACGTCAAAAAACAGAAATTTGATTGTTACTGGCTTGATCTGTGAACTGGTCAGTTCATTATAGTCTTAATTATCGTATTAAGACGCTGGAAGTTAATTAATGAACGATTCCTGGTTTAACAGTCAGTCACTGCTGATTTTCGGGCAATGGTTAGCAGCCGCTTTTGTGCTTCTTGTCCTAATCGGTATTGTTAGTGTTGGTGTAATGTACGTCGTAGATAAAATTCAGACGCGGCATACGATTCGCAGAAACTACCCTTTTGTCGGCCGGTTCCGTTATATTTTTGAGCGCATGGGCGAGTTTATGCGTCAGTATTTTTTTGCAATGGATCGTGAAGAAATGCCGTTTAACCGAGCCCAGCGTAGCTGGGTTTACCGGGCTGCTAAAGACTCGGACCGCAATATTGCATTTGGTTCAACGCGTGATTTAACCCGTACCGGCACCATTATTTTTGGTAATGCACCGTTTCCACCGCTGGCAGAACAACAGACACAGCCAGAGCCGGTCAAAATAGGGCCTTATTGCGAGCAGCCGTATGCTCCGCGTTCATATTTTCATATTTCCGGAATGAGTTACGGAGCATTATCTCCAGTCGCCTTAAAAGCCTTATCTCATGGCGCAGCAAAAGCCGGTTGCTGGCTTAACACCGGCGAAGGGGGGTTATCGCCCTATCATTTAAGTGGTCAGTGCGACATCGTATTTCAGATAGGTACCGCAAAGTTTGGGGTACGGTCTAAAGACGGCAAACTGGACGAAGGCAGGCTGGCGGAGCTGGGTCGGCACGACAATGTGAAAATGTTCGAGGTAAAGCTGAGTCAGGGAGCAAAACCCGGCAAAGGGGGTATTTTACCGGGTATTAAAGTAAACGCCGAAGTTGCGCAAATTCGCGGTATTGAAGAGGGCAAAGATGCTATTAGCCCAAACCGCCATCCGGAAATTAGTAATAACGAGGAGTTACTTGATTTTATCGAAAAGGTTCGCCGTATAACGCAAAAGCCGGTTGGCTTTAAGTTTGTTATGGGTGATCCTGGCTGGATTGATGAATTAATTACCGCCATTCTGGAGCGAGGTGAAGCTTCGGCTCCTGACTTTATTACCTTAGATAGTGCGGATGGAGGAACCGGCGCCGCCCCGCAGCCGTTGATGGACTATGTCGGTCTGAAATTATCTGAGAGTTTGCCTATCCTGGTGGATAAACTAACGGAAGCAGGGCTTAAAGAGCGAATCCGGGTCGTTTGCTCAGGAAAAATGATTTCTCCGGCGGATGTCGCCTGGGCTATTGCTATGGGTGCAGATTTTATTGTGTCGGCGCGGGGATTTATGTTTTCTTTAGGATGTATCCAAGCCATGCAATGCAATAAAAATACCTGCCCAACCGGTGTTACTACCGATGACCCGAGGCGGCAAAAGGGGCTGGATCCGGTCAGCAAAGCGACCCGCGTAGCCAATTACCACAAGTTTTTAGAGTACGGCGTTAATATCATCGCGCACTCTTGTGGCGTCACCGACCCGCGTGCGTTGACTCGCCGCCAAGCACGGGTAATCAAGCCCGACGGCATCAGTATCAGTCTGGCCGACCGCTATCCGTTGCCCCCGGTCAGGCGGCGTTAGCTTAGGGTTTTAACCGGCAATAAACGGGCAGCTTCTTCGGCGATCTTACGAAATGTTTGACGTCGGCTGGTTGTCGCCCGGTAAACCAGCCCGATATCGCGCGATGCTTCCTGGCCTGTCGGTTTTAGAGGAACTAAATCGGTGTTTTCCAAAATACCCTGATCAATTGCCATTTGCGATATAAAGGTTGCTCCTTGCCTTGCATTAGCCATTTGTACCAAACTGTGAACACTGGTGGCAGTAAATGGATTCACTTTGACCGTGTCCGTTAACTGGCAAGCCGATACGGCATGGCCGGTTAAACAGTGCTCTTTTTCCAGCAGGAAAATACTGCCATCAGGCAGGCGATCGTAGTCAACAGGTTCGCCCAGCTTATCTGCCATAGATTTATGAACCACCAATTTGAACGGGTCGCGACCCAGTATCCACTTTTGATTACCGTGAATATCCATCGGTAAAGCCAGTAAAATAATGTCCAGATCGCCGTCCCGCAGCTTATTAAGCAAGTTGGCGGTGGTGTCTTCGGCCAGCTGAAGTGACAGTTTTGGATAAGTCTCCTGGACTCTCTGGCTCAAACTACCGACTATGAAGGGTGCGATGGTAGGAATAATACCCAGTCTCACAGGCCCCTCCAGCACATTGCCATGCCCCTGAGCGTAATGCATTAGCTCTTCAGTAGAGGTAATGATTTTGCGCGCCTGGGC
The DNA here is from genome assembly GCF_044797955.1 of Idiomarina seosinensis. Classification (GTDB taxonomy): domain Bacteria; phylum Pseudomonadota; class Gammaproteobacteria; order Enterobacterales; family Alteromonadaceae; genus Idiomarina; species Idiomarina seosinensis_A. The sequence goes on along the minus strand of NZ_CP085211.1, from coordinate 11,434 downwards.
GACAACTTCTTCGCCAATGGCAGTAAACAAGAAGGATTTGTGATCACGTTCGATTAATTGGCAATCGAGCTGTTCCTCCAGGTTTTGAATGCCGCTACTTAAAGTTGATTGACTGACATTACAGGCACCGGCTGCACGATTAAAATTTTGTTGTTGATGCAGAGCGAGTAAATAACTCAGGTTTTTTAAGCTAGGCAGTTTTCCCATGATGCACCTGTCTGATCATTAAATTGGTTTTATCGATTATCATAATCAACTTTATTCGTTTTATCCAATAAAGGTTTTTCCATAGTATAGCTCCCGAACTAAAGCACTACTGATAACCACATTTTAGGAGAGAGAATTATGCTTACAGTTGGCGACAAGTTACCAGAATTCAGCGTAATCGCAGCAAAACCAGGTTTCAATATGCCAGAAGAAAATGGCGAAAGTGCATTTGAAACCATTACCAATGACAGCTTTAGCGGTAAATGGAAAATCATTTACTTCTATCCAAAAGATTTCACCTTTGTCTGCCCAACAGAAATTGTTGAGTTTGCAAAGCTGAACGAAGATTTTGCAGACCGCGATGCAATCGTATTAGGCGGCAGCACAGACAACGAATTTGTCAAACTAGCATGGCGCCGTGAGCATCCGGATCTTAAAGGATTACAGCAGTATTCATTTGCTGATAACGGTTCTCTGATTGACGGACTGGGTGTTCGTGACAAAGAAGAAAATGTCGCACTCCGCGCTACCTTTGTTGTTGACCCACACAATGTCATTCAGCATGTGTCAGTAAATAACCTGAATGTAGGCCGCAACCCAGCTGAAATCCTGCGCATACTGGATAGTCTGCAAACAGACGAGCTGTGTCCGTGCAACCGCGCAGTAGGCGGCGACACTCTTTAATAAGCATCCATTGCTTTGATAACAGCAGCTCCGGCGTTTACTGCCGGAGCCGCTGATAATGAATTTGGGAGTCAAAAATGGCAGTAGCAGATTATAAACAGCTGTTGGGAGACCACGGCAAAGATACTAAACTTAATTTGTCCAGTTTGTTTACCAACGTAGATACTTCCGGTTTAACCTCTGATCAGTTTTACGGCACTGCGTTATCACTGGCTTACAGCCTGGCAGACGAAGAATTGATTGCCGCCGTAGAGGAAGACGCGTTAGACAAAGTGGAAGCAAACGTTGTTCAGGCTGCGAAGCTGGCGGCAACGTTAATGGCGATGAACAATGTTTACTATCGCTTTTTACACTTATCAACTGATAAACAGTTCAGCAAAATGCCGGCTGGCCTGCGTATGAACGCAATGGCTAACCCCGGTGTTGATAAAGCTGACTTTGAGCTGTATTCACTGGCGGTATCAGCCTTGAATGGTTGCGGTTTATGCATTGATTCGCATGTTAAAACCTTACAGCAACACGATGTTTCAGCGCAGGCGATTCAATCGTCAATAAAGCTGGCTGCAGTCCTTAATGCTGCACTAACGGCGCGTAAATTGTCATAAGCCGATCGTAGCCCCAGATGCTAGCCAAAAGGCCCGTTTTTAACGGGCTTTTTTGTTGTTTATTGCCACCACCCTACTGCTCTGAATAATTGATGCAGATCATAAAAATTAAAGCAAAAGCCAGTAATCTGTTCTGTCACAGGCTGATTGCCAAGTTTTTATCCGTTATACTGATGGTCAGATGACTGTTATCAAGTGGTAGCCCAATGAAGCAAAAAGTCGAAGTGCAAGATGCGGACAAAGTAAAAATTCAGCGTCCGACCAATACCGCGCAAAAGAATAACTATTCGCCCCGTAACCGCATTTATGTGCGCGATGTTAAGGGCGGTATGGAATATTTTCGACGCATTTTTGGCTTTGTTCTGCTGGCGGTTTTCGCTATTTTGCCCTGGCTGACTTACCAGGGTGAGCAAGCCATACTGCTTGATATTATGGAGCAAAGGTTCCGTATCTTCGGTATGACGTTATGGCCGCAGGATTTCACTATCGTTGCCTGGTTTACCATTGTAGCTGCCTTCGCGTTATTTTTTGTCACCACCATATGGGGTCGTGTGTGGTGCGGTTTCATGTGTCCTCAGACTACCTGGACCGCCCTGTTCATGTGGTTTGAAAAAAAATTCGAAGGTCCGCGTAATAAACGCATGAGACTTGACGAGCGGGAAATGGATTTCGATAAGTTCTGGCGTAAGACAGGTAAGCATGTCAGCTGGGTTATCGTCGCCCTGCTGACGTCGATGACCTTTGTGGGCTATTTTACTGAAATCCGCCAGCTGTTTCTCGATTTCTTTGTTTTCGATGCCAGCTTCTGGGCCTATTTTAGTGTCCTGTTTTTCACTTTCTGTACGTATGGTAACGCGGCTTATATGCGGGAAATTATGTGTACGCACATCTGCCCCTACGCGCGCTTCCAGTCGGCCATGTTTGATAAAGACACCTACACGGTCAGTTATGACGTAAACCGCGGTGAGCCCCGCGGTCCGCGTTCTCGTAAAGTCGATCCGAAAGAAAAGGGGCTGGGCGACTGTATCGATTGTTATATGTGTGTGCAGGTTTGCCCGACCGGTATCGATATTCGCAATGGCTTACAGTATGAATGTATTGACTGTGGTGCCTGCATTGATGCCTGTAATGAAGTTATGGATAAGATGAAATATCCACGCGGGTTAATTCGGTTTACTACCGAGCGTAATTTGGCTACTGACGAGGCCATGCCGCGGAAAACCAACCCCTGGCGAATGAAAAGCATGGGTTATTTTGTCGTCTTGCTACTGGTTAGTGCGGTGCTGGTTTGGGATGTGTCAACCCGAATCCCTCTTGAAGTCGACGTGTTGCGTGACCGGAACGCCCTTTACCGGGAAAACATTCAGGGTGAAATTGAAAACGTATATACCTTAAAAATTGTCAACAAATCGCAGCAAGAGCAAACCTACTCAATATCTGTTGAAGGAATGGCTGATTACCGCTTGCTGGGAGATACGACAAAATCGGTCGATGCTGGTGAAGTTGGCAGTTTACCAGTAACCCTGGCGGTTCCGCCCGGCGAGTTACAACAGCAAGTCACCGAGTTTAATTTTGTGGTACAGTCGCTGGATGATTCAAGCGTTACATTAACGCACGAAACCCGTTTTATTTACGAATAAGGGATACATGTCACAGCGCGACTTCGCCTTTCAGGGGCTCGACCCTGATACCCTGATTAAAGCGATCGAGGCGTTGGGGTTTTACCCAACTTCCGGTTTACTTGCCTTAAACAGTTATGAGAACAGGGTTTATCAGTTCGTGGCCGATGATAACCAGCGGTATGTGGTTAAGTTTTATCGGCCAGGCCGTTGGAGCCACGAGCAAATCGTTGAAGAACATTTGTTCACACAGGAGCTGCTGGAGCACGAAATCCCGGTTGCTGCACCGTTAACGCTTAACGGTAAAACCTTGCATGACTTTCAGGGCTACAGTTATTGTTTGTTCCCGAGTATTGGTGGGCGTGCTTTCGAGCCTGACAATCTGGACCAGCTTGAGCGCCTCGGTCGGCAAATTGGACGCCTGCACAGTGTTGCCAGAAGCGATGATTTTAACTACCGTGAGCATATTTCATACCAGCTGTTTGTTCAGCAGGCCAGGCAGGAGCTGGCGGTCACTGAATTAGTTCCGGAGGCAATAAAAACGGCGTTTTTTGCCATCTTAGATCCGCTTGCGCAACGACTTAAGGCGACGCCGTTAGACGAGTTTCCATTTCAACGCTTGCATGGAGACTGTCATATCGGCAATATCTTAACCTGGAATGACCAATTGACGTTCGTTGACTTCGATGACTGCCGAATGGGTCCGGCAATACAGGACCTTTGGATGATGTTAAATGGCCCGCGTGCGGAACAAACGATACAGTTAGATGCTCTAATAGAGGGTTACGAGGAGTTTTGCTCCTTTGATAAGTCGCAGTTGATGTTAATTGAGCCCTTGCGGGGTTTTCGGATTATTCAGTATATGGCGTGGCTGTCAAAGCGCTGGCAAGATTCGGCGTTTCAGCGAGCTTTTCCCTGGTTTGCAGAAGAGCGCTATTGGGAACAGCAGGTGCTGGCTTTAAAAGAGCAGTTAGCTGCGTTAGACGAGCAGCCGTTAAAATTAGGCTTTTAAAAGATAAAAAAGGTAATGATGATGAGTAAGTGGGTATTAGGTTTATTAAGTATGGTCTTAGTGACTTTTAGTAGTGTGCAGGCACAATCCTTTGAAGAGGGTGTGCATTACGAAGTTATTGCGGACGATAAGACCAGTAAGCCGGAAATTGTTGAGTTCTTCTCGTTTTATTGCGTCCATTGTTACCGTTTTGAGCCGATTGCTAAAGCAATCAAGCAGGCCCATCCCGATGCTTTTGAAAAAGCTCATGTATCCTTTATCAGTCCGCGCGGAGATATTGGCGAAACGATGACAAAGGCATTCGCTGCGGCCCAGAGACTGGATGCGGAAGAAAAGATCAGTGCCTCTATTTTTGACTACAATTTTAACAAAAACAGTATGCTGACAAGCAAGCAGGACATTCGCAACGTCTTCATTGTCAATGATATTTCCGGCGATGAATTTGATAAAGCAATGGCCAGTTTCTCGATACGTGCGGCTGCCAGCAAAATGGATCGTCGCGCCAGTAGCCTGGGCGTCAATGCCACACCAACATTTATCGTTAACGGTAAATACAAAATGCTACCGCAAGGGTTTCGCGACAGCGATGATTTTGTTGCAGATTTTACTGAGCTAGCCGGCTATTTAGTAGAAAAGTAGTAAAAAAGTAATAGAAAACTAAAAATACCCTGCAGCAGCGGGGTATTTTTTTACCCTTTTATGATATTAGTCATATTTTTTTGTAATTTTTAATATTGAAATGACCAAGCTGCTTTGATAGAGTAGTCACCACATGGACAGGACTGAGTACAAGGACGTACTACCCCCCGTCAGTTTGACTCCCCGTCAGCTCTTTCGCAAAATACTGGTAGTACCTCAGTCCGAAGTCCGGTAATACAGTATAAAGGTGCTCAGTAATTTCAGACTGCACCGTTTCGTACTCATTCCACTGAGTTTTTTTACTAAAGCCGTAAAGTTGAAGCGGCAAGCCTGCAGCTGTTGGCTCCAGTAATCGGGTCATATACATCATATCCTGACGAATATTGGGATGGTGGGCCAGGTAATGAGTGGCATAAAGGCGAATCGTCGTGAGGTTACTGACTGGAGCGTCAAGTTGATGTTCCTTAAGCCAGTCTTCAACATCTTGTTGAAAATAGCGCTCTGTAAGCTTTGCTAATTCATCTTTGTCGAGTAATCGGGCGCTGTCCAGGTCCAGTTTAATGGCCCGCATCATACGGCGCCCACCAGATTTGATCATCCCCTGCCAGTTAGTGAAGGACTGATGGACCAGCACATAGGTCGGTAAATAAACCGTCGTATTGTCCCAGTTCTCGACTTTAATCGTAATCAACCCCACCTCTTTAATCACGCCGTCAGCGTTTGAGTCAGGAACCTGAATCCAGTCATCAATTGCGACCATACGGTTAGCAGCCAACTGGACCCCTGCAACAAAGCCCATCAAGGTATCTTTAAAAATAACCATTAAAATTGCCGTCATGGCGCCAAAGCCACTGAGCAAATAAAGGGGGGACTGGTTCATTAAGATCGCAACGGTGATAATGATGGCCATTAACACCAGCACCAGTTTAACTACCTGAATAACCCCGGTTAAAGGAACCTCTTTTGCTTTATTGGAATACTCATAAACAATTGCAATAACGTTTGTCAGTGCTATCAGAATACTGGTCATTACCCAGGTCAGATAGATAGCGACAGCGGTTTTAAGAGGCGACTGCCACGAGGAAAATTTATCAACAAAAACGATGGGAACAGAGGCATTAATGATCAATACCGGTGCCAGATTTGCACAGCGCTTAAAAAAACCGCTGTTTACCAGGGCCTTATACCACCTTTCGGGCGCTTTTTTCAGTAAACGGTAGATGGCTTTGTTAATGACAATGCGGGCGATGGCATAAGCGATGTAGCTAATCAGCAGAATAAGTGCAACATTAATGGCTAAAGAGAGCTTATCTACTATTCCCTCACTGAAGCCAATGGTACTTAGCCATTGGTTAATTATTTCAAAATTCATGCTGACTACCTTAATTGGTCAGAGGCATTTATTTTTGCCCGGAGTCTCTCAAGGGTAGCGTCTTTTTCATGCCAGCGCAGATTAAGCCATTTCTGAAAGTGCTTTTTAAAGGCATCATCGTTATTGTAATCGCCAATCAAGTCTTCTGTAATAGGCAGGGTGCGCACATCCACGTAGACGTTGCGCAACTGGCCGCTCAGCAAATGCCAGAGTACCGGACGATCGGTTTTACCCGGGTAAGCGATGGTAATGTCGAGAATAGCTTCAAACTGGCGGCCCATAGTTTGCAGCGAAAAAGCGGTTCCTCCTGCCTTTGGCGGCAGTAAGTAGCGATAGGGGCTTTTTTTCAGCTGCTGCTTGGCTGGAGTAAATCGGGTACCCTCGCAAAAATTAACAACGGTTGTCGGAATATAACGAAACTTTTCGCATGAGCGCGCTGTGGTTTCAATATCCCGCCCTGCTAAGTGAGGCTTTTTTAGCAGTGTTTCTTTGGAGTAACGCCGCATAAAGGGCATATCCAGTACCCAGCAACCCCAGCCGACAATTGGGATCCATAACAGCTGGCGCTTTAAAAAAAATCGAGGCATCGGCATATTACGGCGTGCCAGGTGCATCAGAACAAAAACGTCGACCCAGCTGCGGTGATTAGCCAGAATCAAATACCACCCTTTTGGGTGCAGCTGTAAATCACCTTCAATATGCCACTGCATTGGCTGAGCTAACTGAAACAGTAGTGACATCGCGTAAGCCCACAGACGAAACAATCCATTCGCCAGATAGGAGAAGAAAACCTGAGCAGATTTAACAGGAAGTAACAGCTTAAAAATGCCTACAAAAACGACTCCTGCACCAATAATTAAGGTTGTCGCAATTGCCCATGATAAGTTCACGAGCACCCTTAGGGGGATGAGTAATTTTGTCAGCATGACGGTTCCTGGATCCTGGTCGTTCACCAAAATAAACATAAATCATAACGGAACCAACCTTAATTGTCTGTTGCGAAAATAGGCAATTCAAATATACTGTATAAACATACAGTATTGGTGGAGGTTACTATGCAGCCAAAACTACAACAGCTGGTTAATAAAGGTTTGCTCTGGCAGGGCAAACAGAGCGTTATACAGCAACAGGACTATTTACGTAGTGGTAGTGAAAGACTTGATCAAGCCTTAGGTGGCGGCTGGCAGCTTAGCGGGCTGCATGAGATCCAGCGGCAGCAGCCGTTTACTGAGCAGCGTTTACTGACCCCGCTTTTGCATCAGAGCGTACAGCGTCAACTGCCGGTTTTCTGGATTAACCCCCCTGCGTTAGTCTCAGCTGCCGGTTTATACTGGAAGTTATCACAGTCTTCTTGTCACATCGTTGTGAAAGCAAAAGGTCTGGAGGCGGCCTGGGCTTTTGAGCAGATCCTGCTTAGCGGTACAGGGCTTGCTTTATTGTGGTTACCTCAGCAGGATATCGAGCCGACTTTGGTGAGGCGCTGTTATAAGGCGGCCTTGTCCGGAGGCCAGGCAGGCTTTGTTTTGACCGGGGCAGCTGGTGGTCCGGAAGCCCGGGCTTATACTAACCGCATTTTGATTAATGCGGGTGCTACGCATATCAATATCGTAAAACGCCGTTACGGCTGGCCGGTTAGTGACGTTGCTCTATGAGTCTCTGGTTATATTGTCACTTCCCACAATTACTGCTTGATACTATGCGGCGTATCCACCCCGCCATTGACGATTACCCGCTGGCTTTTTATCAGCAGCAAAAGAAGCAGAAAGAAACCATCGTCCAGAGTAATTCAAAAGCCACTGAAATGGGTGTAGAGAAAGGACAGACCCAGGTTTTGGCGCAAACCATCGCACCGGATCTTATTTGTCATCCGTATTGCGCCGACAAAGAAAGCCAGGCGCTTCAGTTTCTGGCTGACCGACTTTATCAGTCGGTTGACAAGCAGGTTTTGTTTAAGCCTCAGGGTATTGCAATTGAGGTAGCCGCTTTGTTGCGGCTTTATCATGGGCTTGAGCCATTACTTAAGCACCTTACCGACGAGTTTCAGGGCCTTCGCTTAACCTGTTCTTTTAGTCTGGCGAATGGTCTTGTTGCCGCCCAATGTCTTGCTATGGCGGGCGCAGAGCAGTATTCGGCTGACCGAAGAATTATCCAGCAGGCTCTGGGGCAGCTGACTATCCAGCAACTCAACTGGCCGGAGGCTACGGTTGAAAAATTGTATAAATCGGGTATCAGGCAACTTCAGCAACTATGGGAAATTCCCGCAGCTCAAATAGGTAAACGCTTTGGTGCAGGCCTGGTTAATGACTTGTCCTTATTAAAAGGTCAGCAACAGCCCCCTTATGATTACTATCGGCCCGCAGAGCAGTTTTTTATGTCGTTTGATCTGGTGACCGAAATAGGCCACTGGCAAGGTCTGCTCTTTCCTTTAAAAAGAGCTCTCAAAGAACTTGAAGACTATTTATACCAGCGGCAGAAGGTTGTCCACGAACTTGAAATTAGGCTTCATCACCGGCAACAGCCACATACCACTGTAAAATTAAAGTTAGCCAGTGATAGCTGGCGGGCTTCGCAGTTTTTACAGCTTATTCAGTTGCAGATGAGCCGACATCCTTTAAAGCAACCTGTAGTGGCACTATCCCTGCAGGCACAGCGGCTTTATGAGCTCAATCGTCAGAGTGGCCAGCTATTGACCAACTCGGCTTCACATCAGGGGGACTTGCCGGAGCTTTTAACGCGCCTCCAGGCCAGGCTAGGCGAAACGGCTCTTTACAGTCCTTCTTTATCGGCTGATTTACGACCGTTACTTAATGAACGATTTGTTTCCGCTGGTTCGGCAACAGCCGTTGCTGATAACAGCGCAATACCCGTTAAACGGCCATTATGGTTGTTGCCTCAGCCCGAAGTCATTGATATTCAGCAATGGATCCTGATAGAAGGTCCGGAACGCCTGGAAACCGGCTGGTGGGACGAGGCCCCCTATCAACGCGATTATTGGTTAGCCCGCGATCCGGAGCAGCGTGTAGGGTGGTTGTTTTTTCAGCATCAACAGTGGTTTTTACAGGGCTGGTTTAGTTAATGCGGTACGCTGAACTGCATTGCTTAAGTCATTACAGCTTTTTGCGTTCGGCGGGCTTTCCTTCCGAGCTTATCGATAAAGCGGCAGAACTGGGGTACGAAGCCCTGGCTATAACGGATGAATGTTCCGTAGCCGGCATTGTGCGTGCATACGAAGCCGCTAAACAACATCAGTTAAAGTTAATTGTCGGTAGCGAGTTTCGACATCAGCAACTGGGTACTTTTGTTGTTATCTGCCCTACCCGTCAGGCTTATGCTCAGTTATGCCGCAAAATCACTGAATTTAGAGGACGCTCCGAAAAAGGCTATTACTGCTTACACAAAGAGGACTTTTTAAGCGGTTTTGATGGCTGTCTGTTGTTATGGCGACCGATAATTGAAGGTGGCGGTATTTCTTACGCTAAAGCTCTGAATTTTGGTCATCAGCTAAAACGACATTGGGAACAGCGCCTTTGGTTGCTATACGAGCGTCATTACCGGGCAGGCGATAAAGCTGAATTCAGTTTTACTCAACGTTTACATCAGCAGCTGGTGATACCCGTCGTAGCCGCTGGTGGCTGCCTGATGCACGATAAAAAGAAACAACCTTTGCTGGATATCCTGACCGCGATTAAAAATGGTTGTGCTATTCAGCAGGCTCCGCAGTACGGAAGTAGCAACAGCGAGCAGCGATTACGAACCTTAAATGAGCTACAACAGTGTTATCCAGCTGACTGGCTGCAACAAAGTGCGAAGATAGCTGAGCTTTGTCAGTTTACCCTGGACGAGTTGCGTTACGAATATCCTGCAGAACTAGTACCCGAAGGGTTATCAGCCAGTGCTTATTTAAAGCAGTTAACTGAGGCCGGTGCCAACCGGCGCTACCCGGCTGGTGTGCCGGATACTGTCCGCCAACAGTATGAAAAAGAACTTAAACTGATAAAAGAACAGTCGTACGAATACTTTTTCTTAACGATCCACGATTTAATTTGTTTTGCTCAGCAACGCGGTATTTTCTACCAGGGCCGGGGCTCGGCAGCAAACTCAGTGGTTTGCTACTGCCTGCAAATTACCGCTGTCAGCCCGACTCAAATTAATGTTTTATTTGAGCGTTTTATTTCTAAAGAGCGAGACGAACCGCCCGATATTGACGTCGATTTCGAGCATGAGCGGCGAGAAGAAATCATTCAGTACATCTACCAAAAATACAGCCGCAAACGGGCAGCTCTGGCAGCAACCGTTATTCGTTATCGGTTTCGCAGTGCCTTTCGCGATGTAGGTAAAGCGCTGGGCTTCACTGAACAACAGCTACAGCATTACCGCCAAAACCTGGACCGGCGCGATAAAACCAGCTCCTGGCAACAACAATTAAGTCAGCAGCATCCAGACTTGCTAGCCACGCAGCGCGGCAGGCAATTAGTTAAATATACTGAGTGGCTGATAGGGTTTCCGCGTCACTTATCACAACATGTTGGGGGCTTTGTTATTGCTGCAGGGCAACTGTCTGATTTGGTTCCCGTTGAAAATGCCAGTATGCGTGACCGTACGGTTATCCAATGGGATAAAGACGATTTGGAGAGTCTGAAGTTATTAAAGGTCGACGTGCTGGCGCTGGGTATGTTAACCGCCTTGCGTAAGACGCTGCAGTTGCTGAGCCAGCAAAACGTCCAGTTATCTTTAGCGCAAATACCACAAGAAGATAAGAAGGTTTATCAGGCGCTGCAAAAGGGCGATTCAGTGGGTGTTTTTCAAATTGAGTCACGCGCACAAATGAATATGTTGCCGCGATTGAAACCAGCGACTTTTTACGATCTGGTTATTCAGATTGCGATTGTCCGGCCGGGGCCTATTCAGGGTGATATGGTACATCCTTACTTAAGACGTCGGGCGGGTCTCGAACCGGTGGATTACCCCAGCGATGAGGTTAAATCGGTATTAGCCAGAACGTTAGGGGTACCCATCTTCCAGGAGCAGGCGATTAAGCTGGCTATGGTTGCAGCCGGTTTTAGTGGCGGTGAAGCGGATCAGCTGCGGCGGGCAATGGCTACCTGGAAAAGCACCGGTAAGTTAAAGCAGTTCGAGAATAAACTGGTTTCCGGTATGTTACAGCGAGGGTATAGCCAGGCCTTTGCTCAGCGGTTATTTCAACAGATTTGTGGTTTTGGGCAGTACGGCTTTCCGGAGTCTCACTCGGCAAGTTTTGCTAACCTGGCTTACGCTTCTGCGTGGTTAAAGACTCATT